>NZ_NEJX01000029.1:0-35090 GCF_002113245.1 Pseudomonas sp. B13(2017)
GCCCGAGATGGCATCGCGGAACTCACCGTCGATGAACGCCTGGGTACGCAGTTGCAGTTCGGCGGCGAGGGCCGCGTATTGTTGCTTGCTCAGCAAATCAGCCATTGTGTGTTCCCTTTGACAGTGTTGTTTCAGATCAGCCCAGCGATGCCGCCTGCTGCAAGTTCAGCGAGCGTGTTTCCGGTGCCAGGGCCCAGGACATGAACAGGCCGACGAACGAGACCAGTGCGGCGATGTACATGGTTTGCGCGATCCCCAGCGAATCCAGCGACAGGGGCACCAGGTAGGTGCCGACTGCCGCACCGATGCGTGACACGGAGGTACCGACGCCCACGGCGAAAGTACGGATTTCGGTCGGGAAGATTTCGTTGGGGTAGACCAGCACCAGTACCTGGGCGCCGCCGATGAACAGCGCGTAGGCGGCAAACAGCATGAGAATGACCAGGCCTGGGCTCGCATGGAAAATGCCCAGGCACAGCAGGGCCAGGCCTGAGAGCAGGAAGCTGCAGTTGAGCATGGTGCGACGGTCGATCAGGTTGATGATGCGTGTGGCTATCATGCAGCCGAAGACGAAGAACAGGGTGATCAGTGCCGAGCCCAGGGAGGCGATATCACCTTTCAGGTTGAGTGCGCCGAGTACCTTGGGGGCGAACGAGTACACCGCAAAGACCGGAATGATGGAGCATGTCCAGAAGCTGACGATGAACAGCATCCGCTTGCCGTAGCCCGAGTGCAGCAGGTTGGCGAAGGTCAGGCTGCGGGTGTTTTGTTCCTCGGGCAGGTTGTGCAGGCCGAAATCGCTGCCATACACCGCCTTGAGCACGGCCTCGGCTTCGGCATCGCGGCCTTTGCTCAGCAGCCAGCGGGGTGATTCCGGGGTGCCCAGGCGCACCACGAACAGGAACACCCCCACCAGCGCGGAGCTGGCCAGCACCAATGGCCAGGCATCAGCACCCAGGGTGCGCAGCAGCAACTCCCCGAACAGGTAGGCCGACGCAGCACCGGCGAACCATAACAGGGTCAGCATGGCCAGGCGTGAGCCGCGGTACTTGCGCGGCATGAATTCGACGAGCATGGACGTGGCCACCGGGTATTCGATGCCTACGCCAATGCCGATCAGCAACCGTAGCAGGAACATGCCCATTGCCGTATCGACCCACAAGTGGGCGAGCGAGGCACCGATGAACAGCAGCGGACCGATGAAATACACCTTGCGCCGGCCCAGGTGGTTGGTGAGCCAGCCACCGAGAAACCCGCCGAAGAACACGCCAATCAGGGACGCAGCGGCGATAAGGCCTTCCCAGAACGTACTCAACTGCAACGTCGCCGATATATGCGCCAGGGCGACGCCAATCACGCACAGCACATAACCGTCGGCAAAACCGCCACCGCCTGAACGGACAGTCAGCGACTTGTGAAACTTGTTGAGGGGTACATCTTCAACCGTGAGTACAGGACTTATCATTCTTGTCTCCTTTGAAATTCATGGCAGTTGCAATGTTCGGGGTGCCCGGGTTGCACGCGACAGATGTTGTGGTCTTGTTTCTGTCTTGCCCGGGGAAAAGGCTTGGCTCCCATACAGCGGGTCAAGTTGAAAAGTGGGGGCGAAGTGTGGGCAACGGCCGTTGCGCCATTACGGCGTCAAATTTCGTAGCCAACTTCTGAAATGGTTGGCGGCCAGTGCCGAGGGGATGCGCCAGGAAGCTACCGTCGATCCGGTAGACCGGCTGGGGCCGGCGGAGGGCAGCACCCTCCGCCGTGGGCGTCAGAGGATCCTGTTCGACGCCGCTTCGGTCAGCCGCCTGGTCATCAGGTCGCAGTACCAGTCGACGAACTGGCACACGCCACTTTCGATGATCGAAGAGAACGGGCCGGGGATGTAGGCGGGGGAGGTCACGCCCACCTGGGTACCTTCGACCAACCGCCGGTCCTGGTCGTTGGTCGCCATCCAGACCTTGGTCAACCGGTCAATGTCGTAGTCGACACCTTCCTGTGCGTCCTTCGGCACCAGCCATTTGGTGGTGACGACGGTTTCACCGGGGCCTACCGGCAGCACGCGGAAACTCAAGGCGTGGTCGCCGAGGAAGTGGTTCCAGGTAGAGGGGTAGTTGAAGTAGAGCAGGGCGCCAATGTTCTCCACGCCACTGCGGTCCAGGCGCCGGGCCACGGCCGGCTTGCCGTCCATGGTGTAGCTGCTGGCACCTGGGTTGAGCGGGATGCGGGTCATGCGGAACTGGCCATTGGGGTCCATGACCAGGCGGCTGGCGAGGCCGGCTGCCTCGAGCGTATTGCAGTACTCGGCAAATACCGGGTCTTCTGCATTGCCGTCGCCGCGTACGGAGGCCAGCTCCGTATAGCTGCACAGCAGTTCGGGGTGGGTGCCGTCGCAGTGATAACACTCGCGGTTGTTTTCGAAGACCAGCTTCCAGTTGCCCTTTTCCACCAGGTGGGATTCGAACGCGACCTTGCAGTCTTCAAGGTAGTGAGGGCCAATGAACGGTGAAACGGCACTGCGGAACTTCTCGAAGTCTGGTGCCTGCCTGGCGACGCAAACATAGATGTAACTGTGCACGATCTCGCAGTGCACAGGAGCAAGCTCATGCTCGGACGGGTCGAAGTCGGTACCCATGTTGCCGGCATACAGCAACTTGCCGTCCAGTTCGAATGTCCATTTATGGTACGGGCATACCAGCTTGGCCACTTTGCCCTTGGCTTCGGTACAGACTTTGGAGCCCCGGTGGCGGCAGGCGTTATGGAAGGCACGTATTACACCGTCCTTGCCGCGCACTACGACAACCGGGTATTCACCGATTTGCAGCGTCAGGTATTCGCCCGGCTTTTCCATTTCGAAAGTGTGGCCGGCGAAGATCCATTCCTTGTACCAGATGTGCTCGAGGTCCTGCTGATAGAGCACCGGGTCCATATAGGCGGCGCCCGGCAAACCGTGTTGCGGCTTGCGTTGTTTGATCAAGTCTAATCCAGCGGTGTGATTGTGCATTTTTATATGTACTCCTTAAACAACAACGCTTTGCAACAAGCCTTATCCACGACGCGCACGAGCACGCCAGCGAATGAACTACCGGGGCGGTTGAACATGCGCTGAAAACGTTGAGTTTTATCGTTGCCTTTATTCAGTCTAGAGAGCAGGTCATGACAGCGAAATCAATTTTTAGTGGGGCGCTTTGATAACCAAATCTCATGGTGCCTGTGAGATCGAGCACCGCGTCGCCTGCTTCGCGGGCATGCCCGCTCCCACAGGTACGGCGCAGGCTTCGGGCTCGCGCTGTACCTGTAGGAGCGGCCGTGGCCGCGAACATCGGCGCAGCCGGTGCCATCCACCGCGTCGCCTGCTTCGCGGGTGAACCCGCTCCCACAGGTCCGGCGCAGGCTTCGGGCTCGCGCTGTACCTGTGGGAGCGGCCGTGGCCGCGAACACCGGCGCAGCCGGTGCCATCCACCGCGTCGCCTGCTTCGCGGGTGAACCCGCTCCCATAGGTCCGGCGCAGGCTTCGGGCTCGCGCTGTACCTGTGGGAGCGGCCGTGGCCGTGAACACCGGCGTAGCCGGTGCCATCCACCGCGTCGCCTGCTTCGCGGGTGAACCCGCTCCCACAGGTCCGGCGCAGGCTTCGGGCTCGCGCTGTACCTGTGGGAGCGGCCGTGGCCGCGAACACCGGCGCAGCCGGTGCCATCCACCGCGTCGCCTGCTTCGCGGGTGAACCCGCTCCCATAGGTCCGGCGCAGGCTTCGGGCTCGCGCTGTACCTGTGGGAGCGGCCGTGGCCGTGAACACCGGCGTAGCCGGTGCCATCCACCGCGTCGCCTGCTTCGCGGGTGAACCCGCTCCCACAGGTCCGGCGCAGGCTTCGGGCTCGCGCTGTACCTGTGGGAGCGGCCGTGGCCGCGAACACCGGCGCAGCCGGTGCCATCCACCGCGTCGCCTGCTTCGCGGGCATGCCCGCTCCCACAGGTACTGCGCAGGCTTCGGGCTCACGTTGTACCTGAGGCAGCCTTGTGCTGCGAAGCGCCGCGCGGGCGGCGCTCGATCTCACAGGCACCAAACATTTCCAGACCTGCACCTGCTGCTAACAATTTTTTGCAATTCATTACATTTCTGCTTGATTTCATTTTGCCTCCCTGCTGTAGAATTGACGGGTTCGGTTGTTTGTCAGTCATTTTGTTGTTTTTTTGACGCTATTCATCGAGCCTCAGCGGCGCATGTGCCCGCAGCCACCTCTCATAGCCGTTTCAATCTACTTTTCAGAGCCAGTGTTTTGACGAATGGAATGCCGTGGTTGGCTATTTCCGGCTTAGGCGCCGAAAGCAGTCAGCTTCATGTACAAGGACTGTATTGGTTGGCCTGTGACAACGCAGAAGACGCCACCGTGCTATGCCGCCAGGTGGTCGGGGGGCTGCCCGAGCACGCTCGCGCAGCCCTGGTCGCCGATGCGCAAGCTATCGGTGATGTGCTGGGGGCGCTCGATGCCGCGCAGGGCCCCGCCGAACTGGCGCTGTACGAAGCCGACCTGCAAGCCGCCCGGCACCTGGTCGATGACCTGCCGCGTATCGACGCCGCCGGGCGGGTGCTGGTGCTGCTGGCGCCCGCCGACGTCTGGGGTGCCGGCAACGTCGAAAGCTGGTGCAACGCGCTGCGCCCGGTCCTGTTGGCCGAGGCCACGCTATTGCTGGTCATCAGCAGCGGCCAGAGTGCCGGGCTGGTAGAGCGCCTGCGTGCGTTCAACCAGGGCGTCGATGGCCTGGCCCAGGTGTACCGCGGCAAAGGCGGGGTGCGCTACCTGCAGCATTTCTGGAGCAACCCGCTCGGCAAGACCGGTACGCGCGATGTGGAACTGGCGCGGCTTGAAGCGGCCTTCGCCGCCGCCGGGGCGCCGCAGGCCCCCAGCGACACCGGTGGCGACGAGCTGTTGTGCCTGGCTCAGCGCCCGGTACTGGAAGGTGCGCCAGCCTTCTCCGAGCACTGGCAGGTCTGCGAGAGCCTCGAGGAACTGGGTGCCAAAGCTGGCAGGGCGGTTTCCGCCACGGTCATCTTTGCCATGGACGGCGGGCAGCGCCTAGATAGCCTGGCGCGCCAGTTGCACCGCTTGCGCCAGTTGCGTGGCAGTGCCCTGAAGCTGGTGGTGCGCGAGATGGCACCAACCCTGCGCTACCAGGATGAACAACTGCTGCTGGCCTGCGGGGCCAGCCAGATCGTGCCGTTCGGTGCCAGCCTGTCGCGCTTCCTGACCATGGTCGAGAGCATCCAGGGTTACCTCTGGCGCCGGCGCTTGCCAAGCGATTTCGATGCCTTGCTCGCACGCCTGCGGCCGCTGGCCATCTGCGGGCTGGTGGCGCCGCGCGCGTTCGCCGAAGCGGTGCAGACCATGTGGCACGGGGTGCGCAACGGCGAAATCGCCCACCAGTTGCTGGTGTTGCGCCCGGCCCCTGGCCTGACCCCGCTGCAAGCCTGTTCGCGCACGGTGTTCCGCCGCGACGGCGACATCGCCTGCGTGGTGGGCGATGTGCTGTTCCTGTTCCTGTTCGCCTGCCGCTCCGAAGGCGTCGAGCAAGCCCTTGACCACATCTTCCAGTTGTCGTGGAAAGAGTTGTTCATCAGCCAGGAGGTGCTTGCCGGTGTCGACAGCCTGGCCACCCCGGCCTTCCTCGACGACAGCGTGCCACAGCCACCCCGGCTCGACGCGGCGGCGCAGCTGCCCGCCCAGGCAAGGCCGGCCCTGGCGCCGCGCCGGGTGGCCCTGGGCAAGCGGGGTACGGCATGAACTTCGTGCAACTGCTGCAAGTGGTTGGCATCACGGCGCTGGTCACCTTGGCGCTGGCCCTGCTGCTGTTGCGCCTGCGCGCCACGCTCCGCGGCTGGTTGCGCCGCCGCCTTCCACCTCGTTACCTGAAACCGCTGGGCATACGCCACCGCGCTGCACGCCAGGAACCCCGTAATGACTAATACATCCGCCACCCTCCCGGTACCGGCCCGCTGGCCTGGACTGGGAGGGTGGAACCTTTATTTCCTGGCCAAGTTCCTGCTGGTCGCCCTTGGCATGCTCGACTTCCGGGCGCTGCCGAACCTGCTGTTCGCTGCGTTTCTGCTGCTGCCGTTGCCAGGCAGGTGGCTGCGAATCGCGCGGCAGCTGGTGGCCGTACCGGTCGGCATCGCGTTGTTCTACCAGGACACCTGGCTGCCGCCCTTCAGCCGCCTGCTGGCGCAGCCGGGGGTGTTCGATTTCTCGTGGGACTACCTGCTCGAACTGCTCGGCCGCTTCATCAACTGGAACCTGCTGGGCGCGCTGGCGCTGTTGCTGGTGGGTTACCTGTACCTGCGCCATTGGCTGCGGCTGAGTACCTTGAGCCTGCTGGGGCTGGCGTGGCTGGCGGTCGGCGGCCTGCCAGCGCTGGGGCTAAATGCGGGCCAGGCGCCTGGCGCCGCGGCTGCCAGCCCCACCGAGCAGGCGCAGGCCACCGCGGTTGCCGACAATGCCACGCTCGACAGCTGGCTCGAGCGGTTCTTCGCCAGTGAGCGTGAACGGGTAACAGCATTCCCGGCCATGAAGGCCGATGAGCAGCCGTTCGACCTGCTGGTGATCAACATCTGCTCGCTGGCCTGGGATGACCTTTCCGCTGTCGGGCTGCGTGACAACCCGCTGTTCTCGCGCCTGGACGTGATCTTCGACCAGTTCAACTCGGCCACGTCCTACAGTGGGCCGGCCGCCATCCGCGTGCTGCGTGCCAGCTGCGGGCAGTCGTCCCACGCCGGGCTGTATCAGCCCGCCCCGGAGCAGTGCCTGTTGTTCCAGAACCTGGCCAGGCTCGGCTTCCAGAGCAACACCTTGCTCAACCACAGCGGCCGCTTCGACAACTTCATCGGCGATATCACCCAGCAGCACATGCCTCAACCCGGCCTGCGCAACACCGACTTCCCGCGGGCACTGGTCGGCTTCGACGGCTCGCCGATCGCCAGCGACCTGGAGGTGCTGCGCCGCTGGTGGGGGCAGCGCAAAGGCGCGCCGGCCGAGCATGTGTCGCTGTTCTACAACAGCATCAGCCTGCATGACGGCAACCGTATCGTCACCGCCGACGGCGGTACCCGCGTGGCCGATTACGCCACCCGCGCCACCCGGCTGTTCGGCGAGCTTGGCAGCTTCCTCGATGAACTGGAGCGCAGCGGCCGCCGCGTGGTCGTGGCCATTGTCCCGGAACATGGCGCCGCGCTGCATGGCGACCGCATGCAGCTGTCGGGCATGCGTGAAATCCCCACCCCATCGATTACCCATGTGCCGGTGGGCCTGAAGTTCATCGGCATGGGCCAGCCTGCCCGCAGCGAGCCGCTGCATGTCTCGGCACCCACCAGCTACCTGGCGCTGTCCGAGCTGATTTCGCGCGTGTATGCGGGCCTGGGCCAGCAGCAGGTGCTGGATGTGCCCAGCCTGCTGAGCGACCTGCCGACCACCGAACAGGTCGCGGAAACCGCAGGTGCACAAGTACTGAACTACCAGGGGCGCGCCTACATGCGCCTGCAAGGCCAGCCCGACTGGCAGCCTGTCCCGAAGGAGCGCCCATGATCACTGGCAAGGCAGACCCTGCCGACCGCAGCGACGATATCGCCCAGTTGCGCCAGCACCTGGACATGCCGGACCTGAACTACCAGGACATCTCATTGCTGGTGGGTGTCCAGCAGGCCTTGCAGCGCTGGCCACTGCTGGGTGAAAGCTGCCGGAGCAGCGCCCAGGGCACCTTGTACACGGCGGCGCCGCGGCGCCAGGTGCTGTCGCCATGACCAGCCTGGCGTTGCACGGCGTTCGCGGTGGCCTGGGGCGCAGTGCCTTGCTGGCCGCGCTGGGGCATGCGTTGCAGGGCGTAGGTGAGCGGGTGCTGCTGGTCGACCTGTGCCCAAGCAACCTGCTCGGCCTGCACTTCAACCTGCCCCTCGACACGCACGAGGGCTGGGCGCTTGCCGAGCGGGAAGGGCGGCCATACAGCGATGCCATGTACGAGGTGCTCGATGGCCTGTGCCTGATGCCGTTCGGCAATCTGCCTGCCGGCACGCGGCCGCCGTTGCCCGACGCTGAAGCATGGCGCGCGCGCCAGGCCGAGCTGGCCGAACACTTCGACTGGTTGCTGTTCGACTTGCCGCAACTGCCGGCCGATGCCGCTGGCCAAAGCGTCGAGACTGACGTGCGGGTGTTGGTGGCCGAGGCAGAGATGGCCAGCCACCTGCTGCTCGGGCGCCGGCAGGTCGAGCACTACGACCTGTTGCTGGTCAACCGCTACGACCCCGCCAGCCGCTTGCAGAGCGACCTGCTGATGGTATGGCGCGACCTGTTCCGTGATCGCCTGCCGATCCAGGTGGTGCACCGCGACGAGGCCTTCCTCGAGGCCCTGGCGTGCAAGGCACCGCTTGGCCACTACGCGCCGCAGAGCCTGGCTTGCCGGGACGTGCAGAGCTTGGCGGTGCGCTGCCTGACGAGGCGCCAGTCGTGACCCTGACCCCTCTGTCGGCCTACGCCTGGTTCCGCACACGTGGCGCGCGGCAGCCGGTCGCCTGGCTGTTTACCCTTGGCGTGTGGCTGGCCTTCCTGTTCCTGCGCCTGGAGTCACCTGCCTGGCAAGCCCTGTTGGCCGAGCGGCAGCGGCTGTACCCGCAACTGGCGGGCAAGCGCCCAAGCCTGGGCGACCCGCTGCGCCTGCTGATCCAGAGCCTGTGGTTGCTGGTCCGGCGCCAACCGCTGCCTCGCGAGCCGGGGTTTGCCCGCCGTGCCTGGAGTGCAGTGCGTGCACAGCTGCGCGGTATGCGCCAGGTGCTGCGCCGTTACCATGGCCTGCTGATCGACCGCCTGCAGCAGCTGCCTGCGCGCTACCGCGCCAGCGCTTTCAAACAGCAAGCCTCGGCACGCCTGCGCGGCTTGAGCGTGTTCGCCCGGTGGGTTTTCTACAGCGTGCTGACCCTGGGCGCCATCGGCCTGGCCGTGCTGTGCGTGACCGAACCGTTCGGCTACCTGGCGCAGCTGGTGTTCATCTGCCTGCTGCTGGGCATTGCCCTGCTGGTGCGGCACATGCCGGGCCGCTTCCCGACCCTGATGCTGATCGTGCTGTCGACGCTCATCTCCTGCCGCTACCTGTGGTGGCGCTACACCTCGACCCTGAACTGGAACGACACCACGGGCCTTGTGTGCGGGGTGATCCTGCTGGCGGCAGAAACCTATTCGTGGTTCGTGCTGATCCTGGGCTACATCCAGACCAGCTGGCCGTTGCAGCGCAAGCCGGCGAACCTGCCGGCAAATCCGGCGCACTGGCCGACCGTCGACCTGATGATCCCCACCTACAACGAAGACTTGTCGGTGGTGCGCACCACGGTGCTGGCCGCCCTGGGCCTGGACTGGCCGCGCGAGTGCCTGCGCATCTATATCCTCGACGACGGCCGGCGCGAGGCGTTCCGTGCGTTCGCCGACGAAGTGGGGGTGGGCTACATCGTGCGGCCGGACAACAAGCACGCCAAGGCTGGCAACCTCAACCATGCGCTGGGCGTGACCGACAGCGAGCTGATCGCCATTTTCGACTGCGACCACGTGCCGGTGCGCTCCTTCCTGCAAATGACAGTGGGCTGGTTCCTCAAGGACCCGAAGCTGGCATTGGTGCAGACGCCGCACCATTTCTTCTCGCCCGACCCGTTCGAGCGCAACCTGGGCTCGTTCCGCCGTCGCCCCAATGAAGGTGAGCTGTTCTACGGCCTGATCCAGGATGGCAATGACATGTGGAACGCGGCGTTCTTCTGCGGCTCGTGTGCCGTGCTGCGCCGTACCGCGCTGGAGAGCATCGGCGGTTTCGCCGTCGAAACCGTGACCGAAGATGCCCATACCGCCTTGCGCATGCACCGCCAGGGTTGGTCATCGGCCTACCTGAGCATTCCGCAGGCGGCCGGCCTGGCCACCGAGAGCCTGTCGGCGCACATCGGCCAGCGCATTCGCTGGGCCCGGGGCATGGTGCAGATCTTCCGTACCGACAACCCGCTGTTCGGCCGTGGGCTGAGCCTGTTCCAGCGGGTGTGCTATGCCAACGCCATGCTGCACTTCCTGGCCGGCCTGCCACGGCTGGTGTTCCTGACCGCGCCGCTGGCGTTCCTGTTGCTGCATGCCTACATCATCTACGCCCCGGCGCTGATGATCCTGCTGTACGTGCTGCCGCACATGATCCACGCCAGCCTGACCAACTCGCGCATGCAGGGCAAGTACCGGCAGACCTTCTGGGGCGAGGTCTACGAGACCGTGCTGGCCTGGTACATCGCCCGCCCGACCACGGTCGCGCTGTTCGCGCCGAAGAAGGGCAAGTTCAACGTCACCGCCAAGGGCGGCCTGATGGAGCAGGAGCAGTTCGACTGGCGCATCGCCCAACCCTACCTGTGGCTGGCGGCGCTCAACGTGGCCGGTCTGGGCTTCGCCGTGTGGCGCCTGTTCACCGGCCCGGCGGCAGAAATCGGCACGGTGATCGTCAGCTCGCTGTGGGTGATCTACAACCTGCTGATCATCGGCGCCGCTGTCGCCGTGGCTGCCGAAGTGCGCCAGGTGCGCCGCGCCCACCGGGTGCAGATGCGCTTGCCGGCGGGGCTGGTGCTGGCCAGCGGTCACGCCTACCCCTGTACCCTGGTCGACTACTCCGACGGCGGTGTCGGCCTGCAATTGCACCGGGGCCTCGAGTTGCAAGCGGGGGAGCGGGTGCGCCTGCTGCTCAACCGCGGCCAGCGCGAGTTCGCCTTCCAGGCCTGTGTCACCCGTACCGTCGGGCAACACGTGGGCCTGGTGTTCCATGACCTCGGCCAGCAACAGCGTATCGACCTGGTCCACTGCACCTTTGCCCGTGCCGATGCCTGGCTTGGCTGGAACGAGCAGCACGAGGTCGATCGCCCGCTGCGCAGCCTAGTCGACGTGCTGAAGCTGGGCGGTGTCGGTTACCTGCGGCTGGTCGAACACTTGCCGCCATGGGTGCGGGCGTGGCTGCGCCCACTGCACGCGCTGGCGAACTGGCTGGCCAGCTACAGGCCCCGCACACCGCAGCCTGTCCCTTCCTTGAACCCTGTTGATCGAGACGCATGATGACTGGTTATCCCGCGCGTACCTGGGGCCTGGCGATGGCGCTGCTTGCTGCCTTGTCGCAAAGCGCCGCTGCCGCCTCTGTCGCCCCGCTTGCCGAGCCAGCCGTACCCACGGTACCGAACTGGGCGGTTGCGAAAACCTTCGAGCAGCTCGGGCATGCCTCCGACAGCCTGCTGCTGGGGGTGCGCAACAGCGAGCATATCGAATTCGGCCTGCGGCGCGACCGCCTGGCCACCGATGCCAGCCTGCAGCTGGACTACACGCCATCGCCCGCGCTGTTGCCGAACCTGTCGCACCTGCGAGTGTACCTGAATGACGAACTGATGGGCGTGGTGCCGGTGGAAAAGGACCAGCTTGGCCAGCGCGTGCGCCGTCAACTGCCGCTGGACCCGAAGCTGCTCAGCGATTTCAACCGGGTACGCCTGGAGTTCGTCGGGCATTACACCGACATCTGCGAAGACCCTGCGCACAGCGGCCTGTGGCTGAACCTGAACCGCAAGAGCCAGGTGCAGCTGCACGAACAGGCCCTGGCCCTGGACAACGACCTGGCGTACTTCCCGCTGCCGTTCTTTGATGTGCGCGACACCGGCAAGGTAACGCTGCCGGTGGTGTTCAGCGGCGTGCCGAGCCTGGGCGAGCAGCGTGCGGCGGCGATCCTGGCGTCCTACTTCGGCAGCCAGGCCGGTTGGCGCAAGGCGACCTTCCCGGTGCTGTACGGCAGCCTGCCGGCCCGTGGCGACAAACCCACGCCGAGCATCGTGTTTGCCAGCAACGACCGTCGCCCGGCCTTCCTTGCCGACTTGCAGCAATTCCCGCCGGTCGACGGCCCGGTACTGCAGATGATCGACCACCCGGACGATCGCTTCAGCAAGGTGCTGCTGGTGCTGGGCCGCAACGACGATGACCTGGTCAAGGCCGCCTCGGCGCTGGCGGTTGGCAACAACCTGTTCCGCGGTGCCCGGGTGAAGGTCGAGCAGATGACGGCACTGCAGCCGCGCCAGCCTTACGATGCGCCGAACTGGACACGCACCGACCGCCCGGTACGCTTCGCCGAGCTGCTCGATTACCCCGAGCAGCTGCAGGTCAGCGGCCTGCAACCACGGCCGGTGACACTTGAACTGAACCTGCCGCCGGACTTGTTCGTCTGGCGCAACCAGGGCATTCCACTGCGTACGCTGTACCGCTACACGGCCCCGGCAGTGAGCGACGAATCGCGCCTGAGCATCAGCGTCAACGACCAGTACATCACCAGCATGCCGCTGGTGGGCAATGACCGGCGCGGCGGTACGCTCGAGGAAATGCGCCTGGCGGTGTTGTCCGGTGACAACAGCGCATTGACCGAGAAGTCGCTGGTACCGGCGTTGAAGATCGGCGACCGCAACCGCCTGCGCTTCGATTTCAGCTTTGCCAGCACCCTGGGCAGCGCCCAGCGCGACCGCTGTCAGACCTCGTTGCCGGTGGATGTGCGCGCGGCGATCGACGACAACTCGACCATCGACCTGTCCGGTTACCACCACTACATCGCCATGCCCGACCTGCGCGCATTCGCCCGCAGCGGCTTCCCGTTCAGCCGCATGGCCGACCTTTCCGAAACGCTGGTCGTCATGCCGGCCAAGCCCACGGCGATGCAGGTGGGCACTTTGCTCGATGCGGTCGGCGGGCTGGCCGGGCAGATCGGCTACCCGGCGCTTGGCCTGCGGCTGGTCGATGACTGGAAGCAGGCCGCAGCGGTCGATGCCGACTTGCTGCTGCTCGGCAGCCTGCCTGAGGCGCTGGGGGATGCGCCCAACCTTGGCCTGCTGCTCAGTGCCCAGCGGGACTGGCTGCTGCAGGGCCGTAGCACAGGGCTGCCGGGCAGCCAGCGCTTCGATACCGCGCCGGTGGCCGCGAGCAGCCGAGTGGCAGTCAGCGCGCAGGCGCCGATTGCGGCCATCACCGGGCTGAAGTCGCCCTTCCATGAGCAGCGCAGCGTTGTCGGCCTGCTGGCCAACAGCGATAGCGACCAAGCGTTGCTGCGCGACGTGCTCGGCGATGTGGGCAAGCTCGATGCGGTGGCCGGCTCGGTGACGCTGGTGCGCAGCAGCGGCGTCACCAGCCAGTTCGTCGGCGAGCACTACTTTGTAGGCGCGCTGCCGTGGTGGCTGCTGCTGTGGTTCCACCTGTCCGAACACCCGGTGCTGCTGGCGGCGATCGCGGCCATTTGCGTGGTGCTGTTTGCCTTCCTGTTGTGGCGGGCACTGCGCTGGGCAGGCAAGCGCCGCCTGGGTGAGGCGGGGTGATGATGCGTCAGTTGCTGGTGGGGCTGGTCGCCTTGGGCCTGCCCGTCGTCACGAGTGCCGCACCGGCTTGCAAATGGCCGGCCTGGGACCGCTTCAAGGCCGAACTGGTGAGTGTCGACGGTCGGGTCATCGACCCGAGCGACGAGCGCCTGATCACCACCTCGGAAGGGCAGAGCTACGCGCTGTTCTTCGCCCTGGTGGGCAATGACCGGCAAGCCTTCGCGCAGTTGCTGCGCTGGACCGGCAACAACCTGGCGGAGGGCGACCTGGCCCGGCATCTGCCCGCCTGGCTGTGGGGCCGTAACGGCCAGCAGCAGTGGCAGGTGCTGGATGCCAACAACGCCAGCGATGCCGACCTGTGGATTGCCTACAGCCTGCTGGAAGCCGGGCGGCTGTGGGACGAGCCGGCCTACACGCAGCTGGGCCAGCGCCTGCTGTGGCGTATCGCCGCGCAAACCGTGCGCAAGCTGCCGGGCCTGGGGGTGATGCTGCTGCCGGGGGACTACGGCTTCGAGGATGCCCGGGGCGCCCGCTTGAACCCCAGCTATTTGCCGCTGCAGTTGTTCGATCGCTTCAGCCTGGTCGACCCGTTGTGGGGAGAGCTGGCGGCCAACACGCGGCGCTTGTGGCTGGCTTCGTCACCAAAGGGCTTTGCCCCGGACTGGCTGCTGTGGACGCCAGCCGGTGAACTGGCAGCGGACCCGCAACATGGCAGTGAGGGTGACTACGACGCCATCCGCGTCTACCTGTGGGTCGGCATGCTGGCCAAGGACGCGGCGCAGCGTGCCGAACTGGTGGCCCACTATGCCCCGATGGCGGCATTGACCACGCGCCAGGGGTTGCCGCCAGAGCATGTGGATGCGCACAGCGGTGTTGCCAGTGGCCATGGCCCGGCGGGTTTCTCTGCGGCGTTGCTGCCGTTGCTGGCAGCATCGCCGGAGCACGTCGCGGGCCTGGCGGCCCAGCGTCAGCGCCTGCGCGAGCAGCCAGTCGAAGCCAAGGCCTATTACAGCCAGGTGCTGGCGCTGTTTGGCCAGGGCTGGGACCAAGGCCGTTACCGTTTTGACCCGCACGGCCGCCTGTTGCCGGCCTGGAGCGCGCCATGCAGCGAATGATCGGCGTGCTGATGCTGGCGGCAGTGACCTGCCAGGCCACGGCACAACCCAAGGATGCCGGCGAACAGCGCCAATGGCTGCTGGACCAAGTGCGTCGCGGCGAGGCGCTGCATCGTGACGACCTGGTGCGCGATGCACTGGGGCGGCTGCAATTGCTCGAGCCGCGCAACCCGGATGTGTTGTTGGCGGCCCTGAGCCTGGCATTGCGCGAAAAGAACAGCACCGAGGCCGAGCAGTTGAGTGCGCGGATCAGTGCCATCGCGCCTGGCAGCTTGCAGGCACGCCAGGCCAGGCGCCTGCTCGAGCTGCAGCAGCCGGAGCGCGTGCGGCAATTGCAGCAGGCCCGCCTGCTGGCGGTCACCGGGCGCAATGAAGAGGCGCTGGCGGCCTATGAACAGTTGTTCGCTGGTGAACCGCCAAGCCTGGAATTGGCCCTGGACTACTGGCGCGTGCGCGGCAACCTCCCAGGCCAGCGCCCTGAAGCGATCAGGCAGCTGCAGCAGCTGGACCAGCAGTACCCGGGCAGTGCCGGGCTGCGCCAGACCTTGGCCGGTTGGCTGTTCGCCGAAAATCGCGACCGCGAAGCCTTGGCCTTGCTCGACCAGCTGTCGCGCGACCCTGGCGCACGGGATGCCGCTGCCCAGCGTGAGTTCGACTACCTGTCCGGGCAAGCGGTGAGCGCCGCCAGCGCGGCGGCCTGGCAAGCGTTTCTCCAGCGTTACCCGGCCTCACCGTTGCAGGCGCAGGCCAGCGAGACCCTGCAACAGCAGCGCAAACTGCTGGCCGACCCGTCCTGGCAGGCTGGCCAGCGGGGCTTGGCATTGCTCGACAAGGGCCGCAACGCTGAAGCCGAAGCACAACTGCGCCGGGCGCTGCGCCAGTATCCGGATGATGCCAGCCTGCAGGGCGCACTGGGCTATGCACTGATGCGCCAGAGCCGCTACGAAGACGCCAATGCGGCGTTCCGGGCGGCAAGTGCCAAGGAGCAGGACACCTACTGGATCAGCCAGTGGAAGGACCTGGAGTCGTCCAGCCAGTATTGGGCGCTGCTCAGCAAAGGCGAGCGGGCACTGCAGGCGAAAGACCTGCGCGCTGCCCGCGCCTTCTACCAGCAGGCACGCCAGCAGCGCCCGAAGGAGGAATACGCCTTGCTGGGCCTGGCGGATGTCTCGCTGGCCGAGGGCGATACAGCCGCCGCCGAGCGGCAATTCCTGCAGGTTCGGCGCATGGCACCGGATAACGAAAGTGCCGTGCGCGGTCTGGTGCGTGTGTACCAGGCGCAATCGCCCGACAAGGCGCGGGCGTACCTCGACAGCCTGTCGCCTCGGCAGCAAGCGCAGTTCGCCAGCCTGCGCCGCAGCCTGGAACTCGCACGCCTGCGCCAGCAAGGTGACCAGGCCATGCAGCGTGAGGACTGGGCGGCGGCCAGCCAGGCGCTGGGCCAGGCCACGGCCTTGGCCCCCGATGAGCCCTGGCTGGTCTACCAGCTGGCCAGCAGCCTGCGCCACCTGGGGCGCACCGCCGAAGCCGACGCGGCATTCGCCAGCATCGTGCAGCGCCAGCCGGGCGACCCATCTACCCGCTATGCCCATGGCCTGTTCCTGGAGTCCAGCGACCGCGATGCGCTGGCACTGGACAGCCTGGGCGCGGTGCCGCAGGGGGCCTGGAGCGCGGACATGCATGCACTGGAGCAGCGTATCCGCCGCCGCATGACCCTGGCCTCGGCGCAGCAGCTGCAGGCGCAAGGCCGTACGGCTGAAGCGACCCGCCTGCTCGAGGCCAGCCTGGCGCGTGGCGAAGGCAGCACCGACGACCTGATGCTGCTGGCTGACTGGGCGGCGGCCAATGGTGAGCCTGGCAAGGCGCGCGGTTATTACCAGCGCGTGCTTGCCGTGCAGCCTGGGCAACCCCAGGCGCGCCTTGGCGTGATCGAAAGCGCGGTGGCCGAAGGCAACCTGGCACAGGCCCGGCACATGCTGGCTGTGCAGGTACCGCAACTGGCTGCCGATGACAGCAACGCCCAGCGGCGCCTGGCGGCTGTCTGGGTCGCCTTGGGCGAACACGACCAGGCGGCCGCAATGCTCGACCAGATCGCAGCGCAGCAGGCTCGCCCCGACCCCTTGTTGCGGCGCGACGCTGCCCGCCTGGTGGCGCAGGATGACCCGCAACGGGCGCTGGACCTTTACGCCGCAGCGATGGCCGATGCACGGATGCTCGAGCGTGCTGCCGTGTCGCCACGGGACGACCGTGCACTGACGCTGGCCAGCCGTGAGCAGGATGACGACGACTGGCTGGCACGCAGCCTGCGCAGCGACGTCGATGCGCTGTATCGCCAGCGCAATACCCATGTGACGTTGATGCACGACTACGGTTGGCGCGAGGACGACGGCACGCCGGGCACGTCCGAACTGAGTACCCAATCGACCCTGCTGCATGTCGATACCCCTTGGCAGGACGGCACCGCCTTTGCGCGGGTGGAGCGCATCGGCATGGATGCGGGGTCGTTCGAGCAGAACGACCAGGGGCGCTATACCCCGGATTTCGGCAGCTGCCAGTTTGTTGGCAGCACCGCTGACGGGAGGTCGCTCCCCGCGTGTAAGGGCGGTTCGCAAACGGCGGACGGTAGCGTGCTGGCGCTGGGTTGGCAGGGCAGCCGCTGGGCCTTCGATCTGGGCACCACCCAGGGCTATGCGATCAACAACTGGTTGGGTGGCGCCACGGTCAACGGTGACCTCGGCCAGCTTGGCTGGTCGCTGACTGCTTCGCGGCGGCCGATGAGCAACTCGCTGTTATCGTTTGCCGGGGCACGTGACCCGCGCACGGGCGTGCGCTGGGGCGGGGTCACGGCCAATGGCGCCACACTCGGCCTGAGCTGGGACCAAGGCGGTGACAACGGCGTCTGGGCCAGCCTCGGGCACCACTGGCTGTATGGCGAAAACGTCGCCGACAACCAGCGCACCCGGGCCATGGCCGGCTGGTACCACCGCGTGGTGGAAAAAGCCGATGAGCGTGTGCGCGTGGGCCTTACGCTGATGCACTGGCGTCACGACAAGGACCTGGGCGGCTACAGCCTGGGGCAGGGCGGCTACTACAGCCCGCAGCGCTACACATCGGTTGGCGTACCGGTCAGTTATGCCTGGCGCAACTACGACTGGTCGGTGCTGCTGGAAGGCTCTGTAAGCTGGTCCCAGGCCCACAGCGGTCGCAGCCGCCTGTACCCGGACGCGCATGTCAACCGCAAGGTGCTGGCACAGTATGACGTTGGCTCCAACATCGACGCCATGAACGACGCCAGCGACAGCAGCGGGCTGGGCTACCGCCTGCGCGGGCTGTTCGAGCGGCGCCTGAGCGACCAGTGGGTGTTGGGCGGCGGCTTCGACTGGCAGCACAGCGATGACTATGCGCCCAGCCATGGCATGCTCTACCTGCGCTACCTGTTCGAGCCGTGGCGGGGCAACCTGGCGCTGCCGGTGACGCCGCTGGAGCCCTATAGCGAGTGGCGTTGATTCCGAATGCAGACACTGTGTGCGGATTTACCCGTGAAGAGTCGGGCCTGCAGGGAACGGTCAGCGCCGTGCCGACAACTGCTGCGGCGCCAGGAATGCATCATGGAAGTAATTGCGCACAGCCTGCATCGCCGGGCTGAACGCCCGTTCCCGGTGCCAGGCCAACCCCACGCTCATCGGTGTCACCGGGTCGCTGATGGTCACCGTCTCGATTCGCTTGCCCTCCAGCGACCAGGGCCGGTGCACCAGGTCCGACAGGATCGCCACACCGCTGCCATTGGCGACCATGCTGCGCACGGCCTCCACCGAACTGGTCCGCACCCGCACTTGCGGCCGCTGCCCGGCCTGTTCCCAATAGCGCATGGCGCTTTGCTCGGCCTCATCCACGGTCAGCAGGATGAACGGCTCGCAGGCCACATCGGCCAGGCTTACCGCCGAGCGCTCGCACAGCGGATGATGGCCGGGCAGCCACAGGCGGCGTTCGGAGTTGAACAGGGTTTCCGAGACGATGTCCGGGTGGGTGAGGTTGGCGGTGAGCACCACTGCCATGTCGAAACGCCCCTCCAGCAAGCCTTGTTCGATGGCGCTGCGCTCCTGTTCGTACAGCTCCAGGGTCACGTCCGGGTGCCAGTGCTCCAGCCGCTGCAGGTGATGGGGCAGGAAGTAGCCGATCACCGTATAACTTGCCGCCAGGCGCAGCAGGCCACTGGCGCGCACGTCCGGCAGCGGGCTGTTCAGCGCATCGTCCACGCTGCGCAGGATCACGTAGGCGCGGTTCAGAAAGTGCCGGCCGGCCTCGGTCAGGCTCATGCCCTGGGCCGAGCGCTGGAACAGCAGCACGCCAAGCATCGCCTCCAGCTCCTTGATCGCCGTGGTCACTGCAGACTGGGAAATGTTCAGGTGGATTGCCGCCTGGGAAATCTGGCCGATCTCGGCGGTGGCGACGAAATAGCGGACCTGGCGCAGGGTCAGTGACACGGTAAGCTCCCGGGGTATCTGATTTTCAGAAGACACCCTATCTGTTTATAGATCTTCCCAAGGGGGTGCGGAGAATCTAACGTGGCTTGCATGCAGTCACAAGCGCCAGGAGAGACAGTCATGCAGGTGGTGGATTTCAACTCGGACATGGGTGAGGGCTTTGGCCCGTGGACCATTGGCGATGGCGTCGACAACGAGCTGATGGGCTACATCAGCACGGCCAACATCGCCACCGGCTTCCATGCTGGTGACCCCGGCACCATGCGCCGTACCGTCGAGCGGGCCAAGGCCCTGGGCGTCGCAGTGGGGGCGCACCCTGGGTTCCGCGACCTGGTCGGCTTCGGTCGCCGGCACATCAATGCCCCGGCCCAGGAACTGGTCGACGACATGCTCTACCAGCTCGGCGCCCTGCGTGAAATTGCCCGCGCCCAGGGCGTGCGCCTGCAGCACATCAAGCCGCACGGTGCGCTGTACATGCATCTGGCACGTGACGAAGAAGCTGCACGGCTGCTGGTGGAAAACCTGCGGGTGATCGAGCCAGAGCTGCTGCTGTACTGCATGCCCGGTTCGGTGATCTGCCGCATTGCCCAGGAGCTTGGCCAGCCGGTAATTCGCGAGTTCTACGCCGACCGCGAGTACGACCTGAGCGGCTCGATCGTGTTCACCCGCAATGTACGGGGCCATGAGCCCGGGGCGGTCGCCGAACGGGTGTTGCGGGCTTGTCAGCAAGGCGTGGTGCGCACGGTCGAGGGGCAGGACCTGGCCATCGAATTCGATTCCATCTGCTTGCACAGTGACACCCCAGGTGCGCTCGACCTGGTCGAGGCCACGCGCCAGGCGCTGGACGCTGCCGGTATCGTGGTGCGCGCGCCACGCTGAATCCGTGGGGCATCCGGCAGGTATACGCCGGAGCCCGTGCAATTTGCTTTCGCCTGCCTTTCTATAAAGATTCCAAGAAAAGGAACAGTCATGGCCGAACCGCTTGCTACAACCCCGATCCGCTACAGCTTTGGCGCTGACGAGCACCTGTTTGCCGAAGTCAGCGAGAGCATGTCGCTGGAGGCTTTTTTCAAGGGCATGGCCGTCACCCGTGCGGTGGAGCGGCTGGCCCTGGATGGCGTGCTGGATGTGTGCCTGGCCAACGCCTCGTTCCAGATCCGCTTCGACCCGGACCGTATCGCGCCGCAGGCACTGCTGGAGGCGGTGCGCGGCGCCGAAGCGCAGGCGGTGGCCGAGCGCTCGTTGCAGACGCGGATCATCGAGATTCCAGTGCTGTACAACGACCCTTGGACCCATGAAACGCTGATGCGTTTTCGTGACCGCCACCAAGACCCGGGCAGCACCGACCTGGAGTACGCCGCTCGGATCAACGGCCTGGCCGATGTCGAGGCGTTCATTGCCGCGCACAGCGGCGCGCCGTGGTTTGTGTCGATGGTCGGGTTCGTTGCCGGCCTGCCGTTCATGTTCCAGATGGTCGAGCGCGAGCGGCAACTTCAGGTGCCCAAGTACCTGCGCCCGCGTACGGACACCCCCAAGCTCACCCTTGGCCATGGCGGCTGCTTCGGCTGCATCTATTCGGTGCGCGGGGCAGGCGGCTACCAGATGTTCGGTGTCACCCCGGCGCCGATCTATGACCCGCAGCAGACACTGAACTACCTGAAGGAGCACATGGTGTTCTTCCGCCCCGGAGACATCGTGCAGTTCAAACCCATCGACCGCCGCACCTACGACCAGGCGGTGGCGGATGTCGAAGAAGGCCGCTTCGACCTGCGCATTCGCCCGGTGGAATTCTCCCTGGACGCGTTCCTCGCCGACCCGGTCGGCTATCCACGGACCCTGCAGGAGGTGCTGGCATGATCAAGGTACTCAAGCCCGGGCTGGCTACCTCGGTGCAGGACCTGGGCCGCGAAGGCTACTACCACCTGGGCATCCCGCCGTCCGGCGCCCTCGATCAGTACGCCCTGAGGGCGGCCAACCACCTGGTGGGCAACCCGGCCGGCGCCGCGGGCCTCGAGTGTGCGCTGGTGGGGTCGGAGCTGGAGTTCCAGCAGGATGCGCTGGTGGCGGTTTGTGGTGCGCAGATGCCGGCCTTGCTCGATGGCCGCGAGCAACGCCCGGACACGGCGTTTGCCGTACGTGCCGGGCAGGTGTTGCGTTTCGGCTTCCCTACCGCAGGCGCCCGGGCCTACCTGGCGGTGGCCGGCGGTATCGATGTACCCGAGGTGCTCGGCAGCCGCTCCACCTATGCGTTGGGTGCATTGGGTGGCTTCCATGGGCGCAAGCTGATGGCGGGTGACCTGTTGCCGGTCGGCGTACCCAGCGGCAAGACCAGCGCCGGTGCGAGCCTGCCAATGGCCTTGCGCCAGGCCTTGGGTGGCGAAGTGGTGCTTCGGGTGGTGCCGGGGCTCTATTTTCATCGCCTGACCAAGGCTGCGGCGCAAAGCTTTTTCACCGAAGCCTGGACGGTAGGCTCCGAGGCAGACCGTATCGGCTACCGCTACAAGGGCGGCAGTGCCTTGAGCTTCCAGCCACGGGAGCAGCCGTTCGGGGCCGGCTCGGATCCATCGAACATCGTTGACAGCTGCTACCCGATCGGTTCGATCCAGGTACCTGCGGGGCTGGAGCCGATCATCCTGCACCGTGATGCGGTGTCGGGCGGCGGCTACGCCATGATCGGCACGGTGATCAGCGCCGACCTGGACCTGATCGGGCAGATGCAGCCCAACCAGCAGGCGCGGTTCCTGGAAGTCAGCCTGGAGGACGCACTGGAGGCTCGGCGCTCGTACAAGAAGAAGCTGGGTTGCCTGGCCAGGTTGTTTGGCTGATTGATCGGTTGCGGCGCTGCGCCGCCCACACAAGGGCTGGCGCAGTCGTTGCAGGAGCGACCTTGTGTCGCGAAAGGGCCGCAGGGCGGCCCCGGAATTCCGGCATTGCAGCGTCCAGACAAGCCAAAAGGCGAAAATTCCTACAGCGTTTTGGGAAGCCCTACGCTCCTCGAAGAATTGATTCCCCGATAGTGTTCATGTCTTCAGCCTACTGGAAGACAAGGACCTCTTCATGCCCGGCCCATCTGCTGTTCGTCCTGGAAAATCCCAGGCCGCCAACGCTGTTCATGACGTAACCGAAAGCAGCCTGCATGCCATGCTCGATGTCCCGGGGGGCACCGATTCACCCTATCCACCCGGCCAGGGCAGGCGCGCAGATCATCAGGGTTATCCGGCCGACCCGGACTTCCGGCTACGCGGCGGCTTCGCCAACCTGATGCTCGACGCGGCCAACCCGCTGTTCGGCCTGGTCATACGCCTGCGTACGCTGGATGACCTGCCCAACATCGAACAGGTGCACAAGGCCCTGCAGACCCAGGTCAGCGCCATCCGCGAGGAAATACAGCAGCACGGTTATTCCGCCGTGCACCTCGAAGTCTATTCCTATGCCTTGTGCCTTTATCTGGACGAGGCCGTGATGAGCCGCCCCTGGGGGAACAATTCGTGCTGGAGCCACGAACCGCTGCTCAGCATCTTCCATGACGAAACCCAGGGTGGCGAGAAGATCTTCGTGTTGCTGGAGCGGTTGATGCAGTCGCCCAAGGAGTTCCAGGATGTGCTGGAGTTCCTGTACTTCTGCTTTTGCCTGGGCCTGAAGGGCAAGTACGCCCTGGACCCGAAGTGCGATGAAATCATCAATGCCCTGATTTCGCGGATGCACAAGGTCATTCGTGAACTGCGCGGTCCCACGCCGGAATTCGTGGGCGACCCCTATACCAACGTGGTCCATCGCCCCCACCGCATGCTGCGCCGGGAATGGCCCTGGTGGAGCCCGTTGGTGATCTCCGCCATCGCCATGGTCTGCGCCTACTGCTACTACAGCTACCGCCTGAGCCTGATCACCGCCGAGGTGCTGGAATCGCTCAACGGCATCTTGCAGCAGTAGCAGGGGGATCCGCATGCCTAGCCAATCCGACTTGCGTTTCACCTTCCAGCCGCTGGCTGGCCAGATTGACTTCGAAGTGGTTTCGTTCGAACTCGACGAAATGATCAGCTCACCGTTCCAGCTGAAACTGGAACTGATCAGTTTTGAAGACGAGGTCGACTTCGGCCAGTTGCTCGACAAACCAGTGCTGTTCACGATCTGGCGCGGTGAGCGCCCCCTGCGCTATGTGCACGGCCTGGTCAGCAGTTTCAGCCAGGGTGAGACGGGGTTCTATCGCACCCGTTACCGCGCCCTGGTCGAGCCCGTGCTGGCCCGTGCCGGCTTGCGTTCGAACTGGCGCATCTTCCAGCAGAAGACCGTGCCGCAGATTCTCGAATTGATGCTCAAGCGCCAGGGTATTGCCCGTTTCGAAATCAAGAGCATGGGCGAGCATCAGGTGCGCGAGTTCTGCGTACAGGCCGGTGAAACGGACCTCGACTTCATCGCCCGCCTGGCGGGTGAAGAGGGTTTCGTCTATCGCTTCGAGCACACGCCGAAACACCACCTGTTGGTCATCACCGACCGACTGCTGGCGTTGGGGCAGATCAGCCGAAGCGCGCTCGAGGCCGACGACGAGGATGAGGACTTCTTCGACGAAGACGACATCGGTCCCGACCAGGTGCTGTACCGCGCCAACAGCGGTGGCGACCAGGCCAGGCCTTGCCTGCGCCGCCTGCGTTACAGCGAACAGGTGCGCACTGCACGCCAGGTGCAGCGGGACTACACCTTCACCAACCCGCAGTACCGGCAGGAACACCGCGCAGGTGACAGTAGCATTACCCATCAGTCCCGGGACTATGAGCGCTTCGATTACCCCGGCCGCTACAAGCGCGATGCGGTCGGTGTACCCTTTACTGCTACCCGCCTGACGGCCCTGCGCCATGACGCCCGTATTGCCGAAGTCGAGGGCGATGATGTACGCCTGCAACCGGGGCTGAGCTTCACCCTCGTCGAGCACCCGCGCAAAGACCTCAACGCCCATTGGCGTGTGATGCGTGTACATCACGAGGGCAGCCAATTCACCAGCCTGCAAGAAGAAGCTGCCGGGGCCGAACAAGGGACACGCTACTCGCAGGAAGCCGTCCTTGTGCCCGGCCGGATCGAATGGCGTCCGGCGCCATTGCCCAAGCCACGCATCGACGGCCCGCACATGGCCACGGTCGTCGGGCCGCCCGGGGAAGAGATCTACTGCGACGAGTGGGGCCGGGTCAAGGTGAGCTTCCCCTGGGACCGGGAGAGCGAGAACAACGAGTTCAGCTCCTGCTGGGTACGCGTGTCACAAGGCTGGGCAGGCGGCAGCTGGGGCTCGATGGCCATCCCGCGCATCGGCCAGGACGTGATCGTCCAGTACGTCAACGCCGACCCCGACCAGCCGATGATCACCGGGCGTACCTATTGCGGCGACCAGCTGCCGCCGTACGACCTGCCCGAACACAAGACGCGCATGACCATCAAGAGCCAGACCCACAAGGGCGATGGTTTCAACGAGCTGCGCTTCGAGGACGAACTCGGCAAGGAAGAAGTGTTCATCCATGCCCAGCGGGACCAGAACAATGTAGTCGGCAATGACGAGACCACGCGTGTGGGGCGTAATCGTGTCGAGCAGGTCGGCAATGATGAGCACTTGAATATCGGCCATGACTTCCGCCAGGAAACGGGGGGCGACCATACCCAGCTCATTGGGCAAAACTGCCGTGTAGATATCAAGCATGACCTGATCGAGAAAGTAGGCAACGACCGTAGCGAATCAACAGGGGCCAATCACCAGGCCTTTGTCGGAAAGGACGCCGAGCTTGTCGTCAAAGGTGCGCAAAAGGTCACCGTCGGGCAGGGCATGGAGCAACATACGACGATCTATCAGCTGCGCGCCAGTGAGCGCATCGAGTTCAGAACCGCGGGCGGCAGCATTGTGCTGGATGGGCAGGGCATCACCATCAACGGGCTGAAACTCGACCTGCTGGGGCAAACCAGTGCGGCTGCGTCAGGGGCTGGAAACAGCCAGCCACTCTCGCTTACGCCTGACGCCAGCAAAAAGTGCGAGGCCAAGGTCTGATGCGCACCGATAACCTGGCCAGGCTCATCGAAAGCCATCATGGGGCGCACTTGTACTGCCATGTGCTGATAGACCCGCTTGCGACTGCTCACGATGGCGACCACGCCGTGCTTGCCCCGCTGCGCAATGCCCTGGGTGAGCAGGCATTGACCCGTGTGCACCGGGCCGACCTGGCCAATGCCCCCCAACTGCATCCCGTACTGGTCTGCCTGGCTTCGCCCGGCACCGTTCCCAGTCGCCGTTTGCTGGAACTGACCGCCCGAGCAGCGCAGAGGGCGTTGTTTCAGCAACGGCGTTACCTGTGTGGCTGGCTGTTCAGTGAGGCGCCTTCGGCCGCTGTCGCGTCCCATCTCACGGCCTTGTGTCGGCTACCCGATTCCAATCGGGAATTTGGCTGCTACCCGGTCTATGAACCCGTCCGTCTGGAGTTGCTTGCGGCGACGTTCGAGCGGCTTGAACAAGGCCCATGGTGGCCGATCAGTGACTGGTTGTTCCTGAGTAGCGGTGGGCGGTTGGCAAGCCTGAAAGGGCAGAGCGGGCAGCGACACCCTTTGCCGACCCCTGCGCGGCGAATTCAGGATGACGTGGGGCTGATCGAACGTGTGCTGGCTACCTGGAGAGTGTTGCGGGCGGGTTCGCAGCACATCAATCAGTGTCAGATTCCACCGTTTGCTGCGGTGCGTGCTTCGAACCATGTCGATGATGCACGCAGGTTGGGCCTGAGTGAGATGGAGGACATCGTGGCCTTCGCTCTCCATCACCTGTGCATTCACCCCAGGCTGCACACCGTACCTGCGGTGGGCGAAATGATCGACACAGCGGCCAGAGGTCAGGCGCCTCTTGCCGCATTGCTCGCCCGCTACTCCGAGGCGCAATGGCGCCAACTGATCGAATGCCTGCCGAAATCCGAGAGTCGCTCATGACCATCAGCCAACGTATTGCCCTCGCGATCGCCGAAGCCGGGCTGCCGCACGACCAGTGCATGTTCTGCGAGCGCCAGGGCCTGCCTATCCTGCCGCTGCGCCGCGCCCTGGTGCCCGATACCCGCCCCGAGTGTGTTTCCACCGTGGCGGATAACCGGCATATCTCGACAAAGATCGGCTTGCGCACTTTGCGCATGGGCTTCCTCTATGTGCTGCTCGACCAGCAGGTCTGGCATGCCTATGCCGTCAGCGAGCAAGGCCATCTGCGCCGCTTCAACCCTTATGAGCCGCCAGATGGCCCGCCTTCTCCGCTGCCCGAAAAATGCGTGAACGCAGATCACGATATTCCTTCGGCCTTTCTCAACATCGATACCAGCAGGTACGCCAGCGCCTGGCTGGCTTTCTCCAGCGATCCTTGGCCGGTGAGCGTGCTGAACGCCTACAAGAGCGGCGCGTCGCCTGCGCATCGCTTCGAGGGCCTGGACCTGATTCAGGCACGCAACAATCCCGAACTGCTGGGCATCGCCATGACGCCCGATAAGCTTGGGGTCGACCAGCAGGTATTCGAGTACGCCCAGCATGGCTGCGCCCCCTTCGACAGTGCACATGGCTTCCATAGCCGCTGGTTGCGCCGGTTCGCCCTGCGAGGGTATCTGGTCAATGCGATCAACCGGCACCAGCTGGAAAACGGCGTGCTGGCAGTGGTGCTCGACGACACTGTCGGGCTGATTCAGGAGTACAACCATCAGCGCCTGAACTGGGTACTGAAGCGTCAGGCCTGGCGTGAAGAACCGATGCGGGCTTATCAGCTGCAGACCTCGCAGATCCTGCAGATCATTCGTGCCACGCACAGGGAATGGGCGGCGCAGAAGGTGCCGTCGCTGGAACCGATGACGGGCGATGGGCCGCCGGTGTTCACCGACCCGGCAGTCGAGCAGCAGCTATTGGTCGAGCGTGCACAGCAGGAGAGTGACGAGCGGCTTGAAGAGCGCTACCACGAACCGCAGCGGGCCGCGTTCCAAGCTGAATATGAGCAGCAGGAGCGCGAGTTTCAGCGTTACATCGACAAGGACACAAGGGCGTATGTTGCCTTGTTCGATACGCCCATGTTCAAGGTGGCCGAGGCGTACGACTACGACGGTAACGATCGCGAGTCCGGGGTGGCCTACGCCAAGAGCATGGCCCTGTGCCTGGGTGGCGGCGTTACGGATGCTGTCGTCCCCCGCCTTGAACCGCATGTTCCCGCTTCCGGCACCAGCGAACTGCTCTGGTTGAAATGGCTAAAGGACCCGGACAGCCCGCCCTACCGCGCGTTGTTGATGCGGGATCGCTCTCTGCTGGCCGGGCTGCTGCCCAGTTTCTCCGCCCCAGAAGCGATCAACTGGAACGACAGCGACAAGCTCTACGGCATGCTGAGCAAGATCATCGCCAGCGATGACGCCGGCTTGCGCATGCGCAATACCCTCAAGCAGGCCATTGCTGAAACACAGGGCGCACTCAATGCGGCCAGTCAGCGGCTGGCGCCATGCCTGTCGCCTGGCATTCAGAAGGCCGTGCGGCATCTGAACAGCGCCACGCAGTTTCTTTACAACGGCGTGCACCTGATCGAGCTGGAAGTGAAGATGAAGCTGGGCGAGTACTACGCCTTGCAGAGCGCCCACCTCCGGGAGTTGCAGCACAAGGCCAACGCGTCGATCGCCGAGGCGCGGGACCGGATGCGCCGCAATATCGATGACTTCGAGTTTGGTTCGATGAAGGCCATGCGCAAGGTGCGGCCGATCATCCAGCATGGGCTGATGAGCCTGGCCGTGCTTGACCCGCGGTTCACCAATTCGATGATCAGCGTGACGGTGTGGGTCGAGGGCAAGGCTGAAGAGGTGCATGGGCGGTTGTTCCAGGAAGCCAGCATGGGCGTAACCCAGGCGAGCAGCGCGGCACAGCTTGCCCTAGTGGATATCTCGGTGGCAGCGGGGACGTTGGAAACCGATGCGCGCAGGTTGTTGCAGGGGATGAAGATCACGACGCAGCAGGCGGCCCGATTGGTTAGAACCGGTTTTTCCGGGTTGCGCGGGATCGCTGGCAGCTGGGAGGTCCTGCTGGCGATAGGCGGGTTGTATCTGCAGCAGGACAGCCTGGGCAGAAATCAGGACAAGGCGGAAACGGAGATTGGGCCCAAGGCGTTTGAGGCCAAGTTGGCGTTGCAAGGATCTCAATTGGGCGTGTTGGGAGGGCAAATCGAGTTGGTTGGGCTCATTTTGAGATCAAGCGCTGGTCCACTGAATTTGGCACGGGCAAAGGGTGTAGCAGCCACAGGGGAGGCCTTGATAAGGCTTGGTGCTTTGGTAAGTGTGGTTGCAGGGGTCTTTGATACGGCTCAAGCAATCAATGCCATGAGGCGCACCGCCGCTGCGGGTGATGAAGTAGCGTACTACCAACATCTAACTTCAGCCGTTTTTTATGCTGCTGGAACTATCGCATTCGGAGTCGCAGTACTCAACCCGTTATTTTTCGGCCCGCTGGGATTGGCGATAGCCCTCACGCTTGCTGCTTATCAACTAAGCAAACGGGCTGAGAAAAACGAATCAACTGATTTGGAACGCTGGGTAAGGCGGTGCTGCTTTGGAAAGGCAGACGAAAAGCCGAGCATTCATTGGAATTCTCCAGAACATGCGGATATCGCTTTTGCCGAACTCAATGCTGCCACGTTAGGGGTGCAGGCGAAGTTGCACTTTGAGTCGCACTTGGCAACTGATCCAGGTCTTCCGAAAATAGGTGGCTTGATTAGTGTCAAAATAATGAGGGAGCTAAAATTCTTGATCGCTTTGCCTATGTACGACGAGCGTTCTTCGGGATATCACTGGAAATTGATCGTGCATCGTCACGGTGATGGCCATCACCCTGATTACGTTGGCGGGGAAACTATTGCTTCGGGCAATTTCTTTGCAAACTCTGAAGAGCCTCTCTCACCGTCCTCTTCATTTTCCAGCTTTACATCGCCGCGAATACCCGACCACGACCGCAATTATTCAATCAGCGAGAAGCGAAAACCTTACCCTGCGGGGCTCAGTCAGTTAGAAATTTCTGGCTCGATATCGCTCATGGCAACTATAGGAAACCACACGATACTGGCAGCTACGCTGTTGGTGATGTACTGGCCGGATCGGAGCTTGCCAGGTGGGTATATTGAGATTTGTGCCAGGGAGATTAACGAGTGAAGCGTGATGGTAAAGTTCTGTGGGAGCGCGCTTTAGGCTGGAGTCATGACCTTCCCAAGGTAGATGACGTGCCAAAGTGGCGGGAAGTGTGGGCAAGTGTCAAACCGTCGCCCAACTACCTCGATGATGTTTATCTCGAGTTACCTCGGAGTAGCATTATCCTCCGAGGTGTCATATTTTTAGTTGGGATTCCGGGGTTGATTTTTATTCTGGGATTGACGCTTTGCCTCTACTGGGGTCTTTTGCATGACGGTTGGCAGCGCGATTGGCTAATAAACATATCAATAATTTTTCCTCCGGCAATACTATGGGCTTTGATTCCCTATGTCAGACTTGATCTGGTTACGCCTAGAGATGAGCCAATTCGCTTCAATCGACTCCGCCAAAAGATATACATTTATGAGTTTCGATATGACCGCATCTTCATCTTCAGCCGCAAACACTGGGGCGTCAAACCGGTCGCCTACAACTGGGACGATGTAACCGCCGAAGTCTACCGAGTCTACGCCCCTGGCCACGGTGGGCTGATCGAAAACGTCATGCTGTCCGTCCGCAACCCGGAAACCAACGAAGTCATCGACCGCGTCTTCTTCACCCACGACCTGTATCACGGCGAAGCCTACTGGGCGATCGCCCGGCTATTCATGCAGCAAGGCCCCGAAGCCCTGCCGAAGTTCGTGCACCCACCCCGTGACTGGAACGATGACGATGGCCTCAGCCACATGCATTGCCTGGCACCCAAGGTTCATTGGCCGGAGGACATGGACCGTGAATCTCGTACCGGGCCATCAGAAGGAGAAGCCCAATGAACCCTGTCGTACTGGTAGGCCATCGACATGTCTGCCCGCTGCATGGCATCAACCAGGTAGAAAGCGGCAGTGCCACGTACACCTTCAATGGCAGGGCGGTTGCCAGGGTGGGGGATCGGACCACGTGCGGCGCCGTGATCGAGAGCGGGGCTGAGCATTTCCTGGTCGAGGGCGCGGCCGTGGCGCGTAAAGGTGACCGGACGGATCACGGTGGTGTGCTGGAGGAGGGTGATGCTGGGTGGATGCTGGATTGATCAAATACCTCTTGTACAAGATCGGGCCCACAGATCTCTGTGCGGCTTTGGCAGTGAACACCAGCGCAGCCGGATGGGTTTGCTATCTCGGTGTTGACACCGAGTGCGCCGCGCCACCATTATCCAGCCATATCCACGCAACGGGCTTGCCGGCATGTCCACTTCCAACCACGCCATTTTCGCTTCGGGCTTCATCGCCCAGGCAGGCGCGTGCGTTGCCGTTGCCAAGAAATCCAAGAAACAGCCGCTCATCTGACCGAGGCGCGCTGTCTCGTCAGGTGGGCTGACGAGACAGAAGGCGCCAGGTATCCCTGCCAGACCACTTCGACTCTTCGCCCTGCTGACGCTGACTTTCGGTCAACATCAGGAGTTTTTGCATGTCGAATTTCCGTGGTATCTGGATCGCCCTCGTCACGCCAATGCGCGCCAATGAAATCGACTTCGCCGCCCTGGAAAAACTGGTGAAGAAGCTGCTCGAAGAGGGTGTGGCCGGTTTTGTGGTATGCGGTACCACGGGCGAGGCAGCGGCGCTGTCCAAGGCCGAGCAACTGGCCGTACTGGACGCTGTGCTGGCCTGGGTGGAGCCGGGCAGGGTGGTGATGGGCCTGTCGGGCTACAACCTGCGCGAGCTGTTGGCCTTCCAGGCTGAAATCCAGCGGCGTGACATTGGCGGGCTGCTGGTCCCTGCACCGTGCTACATCCGGCCTTCGCAGGCCGGCATCGAGGCGTTCTTCAGCACCGTGGCGGATGCCGCCAGCGTGCCGGTGATCGTCTACGACATCCCCTACCGCACCGGGGTACGCATCGAGCGTGAAACCCTGCGGCGCATCGTGCGCCACCCGCGCATCGCGGCGGTGAAGGACTGCGGCGGTGACAGCGAGACCACCATGGCCCTGATCCAGGACGGCCATGCCCAGGTGCTGGCCGGTGAGGACATGCAGATCTTCAACAACCTGTGCCTGGGTGGCGCAGGGGCCATTTCGGCTTCGGCGCATGTACGCGCCGACCTGTACGTGCGCATGCTGCAGCAGGTCGACCATGGCGACTGGGTAGCCGCGCGCGGCACGTTCTACCAGTTGCTGCCGTGGATGAAGATGGCCTTTGCCGAGGCCAACCCGGCTGTGGTCAAGGCGGCCTTGCAGCTACAGGGGTTGATGAGCGATGAACTGCGAGAGCCCATGCAGCCGTGCACCGAGATGACCCGGGGCAAGCTGCAAGGCGTGCTGGATTCGCTCGGTGCTTGAGATAGAACGGCACATAACTCATTGAATCAGCAGGGCCCCTGTGGGAGCGGCTTTAGCCGCGAACACCGGCGCAGCCGGTGCCATGCAGCGCGTTGGATTCTTCGCGGCTAAAGCCGCTCCCACAGGGTACGCGGATCGCTTGCTTCTGAATCTATGAAAGCGGCCTGGCCTCGCCAATCAGGATGTCTTCGAAAAACGCCCCGACCGGCTCGGTAGGGTGGCACAACTGGATCTCCAGCACCCACACCACTTCGCTCGGGACGATTTCCACCTCGGCCAGTTTGTCCTGCCCATACAGCACATGCGGGAAGTCGGCGATGCGATGCCCGGCCAGATTGCGCTCCAGCTGCCAGCCTTTTGCCTGGGCACTGCGCTCGGCGAAGTCGTACAGTTCGCGCCCGGTCAGGCCACGGCCCCAGGCCTGGCGGGTTTCGTCGAACACTTCATGCAGTGCCTTGACGCAGGCGTGGTGCAGCTCGTGCTGGCCGAACACGAAGGTGTCGCCATAGTCGCCCTCATAGCCATCCCATACCGGGCCGACATCGACCACGACGATATCCGTGTTACGTAATACACGTTGCAGATCTATGCCTTGGCGCGGCGTGCGCACGGTGTCGTCGCCAAAGCGGATGTAGGTCGGGTGCCAGGTGTGCGATGCGCCCATCGCCTGCAAGGTTTGCCCGGCCATCTCCAGCGCCTGGGCGGTGGTCATGCCGACTTTCAGCTGGCTGGCGATCGCTGTCACGGCCCGTACCGACTGCTCGCGGGCAGCGAGCATGCCGTCCAGCGAGTAGCGCGGGCCGACTTTTTCCAGCTCCGGGTGCAATGGGTTGGCTGTTGAAGCCTCGGGCGCCAGTGCGCCGCTGGCAACGAAAGCCTCCGCGACAAAACGATGGGGCTGCAGGCCTGCTGCGAGGCACTGCTCGCGAACCTGGCTGATCATCGTGGCATTGCCGCAGGCATAGACCTGGGTGTCGGCCCAGCGATGGGCCTGGGCCAGCGCCACCTGCTGCACGCGCGCCTGGTCCGACAGCACCGGGTGCCAGCGAAAGTGAGCGTGTGCACGGCTGGCCTGGTCGAGAAACTCACGGTCATAGAAGTCGGCGTCCGATCTGCCGCCCCAGTACAACGTGACCTCGGCATCACCTGCCAGGGCGGTCAGCAGCAATGGCTTGATGCCGGCGTAACCTGTGCCAGTGGCGAACAGCACCAGGGGCCGCTGGTCCTCGTGCTGCCAGGTGCAGGCACCCACCGGCCCTTCAAGTTTCAAGCTGTCACCTGCTTGCAGGGTTGGCAGCAGGCGTTCGGTAAACAGGCCGCCGCTTACCTTGCGGATGTGAAACACCAGTTGCCCCTGGTCCTGGGCGGGCAGGTTGGCGATGGAAAAACAGCGGCTGTTGCCGTTGTCGAGCCGAAAGCGTACGTACTGGCCAGCCCGTACCGCCAACGGCTGTGCAGGCTGCAGCACCAGTTCGATGATATCGGCGCTCAGTTCGCGTTTGCCATGAACCTGCGCGTGGATTTCCAGCGCCTGGGTTTCCAGGGACCAGCCGGGGATTTCCAGGCGCATGTCGCTGCAGGCGTGGCTCTGGCACAGCAACATTTCGTCGGCGGCGAGGGGGTAGCAGGGCGCGGGCATGTCTGCCGTCCGCTGCTTGTCCCGATACTGCCCCGACACCACCTTGACCTTGCACGACCCGCAGGCGCCGCGGCGGCATGAGAAGGGCACCGGCAGGCCGCTGGCGAGCATGGCATCGAGCAGCAGCTCCTGGCTGGCGTCGAAGGTTTTGCCCGAGGGCGACAATTCAATGACGTGGCGGTTCTGCATGGGCACCTCGGGGCAAGTGGAGGTTCGATTGTTGCTATAGTCCAGGACCAGTAGAACCTCCAGTTTCGGTTAATTCACATGGTCCAGCTTCGCAAATGGCAGCCGCTGCTCAAGCTCGACGGGGCGCAGCCGCAGGCTTCGTACAGGCAGATCGTCGAGGGCCTGGTAGCCGCGATCTCCGAGGGCCGCCTGCGCCCCGGCACGCCGTTGCCTGGCACGCGGGAAATGGCGCAACTGCTGAACGTCAATCGCAAGACGGTGATCCTCGCCTACGAGGAAGCCGAGACCAAGGGCTGGCTGGAAAGCGTGCAGCGCCGTGGCACCTTCGTCAGTCGGCAGCTGGCGGCTGGCACCCTGGCCGAGCCCGACGCAGCGCAGCCCTTTGCCCTGGTGCTACAGGAGGAGCCTGCCGTTGCCTACTTCGCGGCCAACGAACAGGCTGCCGCGCAGCAGGATCGGCCGGGTGCGCTTTTCTTCGACAACGGCGCCTGTGACCACCGCCTGCTGCCGCAGACCGTTCTGCACCGTTATTACCGTAATGCCTTGCGCAACAGCTTTGCCGCCAATACCGTGCGCCATGGCAGCGCGTGCAGCAGCCACTCCCTGCGCAGCGCCTTGGCCGACATGCTGCGGCACAATCGCAGCCTGAACGTTGGCGCCGAGCATATCTGCCTGACCCAGGGCGTGCAGATGTCGCTGTACCTGGTGGCCAGCGTGCTGCTCAAGCCCGGTGACGTTGTGCTGATCGAACGCCTGAGCTATCCGCCCGCGTGGGAGATCTTCCGCCAGCTGGGCGCCCGGCTGGTCACCGTGGACCTGGATGACGAGGGCTGCCGGGTCGAGCAGATCGATGCACTTTGCCGGCTGCACCAGGTGCGCATGCTGTACATCACTCCCCATCACCAGTTCCCGACCACGGTCAGCCTGCCTGCCGGGCGCCGACAGCAGCTGCTGGAGCTGGCGCGGCAGCATGACTTTTGCGTGGTCGAGGAAGACTACGACCATGAGTACCACTTCGCCGGGCGGCCTTACCTGCCGCTGGCCAGCGACCGTCAGCAGCGGCACGTGATCTACATTGGCTCATTGTCCAAGTCCCTGGGCAGTACGTTCCGTTGCAGTTTCATCGTGGCGCCGGCGGAGGTGGCCGTGGCGCTCGAACGCAGGGCGACGCTGACACTGGGGCAGGGCGATGCGGTGATGCAGCAGATGCTGGCGGACTTGATCAATGATGGCGAGCTGAAAAAGCACTTGCGTAGGGTTGCCCGGGAGTATCGCCGGCGTCGAGAGACCCTGTTGGCTTGCTTGCACGATGCCTTTGGCGAGCAGGTAACCGTGCGCGAGCCGGAAGGTGGGCTGGCACTGTGGGTGAGGTTTGCTGACGGGATCGATGTGGATCAGTTGGTTGGCAAGGCGTTGGAGTTGGACCTGGTGGTACGCAGTGGCCGGCAGTTTTCGCCGTTTGGTCATGCGGAAAATGCCCTGCGCCTCGGTTTCGCCTCGCTGGACATGGATGAAATCCGGCTGGCTACACAACGTTTGGCGCAAGCGGCGAAGGCGATTGCAACATCGGTCCAGCGCAATCCCTGCGGGCGATCACCCAGCCCTTTGGGCTGCGCTGTCGAGTAGAGAACTGAATTCGCAAGCGGTCCGCGTACCCTGTGTGGCTTTAGCCGCGAAGAATCCAACGCGGTGCATGGCACCGGCTGAGCCGGTGTTCGCGGCTAAAGCCGCTTGTATGGTGATACTCGAAGGGGTGGTGGGACGAAAAAGCCGAATCTGACTGTTCACAGCAGTACAGACCGTGGGAGAACTCGCCCCACCCCTT
>NZ_NEJX01000003.1:0-402709 GCF_002113245.1 Pseudomonas sp. B13(2017)
CCCGAAAGCTGGCCAGAATTGCATTCGCCTTGATGAAGACTCAAGGCGAATACATGAGCAAAGGGGGCAAAAAGCATTGCCCACAACCATAGAATCTCCCACAGGTACTGCATCAGGCTCGAAACCGGTGCGGTCCCTGTGGGAGCGGCTTTAGCCGCGAAGAAGCCAGCACGGTCATTTGCCGGAGCGCTGGAACCGCGCCACTTCAACGAACAGGTCGGAGTTGGCCGGGTCGTCCAGGTACGCCAGCACCCGCGCCGACGGGCTGTCGATCAGCACGCCGTCGCCGTTGTCTTCCGGCACCTCGGTGCTGCGCCCGGTCAGCTCCTTCTTGTCCACCGCCTGCTGCACCTGCTCGACATCCAGGTTGTAGACCACCAGTTCCTTGCCATCGACGATATCGAAACCGCCGATCAGGAAGTTGCCACCCAAGCGCTTCGGCACGCCAGCCGACAGGTACCAGCGGTTGCCGTGGCGCGACACGGTGAACACGTATTCCTCGGGGGCCTTGCCCTTGGCCGTGGCCACTGCCTTGTAGGCATCGCCGCCGCTACGGCTGATCACCAGCTTCAGCGGCTCGCCCCATGCGTCCTTGCTGCTCCACTTGCCGAGCAGGGCCTTGGGCGCCGCCTGGTTGCTCGGCAAGGGCTCGTGGAAGGTCACCAGACAACCGCCCAGCAGCAGGAATGACAAAGTCAACAACACCACACGCCAGGCTTTCATCAGGTTCTCCTTGAAAAGTCGGTCTCGGCTCAGGCCGATGCCAGCACCAGCTGCAGGTATCGGCTAAGCATAGCGAGCATCTGCCCATCGGCTTGCGCGTTCGCATCCTTGAGCAGGCCCTGATATTCCATCTGCTCGATAATCGCCGTCAACATTTGGGCGTCCTGTTCCGGTTGCTGCGAGCCCACCACCTGCAGCAATTGGCGGGTGCCATGCAGCAGGATCTGTTCATGGGCGCACACCAGTTGAGCCAGGCGCGGGCACAGCAGCGCCTCCTGGCGGAAGGCCTGCTCGGCCATCAGGAAGTCGCGGCGGTTCAACAGTTGCCGCTGTACGTAGTCGGCTGTCATGCGCGCTACCTCGTCAGCCAGGCGTGCCCGCGCCTGCGGGCTGCCGTCACCCTCGGCCAGCAACTGGCGCAACACCACCTCGGTATTGGCCCACAGCTTGGCCATGTAGGCGGCGCTGCGTTCGACGTACTGGGCAAAGGTATCGGTGAGCAGGTCCTCGATATCCTTGAAGTAGTAGGTAGTGGCCGACAGTGGCACACCGGCCTCGGCGGCGACGGCGCGATGGCGCACACCGCGTACGCCATCGCGCACGACAATGCGCATGGCGGCGTCGAGGATCAGTTGGCGACGCTGCTCGCTGCCCTGGCGGGCAGTCTTGCGGCCTTGGTATTGCACGCTTTCGGCGACGGCGGTGGCGATGCCGGCGGCGCCCTGGTGAGGCATTGCGGGTGTCACGGGGTGTACCTCATGGTTCAAGTCATCTGCAGCCTGTACCGGCCCAATCGCCGGCAAGCCAGCTCCCACAGGGGGCCCACAATCTTCAGGACTTGCGCAGTACCTGTGGGAGCTGGCACCCATAGGGGTCCCACAACCTTCAGGACTTGTGCAGTACCTGTGGGAGCTGGCTTGCCGGCGATAGGGCCGGTACTGACAACATAAAGCTTCAGGCAAGAAAAAGCCGCCTCGAAAGGCGGCTCGTTCAATTCACTCAGGCCTGCGGACGCATGTGCGGGAACAGGATCACGTCGCGGATCGACGGCGAGTTGGTCAGCAGCATCACCAGGCGGTCGATGCCGATGCCTTCACCAGCAGTCGGCGGCATGCCGTACTCCAGGGCGCGAACGAAGTCGGCGTCGTAGTGCATGGCTTCGTCGTCACCGGCGTCCTTCTCGGCCACCTGGGCCAGGAAGCGCTCGGCCTGGTCTTCGGCATCGTTGAGCTCGGAGTAGGCGTTGGCGATCTCGCGGCCACCGATGAACAGCTCGAAACGGTCGGTAACAGCCGGGTTGTCATCGTTGCGACGGGCCAGCGGCGACACTTCGAACGGGTACTCGGTGATGAAGTGCGGCTGCTCCAGCTTGTGCTCGACCAGCTCTTCGAAAATCATCACCTGCAGCTTGCCCAGGCCTTCGTGGCCCAGCACCTTGGCACCGGCCTTTTTGGCGATGTCGCGGGCACGGTCGACGTCCTGCAGGTCGGCAGCGGTCAGCTCCGGGTTGTACTTGAGGATCGAGTCGAATACCGACAGGCGGGCGAACGGCTCGCCGAAGTGGAACACCTTGTCGCCGTACGGCACGTCGGTAGTGCCAAGTACCAGCTGCGCCAGCTCGCGGAACAGTTCCTCGGTGAGGTCCATGTTGTCGCGGTAGTCGGCGTAGGCCTGGTAGAACTCGAGCATGGTGAATTCAGGGTTGTGACGAGTCGAAACGCCTTCGTTACGGAAGTTGCGGTTGATCTCGAACACCTTCTCGAAGCCACCAACCACCAGGCGCTTGAGGTACAGCTCCGGCGCGATACGCAGGAACATGGCCATGTCCAGGGCGTTGTGGTGGGTTTCGAACGGCTTGGCCGCAGCGCCGCCCGGGATGGTTTGCAGCATCGGTGTCTCGACTTCGAGGAAGTCGCGCTCGATGAGGAACTTGCGGATGTGCGAGATCACCTGCGAACGCACACGGAAGGTGTGGCGGGTTTCTTCATTGACCATCAGGTCGACGTAACGCTGGCGGTAGCGCTGCTCGGTGTCGGTCAGGCCGTGGTGCTTGTCGGGCAGCGGGCGCAGCGACTTGGTCAGCAGGCGCACGTTGGTCATTTCGACGTACAGGTCGCCCTTGCCGGAACGGGCCAGGGTGCCTTCGGCGCTGATGATGTCGCCCAGGTCCCAGGTCTTGACCGCGGCCAGGGTTTCTTCCGGCAGGGTCTTGCGGTTGACGTAGACCTGGATACGGCCGGTCATGTCCTGAATGACCATGAACGAGCCGCGGTTGAGCATGATGCGGCCGGCAACCTTGACCGGAATCGCTGCAGCTTCCAGTTCTTCCTTGGTCTTGTCCGCATACTGCTTCTGCAGGTCGTTGCAGTAGCTGTCGCGACGGAAGTCATTGGGGAAGGCATTGCCCTTGGCGCGCTCGGCGGCAAGCTTTTCCTTGCGCAGGGCGATCAGGGCGTTTTCTTCCTGTTGCAGGTCTTGCGCTTCGGTCTTGAGGTCGCTCATTTCGTCATTCTTTCCATCAGGTGTTCGGTGCCCCTTTCGGGCAGGGCACGCGATACCGGCCCCAGGCCAGGTACCGCGGCGGTTGTGTGCGGTTTACAGCCCCTGCTTGAGGCTCGCTTCCAGGTACTGGTCGAGGTCGCCGTCCAGCACCTTCTGGCAGTCGCTGCGCTCGACACCGGTACGCAGGTCCTTGATACGCGAGTCATCCAGCACGTAGGAGCGGATCTGGTGGCCCCAGCCGATATCCGACTTGCTGTCTTCCAGCGCCTGCGAGGCGGCATTGCGCTTCTGCATTTCCAGCTCGTACAACTTGGCCCGCAGCATTTTCATGGCGGTGTCCTTGTTGGCGTGCTGGGAGCGTTCGTTCTGGCAGGCCACCACGGTGTTGGTCGGTACGTGGGTAATACGCACCGCCGAGTCGGTGGTGTTCACGTGCTGACCACCGGCACCGGAGGAACGGTAGGTGTCGATACGCAGGTCGGCCGGGTTGATCTCGATCTCGACCTTGTCGTCGATCTCGGGCGACACGAACACCGCCGAGAACGAGGTGTGGCGACGGGCACCGGAGTCGAACGGGCTCTTGCGTACCAGGCGGTGCACGCCGATCTCGGTGCGCAGCCAGCCGAAGGCGTACTCGCCCTTGATATGCACGGTGGCGCCCTTGATGCCTGCGACTTCACCTTCGGAAAGCTCGATGATGGTGGCATCGAAACCACGCTTGTCGGCCCAGCGCAGGTACATGCGCAGCAGGATGTTGGCCCAGTCCTGCGCCTCGGTACCACCGGAGCCGGCCTGGATGTCCAGGTAGGCGTTGTTCATGTCCATCTCGCCGCTGAACATGCGACGGAACTCGAGCTGGGCCAGTTTTTCTTCCAGGCCTTCCAGTTCGGTCACGACGTCGCCGACGGCGCCTTCGTCATTTTCCTCGACGGCCATGTCGAGCAGGTCCTGGCAGTCGGCCAGGCCACCGGACAGCTTGTCCAGGGTCTCGACGACCTGTGCCAGCATGGCACGCTCGCGGCCCAGGGCCTGGGCGTACTCGGGCTTGTTCCAGACGTTGGGGTCTTCCAGCTCGCGGTTGACTTCGATCAGGCGGTCATGCTTGTGATCGTAGTCAAAGATACCCCCGAATGGACTGGGAACGCTCGGTGAGGTCCTTGATGGTGTTCAGGATCGGTTGGATTTCCATGGGCTGGCTACTCGCACGAATTCGGTGAAAAGCCTGCGAGTATAACCGAGTCCGCCGCAGGGCGGCAGACCCGCCGGGCGGTAGAAGTGGTGTCGGCAGAATGAGGTGAACGCCTGCCCCGGCCTATCGCCGGCAAGCCAGCTCCCACAGGTACAGCGCAGGTCTCAGGCATACGCTGTACCTGTGGGAGCTGGCTTGCCGGCGATGAGGCCCTGTCAGGCGATACCAACCTGGTTGCGCCCGCCATTCTTGGCCTGGTACAGGCCTTTGTCCGCAGCCGAGATCAGTTGCCGGCTATGGCTGCCGATGGGCGGAGTCTGGGTGGCCAGGCCAATGCTCACGGTCAGATACGAGTCGGGCACCGGCGCGGTGTGCGGGATGCCCAGGCCGAGCACGGTCTGGCGCAGCTTCTCGGCCACTAGGCGTGCCCCGCCCGGCGTGGTGTTGGGCAATACCAGGACGAATTCCTCGCCACCATAGCGCGCCGGCAGGTCGGTCGGCCGCGAGCACGAGCCGCGGATCGCCTCGGCCACCTGGCGCAAGGCCTCGTCACCGGCCAGGTGGCCAAAGCTGTCGTTGTAGGCCTTGAAGTAGTCCACGTCGATCATCAGCAGCGACAACTGCTGCTGCTCACGCATGGCCCGGCGCCACTCCAGTTCCAGGTACTCGTCGAAGTGGCGGCGGTTGGACAACCCGGTCAGGCCATCGGAGTTCATCAGCCGCTGCAGCATCAGGTTGGTATCGAGCAGTTGCTGCTGGCTGACGCGCAGGGCGCGGTAGGCCTCGTCGCGCTGCAACAGGGTCAGGTAGGAACGCGAGTGATAGCGGATGCGCGCCACCAGCTCGATGGTATCCGGCAGCTTGACCAGGTAATCATTGGCCCCGGCAGCAAAGGCTGCGCTCTTGACCAGCGGGTCTTCCTTGGTCGACAGGACGATGATCGGGATGTCCTGGGTCGCCGGGTTGTTGCGGTATTCACGCACCAGGGTCAGCCCGTCCAGGCCAGGCATGATCAGGTCCTGCAGGATCACCGTGGGCTTGATGCGCACGGCCTGGGCCACCGCCTGGTGCGGGTCGGCGCAGAAGTGGAAGTCGATGTTCTCTTCATGGGCCAGGCCACGCCGCACCGCCTCGCCGATCATGGCCTGGTCGTCGACCAGCAGCACCATCGCCGAGTTCTCGTTGGGGGTCGTGAAACCTTCGATCGGTAAATCATTCATACCTGTTCACCCGATCACTGCCGGCCTGGCGGCGTGATTCAATACACTTCGTCATTTTGCGAAAAATTCCATCAAGCGCCCGGCTATGCGTTCCAGCGGGCGGATTTCCACTGCGGCATCGATGGCCGCAGCGGCCTTGGGCATCCCGTACACCGCACTGCTGGCCTGGTCCTGGGCAATGGTCAGGAAGCCCTGCTGGCGCATCAGCTTCAGGCCCTGGGCACCATCGCGGCCCATGCCGGTAAGCAACACGCCCACCGCATCGCCGGTCCAATAGCGCGCCACACTCTCGAAGAACACATCGATCGAGGGCCGGTAAATTTCATTGACAGGTTCGGCAGTGTAGGCCAGTTGGCCGTTCTGTAGCAGGCGGATGTGGTGATTGGTGCCTGCCAGCAAAACCTGCCCCGGCTGCGGCGGCTCGCCTTCACGGGCCAGGCGCACCGGCAGCCCGGCAGCGCTGCTGAGCCATTCGGCCATGCCCGCGGCAAACACCTGGTCCACATGCTGGACCAGCACGATGGCCGCCGGAAACGCCGCCGGCAGGCCCTGCAGCAACACTTCCAGCGCCGCCGGGCCACCTGCCGACGAGCCGATCGCCACCAGGCCGCGGCGCTGGGAAGCCTCGCGCAGCGGCGTGGCCACCGGGCGGGCGGCAGGCGAACGTTGCTGGCCGATCAGCCAGCCGATATTGAGGATTTTGCGCAGCAGTGGCGCCGCCGCTTCACGGGGATCGCCCGCGCCCAGCGCCGGCGTGTCTACCACGTCGAGGGCGCCGTAGCCCATGGCCTCGAACACCCGGTGCACGTTCTGCTTGCGGTCGACTGTGACGATGACGATGGCGCATGGGGTTTCGGCCATGATCCGCCGGGTGGCCTCGACGCCATCCATGACCGGCATGATCAGGTCCATGAGGATCAGGTCTGGCTGCTGCTCGGTGCAGCGCTGCACCGCCTCGGCGCCATTGCTGGCCACCCATACCACCTCGTGCGCCGGCTCCAGGGCGACCGCCCGGCGCAGCGCCTCCACGGCCATGGGCATGTCGTTGACGATGGCGATCTTCATCCCTGAGCACCTCCGATCAGCTCAACCACAGCATCCAGCAACGCATCGTCATGGAAACTGGCCTTTGCCAAATAGTAGTCGGCGCCGGCATCCAGGCCACGCCGTCGGTCTTCCTCACGGTCCTTGTAGGACACCACCATCACCGGCAGCGATTGCAGGCGCTGGTCGCGGCGCACCAGGGTGACCAGCTCGATGCCGTCCATGCGCGGCATGTCGATGTCGGTGATCAGCAGGTCGAAGTCCTCGCCACGCAAGGCGTTCCAGCCGTCCATGCCGTCCACCGCCACGGCCACGTCATAGCCACGGTTGCCGAGCAGCTTGCGCTGCAGTTCTCGCACGGTCAGCGAATCGTCGACCACCAGGATGCGCTGGCGCGCCACGCCACGGGCGCCGCTGCTGCCGCGTTCGATGCGTTCCAGGCTGCCGGTGCTGAGCAGTTTCTCCACCGAGCGCAGCAGGTCCTCGACATCGACGATCAGCACCACCGAGCCATCGTCGAGCAAGGCGCCGGAAGAAATGTCCTGCACCTTGCCCAGCCGTGGGTCGAGCGGCATCACCACCAGCACCCGCTCGCCCACCAGCCGCTCCACGGCCACGCCGTACAGTTGCTCGCGCTCGCGGATCACCACTACCCGCAGGCTGCTCTCCTGCGTTTGCCCGGCCGGGCGGTTGAGCAGTTGGCTGGCCGCGACCAGGCCGATGTGCCGGCCTTCGTGCCAGAAGTGCTGACGCCCCTCGATCTGCACGATCTCTTCGGCGCTCACTTCCAGTGTGCGTTCGATATGAGCGAGCGGGAAGGCATAGGCCTCGCCGCCCACCTCGACCACCAGGCTGCGCACCACCGACAGGGTCAGTGGCACCTGCAGGTGAAAACGGCAGCCCTGCCCGGCCAGCTGGGTCAGCTCGATAGAACCGCGCAGTTCACGGATCATGTGCTGCACCGCATCCAGGCCCACGCCGCGCCCGGACACCTCGGTGACCTTGTCGCGCAGGCTGAAACCGGGCAAGAACAGGAACGTCAGCAACTCTTGCTCGCTCATCCGCGCCACCGTGTCGGCGGGCGACAGGGCACGCCCGACAATGCTGCTGCGCAGGCGCTCGAGGTCGATGCCGGCACCGTCGTCGATCAGTTCCAGGCTGAGCATTCCGGCCTGGTGCGAGGCCCGCAGGCGGATCACCCCCTCCTCCGCCTTGCCCGCCAGCAGGCGCCGCTCGGGCAGCTCGATGCCGTGGTCGACCGCATTGCGCAACAGGTGGGTCAGCGGTGCTTCGAGCTTTTCCAGCACATCGCGGTCGACCTGGGTCTTGTCCCCTTCCACCAACAGCCGCACCGGCTTGCCCAGCGACCGCCCAAGGTCGCGCACCATGCGGCTCTGGCCGGTCAGCACATCGGCAAACGGCCGCATCCGGCAGGCCAGCGCGGTGTCGTACAGCAGTTGTGCGCGCTGGCTGGCCTGCCAGCCGAACTCGTCCAGATCGGCAGCCTGCTGCTGCAGGATCTGCTGGGTTTCCGCCAGCAGGCGCTGGGTCTGTGCCAGGGCTTCGAGCACCTCGCTGCTCTGGCCACTGTCCTCCAGTTGCATGCGCAGGCCATCAAGCGCCTGCATGCCCTGGCCGTGCATGCGCTTGAGGCGCTGCAGGGTGGCCAGGTAAGGCTTGAGCCGCTGGGTTTCCACCAGCGACTTGCTGGACAGGTCGAGCAGGCTGTTGAGGCGGTCGGCGGTGACCCGCAGCACCCGCTCTGTACCTTCGCCGGTGCGCTTGCCGGCCTTGCGACGTGGGGCCAGCTCGGGCTCGGTCTCAGGCTCCAAGGGTTCGACAGGCAGCGGCAAAGGTTCGGCTTGCACGGTTTGCACCGGCGCTTCCGGCAGCGCTGGCACGGCTGGTGGCGCGGGGGGCACGGCTGCCGCCCCCGGGTCGAGCAGGTTGGCCATTTGCGCAAGGAACACCGGCAGGGTCGCCTGCGCCCCGGCATCGCCAGGCGTGGCGATGCGCATCAACAGGTCGGTGCCTTGCAACAGGGCATCGATATGCTCGGCGCTCAGCCGCAGGCGGCCCTCCTGGGCGGCCACCAGGCAGTCCTCCATGACGTGGGCGACGCTGACGCCAGCGTCCACCCCGACAATCCGCGCCGCGCCCTTCAGCGAATGGGCCGCGCGCATGCAAGCCTCGAGCTGGTCGGCCTGCGTGGGATTACGCTCCAGCGCCATCAGGCCGACGCTGAGCACCTGGGTCTGCGCCTCGGCCTCCAGGCTGAACAGTTCGAGCAACGATGCGTCGCGCATTTGCTCTGGGGTCATGACAGGCTCCGCTGCACGGCAGACAGTAAGTGTTGATCGTCCAGCACCCGCACGCTGCGGCCACGCCATTGCAGGACCGCTGCGGTGAAGTGGGAGGCGTCCTGGCCGCTGCCCAGCAGCAGCGGGTCGAGCCGGTGAATGCCGTCGATTTCCTCGACCGCCATCACCACCGGCCCGCCATCCGCAGCCAGGATCAGCATGCGTGGCATCGCCCGGCCGCCACGTTGCTCGGCAGCGCTGGCCTGCACACCCAGCAGGTCGGCCAGTGACAGGCACGGCACCAGCGCACCGCGCACGTTGGCCACCCCCTGCAACACCCGCGAGCGCTGGTGCGGCAGCGAATGCACCGCCTGCAGCGGGGCAATTTCGGCCAGGCAGGCGGTGGCCAGCGCCAGCCACTCTTCGCCCAGGCGGAACAGCAGCATGGAGCGGCCGGTGTTTTCCTCGACCGGTGGCGCCACGGCAGCCTGGTGGTCCTGCATCAGCGCGTAGCGGTCGAGCAGGCGTGTGGCCGCTGCGGCATATACCTCGCAGTTGCGGCAGTGAACGTGACGTTCCAGCAGCGGGCACTGCTTGTCGCCGTGCACGCCAATGCGGTTCCAGCAGTCGTCGATGTGCGCGTCATCCTCGGCGAGCAACTGCATCGCGGATTCCTTCATCGTTCAGACTCCCTGCCAACCCGTGCGGCGCGCTCCTGCAGGCGCCGGGCACCGGCCAGGTCACCCTGGGCCGCCAGCAAGGCCGCCAGGTGCACCAGCGCCTCGGGGTGCTGCGGTTCCAGGTACAGGGCTTTGCGATAGTGGGTCAGTGCCTGCTGCGCATCGCCTTCGGTATCGCTGAGCAGCCCCAGCCAGTAGTAAACCTGCGCCGAAGGCGCGAACTGGCCCAGGTAGCGCTGGCATTCGGCACGGGCCTGCTCGCTGGCGCCGGCATTGGCAAGCCGGGCGATGCTGGCCAGCAGCTCGCTTGCCTCCTCGCGCTTGTGCTCGCGCGCCGGCGCTGGCTTGGCGGCCACGGGCAGCACCCGCAGTGGGCGCGGCGACGCTGCGCTCGGTAACGGATAGCCTGGCTTGGCCGGTACTGGCGATGTGCGCCGCAAGGGCTGGACCGGGGGCGTAGCCAGCGCAGCGCCGCCACCCTCCTGGCGCACGTAGGCGAACGACTGGGCAATCCCCAGCGGGCGCATGCCCAATCGCGCCAGCAAGCTGCCTTCGGCCGGGCCGATGAACAGCACACCCTGTGGGTGCAACAAGCGCTTGAGCACTTCGAACACCCGTTGTTGGGTCGACACGTCGAAATAGATCAGCAGGTTGCGGCAGAACACGAAGTCGTACAGGCCATCGCGGCTGGCCAGCGCCGGGTCGAGCACATTGCCCACCTGCAGGCTGACTTGCTCGCGCACCCGCTCATGCAGGAGGTGGCCTTCGTCGAGGGCATCGAAGTAACGCTCGCGAAAGGCCAGGTCGCTGCCACGGAAGGCATTGCGCCCGTACACGGCCTGCCCGGCCTTGGCCACGGAACTGGGGCTGATGTCCATGCCGTCGATCATGAACGCTCCCGGCGCGATACCGGCATCGAGCAAGGCCATGGCCAGCGAATAGGGTTCCTCGCCGGTCGAGCAAGGCAGGCTGAGCAAACGCAGCGGGCGCGCCCCGGCCAGCTCGGCCAGGCGCTTGTGCGCCAGGCTGGCCAAGGCCGTGAAGGACTCGGGGTAACGGAAGAACCAGGTTTCCGGGACGATGACCGCTTCGATCAGCGCCTGTTGCTCATCCATCGACTGCTGCAGGTGAAGCCAGTAATCATCCAGGTCCGCAGCGTTCACGGCCACGCAGCGCTGGCGCAGCGCACGCTCGACCATGGGCGCGCCCACCGACTCCACGTCCAGGCCGATGCGTTCACGCAGGAAGCGGAAAAAATGCTGTTCGTTCATGTCGGCATCCCTGTCGGATCATCCGCGTACAGCAACTCGTGCACGGCATCGGGCAGCAGATCGTTGACTTCGATGCGCTGCAACAAGCCCTGCTCGTCCTGACGCACCGGCCCCAGGTACGGGGCTTCACCGCTCTCCACGCCATACGGCTGGAACTCGTCAGGGTGGCAACGCAGGGTTTCGGTGGCCTGCTCCAGGATCAGGCCAAGCTGCAGGCCACCTCGGTAGTGCACCAGCACCAGGCGGGTACTGGTGCGCTGCGCCGCCGGCTGGCCGAAGCTCAATGCCGCCAGGTCGACCACCGGTACCAGCAGGCCCCGGTGTGCAAGGATGCCTGCGACCCAGGCAGGCGCCTTGGCGATCGGCTTGAGAGGCTGGCGCGGCAGCACCTCGATCACCTCGTGCACGCTCAGGGCAAAGCGTTGCTCCCGGATGCGAAACTGCAGGTACAACGCCCCCTTGGCGTTGACCGCCCGCGCGGCGCGCGGTTGCAAGTCGTTCATCGCAGTCAGACTTTGAAGCGCGACACGCCGCCACGCAGGCCAGCGGCCACCTGGCTCAGCTCATCGATGGCGAAACTGGCCTGGCGCAGCGATTCGACCGTCTGGGTGCTGGCATCGCTGAGCTGGGCCAGCGCCTGGTTGATCTGCTCGGCACCGGTGGCCTGGGCCTGCATGCCTTCGTTGACCATCAGCACGCGTGGGGCCAGGGCCTGCACCTGGTGAATGATCTGGCTGAGCTGTTCGCCCACCTGCTGCACCTCGAACATGCCGCGGCGCACTTCTTCGGAAAACTTGTCCATGCCCATGACCCCGGCCGACACCGCCGACTGGATCTCGCGCACCATCTGCTCGATATCGTAGGTGGCCACGGCGGTCTGGTCGGCCAGGCGGCGCACTTCGGTGGCTACCACGGCAAAGCCGCGGCCGTACTCGCCGGCCTTTTCCGCTTCGATGGCAGCGTTGAGCGACAGCAGGTTGGTCTGGTCGGCGACCTTGACGATGGTCACCACCATCTGGGTGATGTTGCTGGCCTTTTCGTTGAGGATGCCCAGCTTGGCGTTGACCAGGTCGGCGGCGCCCATCACCTGGTGCATGGTTTCTTCCATGCGTGCCAGGCCCTGCTGGCCGGAACCGGCCAGGCTGGAGGCCTGGTCGGCGGCCGAGGTGACTTCGGTCATGGTGCGCACCAGGTCACGCGAAGTGGCGGCGATTTCCCGCGAGGTGGCGCCGATTTCGGTGGTGGTGGCGGCCGTTTCGGTGGCGGTGGCCTGCTGTTGCTTGGAGGTTGCGGCAATTTCGGTCACCGAGGTGGTCACCTGCACCGACGAACGCTGGGCCTGGGCCACCAGGTTGGCCAGGGCCTCGGCCATTTCGTTGAAGCCGCTTTCGATGGCGCCGAATTCGTCCTTGCGGTCCAGGCTCAGGCGCATGCTCAGGTCGCCCGAGCGCAGTTTGTCGAGGGCATGGACAATGCGCTGCATGGGCGCGGTGATGGCGCGCATCAGCAACAGGCCGCAGATACCGGCGGCGATGATCGCCAGCAGCAGCGAAACTATCATGCTGCCCTTGGCCGTGCTCACGGCGCCGACGATCTCGTTGGTGTCGGTGTCGGCGGAGGCCCGGTTGTGCTCGATCACTTCGTTCAGGAGCTTGCGACCGTCCACCCAGGCCGGGGTCAGCACATCGGTGATCAGCCGCTGGGCTTCCGCGTAGTTGCGCTGTCGATAGGCTTCCAGCACCTGGTCGACGATCTTGAGGTAGGCATCTTTCATCTGGATGAAGGTGTCGAAGCGCGCCTGGTCGTCATCGTCCTGAATGGTGCCCTGGTAGCTGTCCATGTGCTCTTTCAGGCGGTCCTGGAAGCTCTTGAACAGCTCTGCGTCGGCCGAGGTGAATTCGCGGTGATTGGACAGCCCCACCAGCTGCTGGCTGGTGACGTAACTGTCGACCCAGGCACTGCGGATCATCGAGCTGTAGTAGAGGCCGGGAATGCTGTCGGTCCCCACTGCCTGCTCGGCGGATGCGATGGTCACCAACCGCGAGTAGGCGGCCACGATCATCAGCAGCATGATGGCGATGATCACGGCGAAACTTGCCAGGATCCGTTGGCGCAAGGTCCAGTTCTTCACATTCAGCCCTCAGGAATTCACAACGAGCGGGAAAAATCGCCGAAGTATAGCCCAGGCGCCCAGTGCTCATGCGGCTGAAATGTGGGGTAACCGGGTAACCTTGCCGACAGACCGGTCATTTGTGCCCAACGCCATTGGGGCCGCTGTGCGGCCCATCGCCGGCAAGCCATGTGCGATCCCTGTGGGAGCCGGCTTGCCGGCGATCGGCTGCAACGCAGCCCCCATCACTGGCCGGCGGCAAGCCTTGCCTGGCTTTCCAGTTCCTGACGCAGGGCCGGGTCCAGGCGCAGCTGGCGGGCCAGTTCGTCCAGGTAGGCGCGCTCCATGAAGTTTTCCTGGTCGACCATCATCACGCTGGCCAGGTACATCTCGGCGGCCATTTCCGGCGTTTGCGCGGCACGGGCCACTTCGGCCGGGTCCAGCGGCTTGTTCAGCTCGGCATGCAGCCAGTGCTGCAACTCGCGGTCGTTGTCCAGGCGGGTGAATTCGCCCTCGATCAGCGCACGCTCGCGTTCGTCGATATGGCCATCGGACTTGGCCGCCGCCACCAGCGCCCGCAGTACCGCCTGGCTGTGCAGCTCGGCCTGGGCCGGCGGCAGGCGGTCGACGGTCTGTGGCTCGGTGGCGGCCACCTGCTGGCGCGCCTGCCAGTTGCCGTAGGCCTTGTAGGCCAGCACACCGAGCGCGGCCAGGCCGCCATAGGTAAGGGCCTTGCCGCCATATTTTCGGGCCTTCTTGTTGCCCAGCAGCAAGCCCATGGCACCCGCCGCCAGGGCGCCGCCACCGGCACCGGAAAGCAGGCTGCCAAGGCCGCCGGCACTGGCGCCTGGCTTGCCAGAGCTGCCCTTGCCGGCCTGGCTGGCGAGCAAGTCCTGGCCGGACTTGAGCAACTGATCGAGCAATCCCCGGGTATTCATCAAACGGTCTCCACGTTGGCCAAGGGAGCCGTCAGGTTAAGCCCTGCCCGCCGGATCGCCATGGGGGGATTTGCTTCCGGATGTTGCATTGGCTGGCAAAAAGCCAACTAGACTCGATATCGCCAATACCGCGCTAACCGCACCACGTTCATGACGATCGCTTCACGGCTTGCTTGATGACTGCCCCGACCAAAATCTCCAAGAAGAGGGAACACCATGTCAGTGCACAAGACCGCATTGCTCGGCGCAACCGCCTGCGCCGTGCTGGCCAGCGCCAGCCTGCAGGCTGCCGAACCGCCCAAGGCCCTGGGGCCCGGCGAGGGCCGCCTGGACATCGTCGCCTGGCCCGGCTACATCGAGCGCGGTGAAAGCGACAAGGCCTACGACTGGGTGACCGGCTTCGAGAAGGAAACCGGCTGCAAGGTCAGCGTCAAGACCGCCGCCACCTCGGACGAGATGGTCAGCCTGATGACCAAGGGCGGCTACGACCTGGTCACCGCCTCGGGCGATGCCTCGCTGCGGCTGATCGCGGGCAAGCGGGTACAGCCGATCAACACCGCCTTGATCCCCAACTGGAAGAACATCGACCCACGGCTGCAGAACGGTGGCTGGTACGTGGTCGACAAGCAGGTCTACGGCACCCCGTACCAATGGGGGCCGAACGTGCTGCTGTACAACACCGACGTGTTCAAGCAGGCGCCCACCAGCTGGGGCGTGCTGTTCGAGCCGCAGAACCTGCCCGACGGCAAGCCGAACAAGGGCCGCGTGCAGGCCTACGATGGGCCGATCTACATCGCCGATGCGGCGTTGTACCTGAAGGCGGCCAAGCCGGAGCTGGGCATCCAGGACCCGTACGAGCTGAGCGAAGCGCAGTACAAGGCCGTGCTGGAGCTGCTGCGCCAGCAGCAACCGCTGATCCACCGCTACTGGCATGACGCCACGGTGCAGATGAGCGACGTGAAGAACGAAGGCGTGGTTGCCTCCAGCTCCTGGGGCTACATGGTCAATGGCCTCAAGGCCGAGAAGCAGCCCGTGGCCTCGACCATTCCCAAGGAAGGCGCGACCGGCTGGGCCGACACCACCATGCTGCACAGCGAGGCCAAGCACCCCAACTGTGCCTACAAATGGATGGACTGGTCGCTGCAGCCGAAAGTACAGGGTGACGTGGCGGCCTGGTTCGGTTCGTTGCCGGCGGTGCCGGCGGCCTGCACCGGCAGCGAGCTGCTGGGGGCCGAGGGCTGCAAGACCAACGGTTTCGACAACTTCGACAAGATCGCCTTCTGGAAAACCCCGCAGGCCCAGGGCGGCAAGTTCGTGCCGTATAGCCGCTGGACCCAGGATTACATTGCGATCATGGGCGGGCGCTGAGGGTTTCTTCACCTGTACCGGCCCTATCGCCGGCAAGCCGGCTCCCACAGGGCCCGCATAGGCCTTGAGGCCTGCACAGTACCTGTGGGAGCTGGCTTGCCGGCGTTAGGGCCGGTACAGGCAATACAAGAACAACCGAGTACCGCCTATGCCCCTAGCCGTCCAGTTCACCCAGGTTTCCCGCACCTTCGGCGAGGTCAAGGCCGTCGACCAGGTCAGCATCGACATCATCGATGGCGAATTCTTCTCCATGCTCGGCCCCTCTGGTTCGGGCAAGACCACCTGCCTGCGCCTGATCGCAGGCTTCGAGCAACCCAGCAGCGGTTCGATCCGCATCCACGGTGTCGAGGCTGCGGGCGTACCGCCCTACCAGCGCGACGTCAACACCGTATTCCAGGACTACGCCCTGTTCCCGCACATGAACGTACTGGACAACATCGCCTACGGCCTGAAGGTAAAAGGCGTGGCCAAGGCCGAACGCCACAGCCGTGCCGAAGAAGCCCTGGCGATGGTGGCCCTGGCCGGCTACGGCGCGCGCAAACCGGCGCAGTTGTCCGGGGGCCAGCGCCAGCGCGTGGCCCTGGCCCGCGCGCTGGTCAACCGGCCAAGGGTACTGCTGCTGGACGAGCCGCTTGGCGCGCTGGACCTTAAGTTGCGCGAACAGATGCAGGGCGAGCTGAAAAAGCTGCAGCGCCAGCTGGGCATCACCTTCATCTTCGTCACCCACGACCAGACCGAGGCGCTGTCGATGTCCGATCGCGTCGCAGTGTTCAACCGCGGCCGTATCGAGCAGGTCGACACCCCGCGCAACCTGTACATGCAGCCGGCCACCACCTTCGTCGCCGAATTCGTCGGCACCTCCAACGTTGTGCGCGGCGAACTGGCCACGTTGCTCAATGGCAGCCCGGCGCCCTTCTCCATCCGCCCCGAACACATCCGCCTCGGCGACCCGGCCACAGCCGGCCAGCACGTCCAGGTCAGCGGCCAGCTGCGCGATATCCAGTACCAGGGCAGTGCCACCCGCTACGAGCTGCAACTGGACAGCGGCCAGCTGCTGGCGGTGAGCCAGGCCAACGACCGCTGGCAGGCGCAGGCACAGGCCTGGCAACCCGGGCAACGGGTACAGGCGCACTGGCCCCGCGAAGCCATGACGGTGCTGCAGGAAACCGAGGGCCGCTGACATGAGCACACTGCGCGGCCTGTCCAATCTGCTGTACCGGCGCCCCAACCTGTACCTGGCCCTGCTGCTGGTCCCACCGCTGACCTGGTTCGGCGCGATCTACCTGGGTTCGCTGCTGAACCTGCTGTGGCAGGGCTTCTATACCTTCGACGATTTCACCATGGCGGTGACGCCGGACCTGACCCTGGGCAATTTCGCCGCGCTGTTCAACCCGTCGAACTTCGACATCATCCTGCGCACCCTGGGCATGGCGCTGGCGGTGTCGCTGGCCAGCGCGGTGCTGGCCTTCCCCATCGCCTACTACATGGCGCGCTACACCAGCGGCAAGACCAAGGCGTTTTTCTATATCGCGGTGATGATGCCGATGTGGGCCAGCTACATCGTCAAGACCTACGCCTGGACCCTGCTGCTGGCCAAGGGCGGCGTGGCCCAATGGTTCGTCCAGCAACTGCACCTTGATGCCCTGCTGCAAACAGTGCTGACGGTACCGGGCGTGGGCGGCAGCACGCTGTCGACTTCGCACCTGGGGCGCTTCATGGTGTTCGTGTACATCTGGCTGCCGTTCATGATCCTGCCGATCCAGGCCTCGCTGGAACGCTTGCCGCCGTCGCTGCTGCAAGCCTCGGCAGACCTCGGCGCCCGGCCCGGGCAAACCTTCGTGCAGGTGATACTGCCGCTGTCGATCCCGGGCATTGCCGCCGGCTCGATCTTCACCTTCTCGCTGACCCTGGGCGACTTCATCGTGCCGCAGCTGATCGGCCCGCCCGGCTACTTCATCGGCAGCATGGTCTATGCCCAGCAAGGGGCGATCGGCAACATGCCGATGGCCGCCGCGTTCACCCTGGTGCCGATCGTGCTGATCGCGGTGTACCTGTCCATTGTCAAGCGACTGGGGGCCTTCGATGCACTCTGAAAAAGCCTCGACCGGGCTGCGCCTGGCTGCCTGGGGCGGGTTGCTGTTCCTGCACTTCCCGATCCTGATCATCTTCCTGTATGCCTTCAACACCGAAGACGCGGCGTTCAGCTTCCCGCCCAAGGGCTTTACCCTGAAGTGGTTCGCCGTGGCCTTCGCCCGGCCCGATGTGCTGGAAGCGATCAAGCTGTCACTGCAAGTGGCCTGCCTGGCAACGCTGATCGCCCTGGTGCTCGGCACGCTGGCCTCGGCGGCGCTGTACCGGCGCAGCTTTTTCGGCAAGGAGAGCATTTCGCTGATGCTGATCCTGCCCATCGCCCTGCCCGGCATCATCACCGGTATCGCCCTGCTTTCGGCGTTCAAGACCTTGGGGATCGAGCCCGGGGTTTTCACCATCGTGGTCGGCCATGCCACGTTCTGCGTGGTGATCGTCTACAACAACGTGATCGCTCGCCTGCGGCGTACTTCGCAGAGCCTGATCGAAGCCTCGATGGACCTGGGCGCCGATGGCTGGCAGACCTTCCGCTACATCATCCTGCCCAACCTCGGCTCGGCGCTGCTGGCCGGTGGCATGCTGGCCTTTGCCCTGTCGTTCGACGAAATCATCGTCACCACCTTCACTGCCGGCCACGAACGCACCCTGCCGATCTGGCTGCTCAACCAGCTCAGCCGCCCGCGCGACGTGCCGGTGACCAACGTGGTCGCCATGCTGGTGATGCTGGTGACCATGCTGCCGATCCTTGGCGCCTATTACCTGACCCGTGGCGGTGAAAGCGTCGCGGGCAGTGGCAAATGACCCTGGAGGAGTCCCCGATGCAAACGCAGATGCTGATCAATGGCCAGCTGGTCGCTGGCGAAGGCCCGGCCTGGACCGTGCTCAACCCGGCGCTGGGCAGTGCCCTGGCGCAGATCAACGAAGCCAGCGAGGCCCAGGTGGACAGCGCCGTACGCGCCGCCGACCAGGCCTTCGACAGCTGGTCGCAAAACACCCCCAAGGAACGCTCGCAAGCCTTGCTGGCGCTGGCCGACGCTATCGAAGCCCATGGCGATGAACTGGCCCGACTGGAATCGCAGAACTGCGGCAAGCCGCTGAGCGCCGCGCTGAATGACGAGATCCCGGCAATTGCCGACGTGTTCCGCTACTTCGCCGGTGCGGCGCGCTGCCTGGGCGGCTCGGCAGCCGGCGAGTACCTGCCGGGGCATACTTCGATGATCCGCCGCGACCCGCTGGGCGTGGTGGCCTCGATCGCACCGTGGAACTACCCGTTGATGATGCTGGCTTGGAAGATCGCCCCAGCCCTGGCTGCCGGCAACACGGTGGTGATCAAGCCCTCCGAGCTGACCCCGCTGACCGCCCTGCGCCTCGGCGAACTGGCCCAGGACCTGCTGCCACCGGGTGTGCTGAACATCCTCTTCGGCCGTGGCCAGACGGTCGGCAACCCGCTGGTCAACCACCCCAAGGTGCGCATGGTGTCGCTGACTGGCTCGATCCCCACCGGCGCTCACATCATCAGCGCCACTGCCGACAGCGTGAAACGCATGCACATGGAACTGGGCGGCAAGGCCCCGGTGCTGGTGTTCGACGATGCCGACATCGATGCTGCCATCGACGGCATCCGTACCTTCGGCTTCTACAACGCCGGCCAGGACTGCACCGCCGCCTGTCGGCTGTACGTGCAAGATGGCATCTATGATCGTTTCGTCGAACGCCTGGGGGCCGCAGTGGCCAGCCTAAAGCCAGGCCTGCAGGAAGCCGAGGACACCGAACTGGGGCCACTGATCAGTGCCCAGCACCGCGACAAGGTCGCAGGGCTGGTGCAACGGGCCATCGACCAGCCGCACATTCGCCTGATTACCGGTGGCAAGGCGATTGATGGCGACGGTTTCTTCTTCGAACCGACCGTGCTGGCCGACACCCTGCAGGACGACGAAATCGTGCGTAACGAAGTGTTCGGCCCGGTAGTGTCGGTGACCCGCTTCAACGACGAAGCGCAGGCACTGGAATGGGCCAACGACTCCAACTACGGCCTGGCCTCATCGGTCTGGACCCGCGACACCGGCCGCGCCCACCGCCTGGCGGCGCGCCTGCAGTATGGCTGCACGTGGGTGAACACCCACTTCATGCTGGTCAGCGAAATGCCCCATGGCGGGCAGAAGCATTCGGGGTATGGCAAGGACATGTCGATGTATGGGCTGGAGGACTACACCTGTGTGCGGCATGTGATGATCAAGCATTGAGGGTAAAGCCTGGGTTGAGACTGGCACCTCAGCCCAGGAGCTTTCCTGCAAAGTAGCCAATAGAACAGGAGCAAGTATCAACGCCTGATTTTGCGCGACCTCTGTGGGAGCGGGTTCACCCGCGAACACCGGCAAAGCCGGTGCCATACACCGAGTCGCCTTCTTCGCGGGCATGCCCGCTCCCACAGATACCGCATCGCATTCAAAGGCGGTGCAATACTGTGTAGGAGCGGCCTTGTGTCGCGAAAGGGCCGCAAAGCGGCCCCGGTAATATCAGCGGCGGAGCTGGAAACCTGGGGCCGCTTCGCAGCCCTTTCGCGACACAAGGCCGCTCCTACAACGACCGCGTAATGCTTGGGTCAGGTCAATCCCGCAGGTCCGACTCGTGAATCGGGTTGGCCCGGCTGGTGGCACGCTGGTATTGCGCAGGCCAGGTAGCTTTGTTGCCGCCCAGGTCGTCGTCGGCATGCAGCGGCCAGTACGGGTCGCGCAGCAGTTCGCGGGCGAGGAAGATGATGTCGGCCTGGCCGGTGCGCAGAATGTGCTCGGCCTGGGCCGGTTCGGTGATCATGCCCACGGTGCCGGTGGCGATTTCCGATTCCTTGCGCACACGCTCGGCGAAGCGTGTCTGGTAGCCCGGGCCGGTGGGGATTTCGGCGTTGACCGAGGTGCCGCCGGAGGACACGTCGATCAGGTCGACGCCCAAACCACGCAGGCGGCGGGCCAGTTCGACGGTTTCATCCGGGTTCCAGCCGTCCTCGACCCAGTCGGTCGCCGATACCCGCACGAACAGCGGTAACTCGGCAGGCCAGACCTTGCGCACGGCCTCGACCACCTCCAGGGTCAGGCGGATGCGGTTTTCGAAGCAACTGCCGTACTCGTCGCGACGCTGGTTGCTCAGCGGCGACAGGAACTGGTGCAACAGGTAGCCGTGGGCGGCGTGGATCTCGACCACTTTGAAACCGGCCTTCAGGGCGCGCTCGGTGGAGGCGACGAAGGCGGCGATCACCTGCTCGATTTCATCCTTGTTCAATTCCCGCGGCGCGGTGTGCTGCGGGTCGAAGGCGATTTTCGACGGCCCTACCGGCTGCCAGCCGCCCTCTTCGAGCTTGACGCTGCCTTGCTTGCCCAGCCACGGGCGATAGGTGCTGGCCTTGCGCCCGGCGTGAGCCAGCTGGATGCCGGGCACGCTCCCCTGGGCGGTGATGAAACGGGTGATGCGTTGCAGCGGGGCGATCTGAGCGTCGTCCCATAGGCCGAGGTCTTCAGCGGTGATGCGGCCATCGGCGGTCACCGCCACGGCTTCAGTGATTACCAGGCCAGCGCCACCCACGGCGCGGCTGCCTAAATGGACGAGGTGCCAATCGTTGGCCAGGCCATCGACGGCGGAATACTGGCACATCGGCGAAACGGCGATGCGGTTGGGCAGGGTCAGCTGACGCAGGGTGTAAGGCTCGAGCAGCAGGCTCATGAGGGCACCTCCCAAGGACTCCAATGGTGATCCGGCCCGGACACTCAATTGCACGTCCCTGGCCCAGGTCCGGTCATAACTTCAGACTAGACCAGAATGGTTGGGGGGGAGGTTCCATGGGATTTGGTAGAGGTTGAACGGCTCTGCGTTACCAGCCCCATGTCTGATCAGAGTTTCAGATATCCCTTACGGCCCAGATATGGTGAAGCCTAGGTTGAAGAAATAACCTACAAGTCCTGTCGACTCGCGTCTGATTGTTACTGGAATCCTGACTCTCTAGCCTTTGCTGGTCGCTGGCATTAAGCGGCCGGGGGTGGAATCCCGATCAATTACCGAGTAGCTGTCGTCATGGCAGTTGTGCGCGGAAGGCCGCAAAGCCTACCGGGTTTACTCGTAGCCTGGATTCCACACCGCGTACAACTGCCACCCTTCGTGTGGAATCGGAGAGGCGGTCAATCAGCAACCATACGAGTGATTGATATGAAAATGACAGTCCCTGATCCCCCTCATTTCTTCTCCTTCGACAAAGCGCTCAGAATGATCAGGAGAGGAATCAATGAAGACAGACGACACCCAATTCACCGTCGGCAAGACCACTTTCTTTCAGGGTGAGAACCAGACCCACCCATTATTTCGCATCGAAGCGGGCATTCCGTGCCAAGACGCCCGCGATCAGGCTTCGGAATTGATGGGCTATGTGCGGGAGTTGACCATCGTCGGGCTGATGGATGAGAAACCCATGATGATCTGGGCTGCGCACTATCTCAGTGCGATGGCCAAGGCGCTGATGGATGATGCCGAGTTAGGTATGGCGCGCTGAGTTTGATGTGATCATCGATCGCACATGGAGCACATTAGCCAGCCCGCCGCAGAGCCTTGTGGGAGCGGGTTTACCCGCGAAGCAGGCGACGCGGTGGATGGCACCGGCTTCGCCGGTGATCGCCGGCAAGCCAGCTCCCACAGGTACAGCGCAAGTCTCAAGCCCGCCGCAGGCCCTGTGGGAGCGGGCGTGCCCGCGAAGAAGGCGACTCAGTGGATGGCACCGGCTTCGCCGGTGATCGCCGGCAAGCCAGCTCCCACAGGTACAGCGCAAGTCTCAAGCCCGCCGCAGGCCCTGTGGGAGCGGGCGTGCCCGCGAAGAAGGCGACTCAGTGGATGGCACCGGCTTCGCCGGTGTTCGCGGGCATGCCCGCTCCCACAGGGATCGCGCTTGGTTCACCGGCGATGGGCTGCAACGCTGCCCCGGAATTGGAGTCAGCGCGGCTCCATGTGGGCAATCATCAACTGCACACTTTCATTGCCACGGAACTCGTTCACATCCAGCTTGTACGCCAACTCGACCCAACGCACCGTCGGGTTCGGCCACACTTCGCGGTCAATGCCAAAGGCAATGCCGTCCAGCCGCACCGAGCCGCACTCGCTCTTGAGCACCACCTTCAGGTGCCGCTCGCCCACCACGCGCTGCTCCACCAACTGGAACACGCCATGGAACAGCGGCTCGGGGAAGTGCTGCCCCCAGGGCCCGGCATGGCGCAGGGCCTTGGCCAGGTCGAGGTGGAACTCCTCCACCGCCAGGCTGCCGTCGGACAAGAGCCGACCGGTCAGGTCCTCTTCGCGCAGCTGGCGTCGCACTTCTTCGTCGAACGCCTCGGCAAATGCCGGGAAATTGGCCTCGGGCAACGACAACCCCGCCGCCATCGCGTGGCCGCCGAACTTGCTGATCAGTTGCGGGTGGCGCGCCGCCACAGCATCCAGCGCATCGCGAATATGGAACCCCGGCACCGAACGCGCCGACCCTTTGAGCATGCCCTCGCCAGCGTCGGCGAAAGCGATGGTCGGCCGGTGGTAACGCTCCTTCAAGCGCGAAGCCAGAATACCGATAACCCCCTGGTGCCAGTCGGCATCGAACAGGCACAGGCCATATGGCATCGACTCGACAGGCAGGTCCTTGAGCTGGGCCAGGGCCTCGCGCTGCATGCCCTGTTCGATCGACTTGCGGTCCTGGTTCAGGTCGTCCAGCTGCTGGGCCATGTCCTGGGCCAGGGCCGCGTCTTCACACAGCAGGCATTCGATGCCCAGGCTCATGTCGTCCAGGCGCCCGGCAGCGTTCAGCCGCGGGCCCAGGATAAAGCCAAGGTCGGTCGAAGTGATGCGCCGGTGATCGCGACGGGCCACTTCAAGAATGGCCTTGAGCCCCGGCCGGGCGCGGCCGGCGCGAATGCGCTCGAGGCCCTGGTGCACCAGGATGCGGTTGTTGGCATCCAATGGCACCACGTCGGCGACGCTGCCCAGGGCAACCAGGTCGAGCAATTCGCCGATGTTCGGCTGCGGCTGCGTTTCGTAGCGCCCCAGGCTGCGCAGGCGCGCACGCAGGGCCATCAGCACGTAGAAGATCACCCCTACCCCGGCCAGCGCCTTGCTCGGGAAACTGCAACCCGGCTGGTTGGGATTGATGATGGCGTCGGCGTCGGGCAACTCCGCACCCGGCAGGTGGTGGTCGGTGACCAGCACCTTGAGCCCGGCGGCCTTGGCGGCTGCCACACCGTCGACGCTGGAAATGCCGTTGTCCACGGTGATCAGCAGCTGCGGCTGGCGTTGCAGCGCCACCTCGACGATTTCCGGGGTCAGGCCATAGCCGTACTCGAAGCGGTTGGGCACAAGGTAGTCGACGTGGGCCGCGCCCAGCAGGCGCAGGCCCAGCACGCCGACAGTACTGGCAGTGGCGCCGTCGGCATCGAAGTCGCCGACGATGAGAATGCGCTGGCGCTGGTCGATAGCCTCGACCAGCAGATCCACACCGGCCTCGATGCCCTTGAGCTGCTGGTACGGCAGCAGGCGCGCGAGGCTTTTGTCCAGCTCGGCCTCGCTCTGCACGCCGCGCGCGGCGTACAGGCGGGTCAGCAAGGGTGGCAGGTTACCCAGGAATGGCAGGGTCGGCGGCAGCGGGCGAGGTTCGATACGCATGGGGTGCTTCAGCCGCGCTCACCAAGCAGCCACTCCAGCTGCACTTCGTGCTGGCCACGGTCGTCGGTGACGAACAAGGTGCCTTCACTGATCATCACGTCCCACTTGATGGTGCGGGGCATGTCGGTGGCGAGGGTTTCCAGCACCTCCTGCGGCACGGCGGCAATGCTCAGGTTCTTCAAGCCCTTGACCGCGTCCACCACCTTGTTCTGCCATACGCGCAGGCTGCCGTAGGCCAGCAGGCTGGTACGCTCGGTGCGGCGCGAGCACCAAGTCAGTCGGTCGGCGTCCGGCTGGCCCACTTCGATCCAGTGCAGGATGCGATCGTCCAGGCTCTTTTCCCAAAGCGCCGCTTCATCCACATCGGACAGGCCACGGCCGAACGACAGGTTCTCGTTGTACCACAGGGCGTAGGCCAGCAGGCGTACGGCCATGCGCTCTTCGGTTTCCGAAGGGTGGCGGGCGATGGTCTGACGGACGTTTTCGTACACGCCGCGGTCGAGGTCGGTCAGGTTCAGTTCGAATTTGTAGGTGGTGGACGGCTGGGCCATGGTCGACGGGCTTCTTGCGCAGAGAAAAAGTGACACAGTCTAACCGATACTGCCCTTCGTTGCCCCGCAGCAGTATCTGCCGCTTCGGACCTATGATAAAACCACGCATCTGCCCAGCTGCCACGGATGCCCCATGACTACGCCCAGCAAACCCCTCGCCGGTCTCAAGGTTGTCGAACTCGGCACCCTTATCGCTGGCCCGTTCGCCTCGCGCATCTGTGCCGAATTCGGCGCCGAGGTGGTCAAGGTCGAATCGCCCGATGGCGGCGACCCGTTGCGCAAATGGCGCAAGCTGTACGAAGGCACCTCGCTGTGGTGGTTCGTGCAGGCTCGCAACAAGCAGTCGCTCACCCTCAACCTCAAGCACCCAGAGGGCCGCGAGATTCTCAAGCGCCTGCTGGCCGACGCCGACATCCTGATCGAGAACTTCCGCCCGGGCGTGCTGGAAAAACTCGGCCTGGGCTGGGACGTGTTGCACGCGCTCAACCCGCGCCTGGTAATGGTGCGCCTGTCGGGCTTCGGCCAGACCGGGCCGATGAAGGACCAGCCGGGCTTCGGCGCCGTGGGCGAGTCGATGGGCGGCCTGCGCTACATCACCGGCTTCGACGACCGCCCACCGGTGCGCACGGGCATTTCCATCGGTGACTCGATTGCTGCCCTGTGGGGGGTGATCGGCGCACTGATGGCGCTGCGACACCGGGAAGTCAACGGCGGCCAGGGCCAGGTGGTGGACGTAGCCCTGTACGAAGCGATCTTCGCCATGATGGAAAGCATGGTCCCGGAGTTCGATGTGTTCGGCTTTATCCGCGAACGCACCGGCAACATCATGCCCGGCATCACGCCCTCCTCCATTCACACCAGCGCCGACGGCAAGCATGTGCAGATCGGCGCCAACGGCGATGCGATCTTCAAGCGCTTCATGCAGGCCATTGGCCGCACCGACCTGGCCGACGACCCGACCCTGGCCACCAACGATGGCCGCGACCTGCGCCGTGACGAGCTGTACGGGGTAATCGACCGCTGGGCCAACAGCCTGCCGCTGGAGCAACTGATACAGGTGCTGAACACCGCCGAAGTGCCGGCCAGCCGCATCTATTCGGCCGAGGACATGTTCAACGACCCGCAGTACCTGGCACGCGAAATGTTCCTGCAGGCCAAGCTGCCGGACGGCAAGCCATTCCGCATGCCGGGCATCGTGCCCAAGCTGTCGGACACCCCCGGCTCCACCGAGTGGGTAGGCCCGGCGCTGGGCGAACACACCGAGGCGCTGCTCGGCAACCTGGGCTACGACGCGGCGGCCATCGCCAGCCTGCGCGCAGCAGGCACGGTCTGACCCTGGCGCGGCCCTGGTCCATGCGCGCTGCCCGTTGCCTACGTCACCTGGTCCTGCTGTGCGGGCTGCTGCCCGCATTGCTGTTGCAGCCTGCCACTGCCAAGGAGCGCATCTTCTGGCTGGTGCGCGACCTGCCGCCGTTCACCATTCTGGAAGGGCCGGAAAAAGGCCAAGGGGTGATCGACCAGCTGTTGCCCCTGCTGATCAGGCAGATGCCCGAGTACGACCACAGCATCCTGCGGGTCAACCGCGCCCGCGGCATCCAGATGCTGCAGGACCTGAATAGCTTCACCTGCGACCCGACCCTGCTGTGGACGCCGGAGCGCGCCGAATATGTGCGGTTTTCCGTGCCCTCCCTGGGCGTGCTCAGTGGCGGCCTGGTGCTGCGCAAGGACAGCGAGGCGCTGGTGGCGCCTTACCTCGACGGCCAGGAGGTAGACCTGCATGCCCTGCTGAGCAAGACCCCGCTGAAGCTGGGGGTTGTCGCCGAGCGCAGCTATGGCACGCAGATCGACGCCATCCTGCGCCAGTTGCCCGACACCGCGTTCAGCCGCCACTACGGCAACGACGCCACCGCCAACCTGCTACAGATGCAACAGCTCGGGCGCCTGCGCATGGTGCTCGGCTACTGGCCCGAAGTGCGCTACCTGGTGGAGCAGCAAGGCGGGGCACTGACTGACTACCGGTTTCATCCTGTGCAAGGGGTGAACCGCTACCAGTTTCTGCATGTAGGTTGTTCGAATAGCGAGCTTGGGCGTGAAGCGATTGCGCACATCGACCAACTGCTGCCTGCCTTGCGCCGGGATGTGTTGCCGAGGTTGTATGCACGCTGGCTGGACCCGGCGTTGCAGGAAGACTACCTGGAAGAGAGCAAGCGCTTCTTCGAAGACCACTGATTGCCTGCACCGGCCCTATCGCCGGCAAGCCAGCTCCCACCTCGACCGAATCAACCTCAAGCCATGTGCAGTATCTGTGGGAGCTGGCTTGCCGGCGATAGGGCCGGTGCAGGCAACCCAAAAAAGAAACCCCGGGCGCTGGGGAAACACGCCCGGGGCCAAGCGAAAGCCCTTGGGGGCTTCCCGTGACAGCCTTGCCAGCGCCGGAGCAAAGCACTGGCCCGGCTGCCCCTACAGTGTCTGATAAACCACTCAGGCAAAGGTTCCATGGGGTTGCTGGCGCTGCTGCAATGCCGCGATCACACAGGGCTGCAAACGCCCTTCGGCGATCTGCAGGTCGCGGTGCAGGCCATCCACCAGGTCGATCAACAGGCTTTGTTCCTGCAACTGGCGCTCGCTGACCGTGCGCCGCAGGGTGATGCCGGCGAGGCGGTCATGAACGGTCAATTGGCGATTACCCTGGGCATCGGCGACGCCGAGGTGGGTCTGATAGGGGGTCAGGGCTTCGTTGAGCAGTCTGCAGATTCTTTCCATCCGGATCACTCGCTGCGTGGTGGGATATAGAGGAACTGACCAACAGACGCAGCGGAAAGTTCGTTACACCGCGGCTGCTTCAGTGAGCATGCGGGGCGGACGTGACAGTTTGAATACGCCGCCACGGGCGCGCCTGCAGTGCTTGCAGGGCACGCTGCAGGCTTGGCATCGACAGCGGCCAGGGCAGTTCGGCGAGCACCCACAGGCCCCGGTTTCTGGCCTCTTGGGCAAGGTTGTGGCGCTTGGGGGTAGCCTGGCCGACGAACAGCAAAGCGCGGGTTCGGTGCTGGTGTTCGAGCAAGGCAAGGCCGGCCCGGGTTGGCATGGCGTGGTCAAGGATCAACAGATCGGGGCGGTGATCGGCGTTCAGGCAGGCGTCGAGGTCTGCGCTGGTTTCGCTGATGCGCACATGGAACATGCCTTGGGCATTGAGGGCCTGGTGCAGGAGGATCTGATGGGATGGGCGAGCCTGGTGGATCAACACGTAGGGCTGGTACATGAGCCGCTCCTGATGGGAGGACCGGCTAAATTAGGCGTTGCGCTGGGCGGCCTGAATAGGATGTTTCTGATGGAGCAGTGGGAAGATTCGGACAATTAGGGCTGCTCCGCAGCCCATCGCCGGCAAGCCAGCTCCCACAGGGATTGCACATGACCTTGGGCCTATGCGGTCGGGGTGGGAGCTGGCTTGCCGGCGATGGGCCGCAGTGCGGCCCCGATGTTTACAGCGGCTTGCCGCGGTTGCCATGCTGGCTGACAAAGCCCTGCACAGCCTTCAGGTCATTGGCCAGCACCGTGCAACGCTCCTCACGGCTGAACAGGTCGCTGAGGTGCGCCGGCAGCTCCAGCGCCTTGCCAACACCGGCCTTCTCCACCGCTTCCGGGAACTTGACCGGGTGCGCGGTACCCAGCACCACCATCGGCGTGTCCAGGCTGCGGCGGCACTCGCGGGCGGCCTTGACGCCGATTGCGGTGTGCGGGTCGAGCACTTCGCCGGTAGCGGCGAACACTTCGGCGATGGTTTCGCAGGTCTGCTCGTCACTCACTGCCAGCGAGTCGAACAGCTTGCGCGCTTCGGTCCAGCGGTCTTGCTCGACGCTGAAGCCGCCACCTTGCTTGAAGTTGGCCATCAGTTCGGCAATGGCGCCGCCGTTGCGGCCGTGCAGGTCGAACAGCAGGCGCTCGAAGTTGGACGAGACCATGATGTCCATCGACGGCGACAGGGTCGCGTGCAGGGTTTCCTTGACGTACTGGTTGCCGCTCATGAAGCGATGCAGGATGTCGTTGCGGTTGGTGGCGACGATCAGCTGGCTGACCGGCAGGCCCATGTTACGTGCCAGGTAGCCAGCGAAGATGTCGCCGAAGTTGCCGGTCGGCACCGAGAACGCCACGGAACGCGCCGGGCCACCCAGTTGCAGGGCCGCGTGGAAGTAGTAGACGATCTGGGCCATGATCCGCGCCCAGTTGATCGAGTTGACCGCAACCAGGCGGGTGCCCTTGAGGAACGACTGGTCGGCGAAGCTGGCCTTGACCATTTCCTGGCAGTCGTCGAAGTTGCCTTCGATGGCGATGTTATGGATGTTGTCGCCGAAGATGGTGGTCATCTGCCGGCGCTGCACTTCCGACACGCGCTGGTGCGGGTGCAGGATGAAGATGTCGACGTTGTCGCAACGGCGGCAACCTTCGATGGCGGCGGAACCGGTGTCACCGCTGGTGGCGCCAATGATCACCACGCGCTCGTTGCGCTTGGCCAGCACGTGGTCCAGCAGGCGGCCGAGCAGTTGCAGGGCGAAGTCCTTGAACGCCAGGGTCGGGCCGTGGAACAGCTCCAGCACCCACTCGTTGCTGTTCAGCTGACGCAGCGGGGCAACCGCGGCGTGGGCGAACTCGCCGTAGGTTTCTTCGAGGATCTTCTTGAAGTCGGCGTCGGCGATGCTGCCTTCGACGAACGGGCGCATCACCCGGAAGGCAAGTTCGTGGTACGGCAGGCCGGCCCACGAGGCGATTTCTTCCTGGGTGAAGCGTGGCAGGTTTTCCGGGACGTACAGGCCGCCGTCGCTGGCCAGGCCAGCCAGCAGGACGTCTTCGAAATTGAGGGCAGGAGCCTGGCCGCGGGTACTGATATAGCGCATGGGTGCAAACCTTCGATGCTGGGGCCGGGGCCGCACTGGCGGCCCGCCGGCACTATTGTTAGTTGAGCTGCTCGACGCGAATGCGCACGACCTTGCCGACCACGTCCTGCAGGGCTTCCAGGGCGACGATGGCGTCGTTGATACGCTGCTCGACCACGCGATGGGTGAGCAGGATCATCGGCACCAGGCCGTCCTGTTCCTCGGCTTCCTTCTGCATGATCGACTCGATGTTGATGCCACGCTCCGAGAGGATGCTGGCCACCTGGGCCAGTACGCCCGGGTGATCCTTGGCCTGGATGCGCAGGTAGTAGGCGCTTTCGCAGGCCTCGATCGGCAGGATCGGGTGGGCCGACAGCGAATCCGGCTGGAAGGCCAGGTGCGGTACGCGGTTTTCCGGGTCGGAGGTCATGGCACGGACCACATCGACCAGATCGCCGACCACCGACGAAGCGGTAGGCTCCATGCCGGCACCGGCACCGTAGTACAGGGTGGAACCGGCGGCGTCGCCATTGACCATGACGGCGTTCATCACGCCGTTGACGTTGGCGATCAGGCGGTCGGCCGGGATCAGCGTCGGGTGTACGCGCAGCTCGATACCTTCGGCAGTGCGGCGAGCCACACCCAGGTGCTTGATGCGGTAGCCCAGGGCCTCGGCATAATTCACGTCAGCAGTGGTCAGCTGGGTGATGCCTTCGGTGTAGGCCTTGTCGAATTGCAGCGGGATGCCGAAAGCGATCGAAGCCAGGATGGTCAACTTGTGCGCGGCATCGATGCCTTCAACGTCGAAAGTCGGGTCGGCTTCGGCGTAACCCAGCGCCTGGGCTTCGGCCAGCACGTCCGGGAAGGCGCGGCCCTTCTCACGCATTTCGGTGAGGATGAAGTTGCCGGTGCCGTTGATGATGCCGGCCAGCCAGTTGATGTGGTTGGCCGACAGGCCTTCGCGGATGGCCTTGATCACCGGGATGCCACCGGCCACGGCCGCTTCGAAGGCGACGATCACGCCCTTTTCGCGGGCCTTGGCGAAGATTTCATTGCCGTGCACGGCAATCAGCGCCTTGTTGGCGGTGACCACGTGCTTGCCGTTTTCGATGGCCTTGAGCACCAGTTCGCGGGCCACGGTGTAGCCACCGATCAGCTCGATGACAATGTCGATCTCCGGGTTGCTCGCAACTTCGAACACATCAGCGGTAATGGGGGTACCGGTAATCTGGCAGTTCGGGTTCTGCGAGCGCATGGCAATCTGTGCCACTTCAATACCGCGCCCGGCACGGCGGGCGATCTCCTCGGCGTTGCGCTGAAGTACATTGAAGGTTCCGCCACCGACGGTCCCCAACCCACAGATGCCTACTTTGACCGGTTTCACTGTGAACTCCCCATTGAACGGCCGACACCTATGCCGACCGTGAAACATGCCGTCACCCCATGACGACGGCGTACTGAATTGGATTACTTGGCCAGTGCCAGCTTGGCGACCTGCGGTGCCGGCTGGTAGCCCGGAATGACCTGGCCGCTTTCAAGGACGATCGCCGGCGTGCCGTTGACGCCGATCGACTGGCCCAGCTGGAACTGCTTGCTGACCGGGTTGGCGCACTTGGCGGCCTTGATTTCCTCACCCTCGACCATCTTGTCCATCGCCGCACGGCGGTCGCTTGAACACCAGACGGCCTGCAACTGCTGGTCACCCGGCGAACCGAGACCCTGACGCGGGAAGGCGACATAGCGCACTTCGATACCGCGGCGGTTGAGCTCGGGCACCTCGGCGTGCAGCTTGTGGCAGTACGGGCAGGTGGTGTCGGTGAACACGGTGATGTGCGACTTGGTCTCGCCCTTGGCAGGATAAACCACCATCTCGGCGGCTGGAATGCCGTTGATGAGCTTGGCAATGCCCAGGCGCTCGGTCTTCTCGGTGAGGTTGACCGGCTTGCCGTCCTGGATCTGGAACAGGTAGCCCTGCATCACGAACTGGCCGTCGCCGCTGGCATACAGCACGCGGCCGCCCTGCAGCTTGACTTCATACAGGCCGCTGACCGGGCTGCTGGCCACGCTTTCGACGGGCACTTCCAGCTCGAGGTTCTGCAACGACTTACGGATGGCCTGCTCGGCAGCGGCATTGCTGTCGGTTGCCGCAGCAACGGCAAAAGTACTGGCCAGCGCCAACGCGGCGGCGGCGAAAAACTGGGTCACGCGCATGGGAACTCCTGAAGGCGGACAGGGGCCGGAGGGCGCCACCTGCGGAAAATACGCGGTGACCGTGCGGCCCTTGGTGCAAACCGCCCAAGCCTACCACATCACACCGCCGGTGAAGGGCCTTGCAAGGACCGGTCGGCGGAACATGAAAAACATTCATCCACGCGGGTGGTGCTGGGCGTGCAATTGCTGCAGGCGGGCCTTGGCGACATGGGTGTAGATCTGCGTGGTCGACAGGTCACTGTGGCCCAGCAGCATCTGTACCACGCGCAGGTCGGCGCCATGGTTGAGCAGATGAGTAGCGAAGGCATGGCGCAGGGTGTGCGGCGACAGCGGTTTGTCGATGCCGGCGACCCGGGCATGGTGCTTGATGCGATGCCAGAAGGTCTGGCGGGTCATCTGCTCGCCACGCTGGCTGGGGAACAAGACATCGCTGGGGCGGCCATTGAGCAGTTCGGCGCGGCCATCGCGCAGGTAGCGTTGCAGCCACACCACCGCCTCTTCGCCCATGGGCACCAGGCGCTCCTTGCTGCCCTTGCCCATCACCCGCAGCACGCCCTGGCGCAGGTTGACCTGGTCGAGGGCCAGGCTGACCAGTTCGGTGACCCGCAGGCCACAGGCGTAAAGCACTTCGAGCATGGCGCGGTCACGCTGGCCGATGGCTTCGCTCAGGTCCGGGGCCTGCAGCAAGGCTTCGACGTCGGCTTCGGACAACGACTTGGGCAGCGGCTTGCCCAGTTGCGGCATGTCCACTTGCAGGGTCGGGTCGATGGCCACCAGCTTTTCCCGCAGCAGGTAGCGGAAGAAGCCGCGCAGGCCGGACAGGAAGCGTGCCGTGGAGCGCGGCTTGTAGCCCTGGTCGAGGCGCCAGGCCAGGTGGTCGAGAATCAGGTCGCGGCCGGCGTCGGGCAAGCTGACGCCGTGTTCCTGCAGCCAGCCGTTGAACAGAGCCAGGTCGCTGCGGTAGGACATGCGGGTGTTGTCGGACAGGCCCTTTTCAAGCCACAGGGCGTCGAGGAACTGGTCGATCAGGGGGTGGTCTAGGGCGGGCATTCGGGGCTGCTGGGTGTTGGAGGTGGGGCTAGTGTTTCACAGCACCTTGGGGGTTGTCTGTACCGGCCTCTTCGCGGGCACGCCCGCTCCCACAGGACCTCCACAGGCTTTGAATGCTTTGCAGTACTTGTGGGAGCGGGCGCGCCCGCGAAAGGGCCAGTGCAGGAGAACTCAGGCCTGGGGCAAAACCGGCACCGGGCGCTTGTCCTCGTCGATGGCGACGAAGCTGAACACCCCATGAATCGCTCGCTCGCGGCCATCCAGGTACATGTTCTCGACGAACACATCCACCTGCACCTGCAAGCTGGTATTACCCACCTTGATGACCGAACCCACCAACTCGACGATCGAGCCCGCCGGGATCGGGTGCTTGAAGTCGATGCGGTCAGTGGACACGGTCACCAGCGGCAGGCGGCAGAAGCGCGTGGCGGCGATGAACGACACTTCGTCCATCCAGGCCAGGGCGGTGCCGCCGAACAGGGTGTTGTGGTGGTTGGTGGTGTTGGGGAACACCGCCTTGGTCACGCGGGTCACCGACAGCTCGGTGCGGCGCAGGATTTCCTGGTCTCGGGTAGTCATGGCAATCACATCTTCGGGGGTTCAAAACGCAAAAAAGCAGCCCGAAGGCTGCTTTTTTCTCGCTAGGCGGCCTTGGCCACCGGGCAAACTGCACTCAGGACAGTTTTTCCTTGATGCGAGCGGCTTTGCCGGACAGGTCGCGCAGGTAGTACAGCTTGGCTTTACGCACGTCACCACGACGTTTCACGGCCAGGCTGTCGATTTGCGGGCTGTAGGTCTGGAAGGTACGCTCTACGCCAACGCCGCTGGAGATCTTGCGCACGGTGAAGGCGCTGTTCAGACCGCGGTTACGCTTGGCGATAACGACGCCTTCGAACGCCTGCAGACGGGAACGCTCACCTTCCTTCACTTTAACCTGAACGACAACGGTGTCGCCTGGTGCGAAGGTCGGGATTTCCTTGCTCATCTGCTCGGCTTCGAGCTGCTGGATGATCTTGTTGGTCATGCTGTGCTCCTAAGATGGATACGTGATCCACCATCGATACGTTTAACTATCGTCCCGCTCGCGGAGATATTCCTCGAGCAGCTTCTTCTCTTCTCCAGAAAGCGAGCGACTTTCCAGAAGATCGGCGCGTCGTTCGAAGGTCCTACCAAGGGACTGCTTCATTCTCCAACGCCGGATGTGTGCATGGTTGCCACTTAGCAACACGTCGGGAACACGCTGATCCGCATACACCTCAGGCCGGGTGTAGTGCGGGCAATCGAGCAGACCGTCGGTGAAGGAATCTTCTTCCGCCGAATCCACATGCCCTAAAGCTCCGGGCAGCAGCCGTGTAACCGCATCGATCAGTACCATGGCCGGCAGCTCGCCACCGGAAAGCACATAGTCGCCAATCGACCACTCCTCATCGACATGAGCCTCGATAAAGCGCTCGTCGATGCCTTCATAACGACCGGCGATCAGGATCAACGATTCCTGTTCGGCCAGGCCTTTGACCGCCTGCTGAGTCAGCTTGCGGCCTTGTGGCGAAAGGTAGATCACCTTCGCCGCTGCTCCGGTCGCTTGCCTGGCGCTAACCAGGGCGTCTTCCAGAGGCTTGATCTTCATCACCATGCCCGGACCACCGCCAAACGGCCGATCATCCACCGTGTGGTGACGATCTGTGGTGTAGTCCCGCGGGTTCCAGCAAGTCACCTGAAGCAACCCCTGTTTCACCGCGCGGCTGGTAATGCCGTACTCCGTGATGGCCGAGAACATCTCGGGGAACAACGTGATGACGTCTACGCGAAGGTTACCCATCGTTTAGAAGTCCGCGTCCCATTCAACCCGCATCACGCCTGCTTCCAGGTCGATGTCGAGCACGCATTGCGCCGTATAGGGCAACAGACGCTCGCGATCATCCAGGCTGCCTGCGCAGGGCTTGACCACCATTACATCGTTCGCACCGGTCTCCAACAGGTGATCGACCTTGCCGAACAGTTGTTCGTCCTGGTTGATGACCTTCAGGCCCACCAACTGGTACCAGTAGTACTCGTCAGCAGCCAGGTTGGGCAAAAGGCTCCGCGGAATGCAGATTTCGTAACCGCTCAGAAGACGGGCTTCATCACGATCATCGAGGCCTTTCAGTTTCACGACCAGGCCCTTCTGGGAGCCACGACCGTTGACCAGCTCGACCTGCTTTACCTTGCCTTCGTGCCGAAGCGTCCAGCGCGGATAATCCAACAGGTTTTCAATCGGATCGGTAAAGGAATACACCTTCACCTCGCCGCGAACGCCGTGAACCGAAAAAATCTTGCCAACGACGATGAGGTCGTCAGCCTTTTCTGGCGTCGCGTTCATACTACTCAGGCAGCAGCCTTGGCAGCGTCCTTCAGCAGCTGAGCAACGCGCTCAGACGGCTGTGCACCCTGGCTCAGCCAGTAGTTGACGCGCTCTTGGTTGACCGACAGCTTGACTTCGGCGCCAGCAGCGATCGGGTTGAAGAAACCTACGCGCTCAACGAAACGGCCGTCACGGGCGTTACGCGAGTTGGTCACGGTCAGGTGGTAGAATGGGCGCTTTTTCGAGCCGCCACGGGCCAGACGAATGGTTACCATGTGAACATCGTTCCTATAGTCGGTGCTGCAGTTGATACAGCAGCTGGTACTGCAAATCTGAATGCCAAATAGGCACACGGGTGCCCAAAAGGCCGCATATTCTCGGGGAATACACGGACATTTGCAAATGACTTTTTCGGCAAGGCCCTGCCCTGCCGTCCAGATCTGCCGGTTGAGCCGCGAAATCCGCGGCCATTGCCCCGCCACGGCGGGGGTTCTGGGCGCCTGCCGGACAAACGGCAGGCCCCCGGAATAGGGTTTACAGCTTCGGCATGCCGCCGCCCGGCAGCATCCCGCCAAGGCCGCGCATCATCTTGGCCATGCCGCCCTTGGCGGAGAATTTCTTCATCATCTTCTGCATTTGCTTGTGCTGCTTGATCAGGCGGCCGACGTCCTGCACCTGGGTGCCGGAACCGATGGCGATACGGCGCTTGCGCGAGCCGCTGATCAGCTCCGGATCACGGCGCTCGGCCGGGGTCATGGAGTTGATGATCGCTTCCATCTGCTTGAACTGCTTCTCGGCGGCGCCCTGGGCGTTGCCCATCTGCGACAGGTTGACCCCGCCGATGCTCGGCAGCTTGTCCATCAGGCCACCGAGGCCGCCCATGTTCTTCATCTGCTGCAGCTGGTCGCGGAAGTCTTCGAGGTCGAAGCCCTTGCCCTTCTTCAGCTTCTTGGCCAGCTTGTCGGCCTTGGCCTTGTCGATGTTCTGTTCGGCCTGCTCGATCAGGCTGAGCACGTCACCCATGCCGAGGATGCGCGAGGCGACGCGGTCGGGGTGGAACGGTTCGAGGGCTTCGGTCTTCTCGCCCATACCGATGAACTTGATCGGCTTGCCGGTGATGGCACGCACCGACAGCGCGGCACCGCCACGGGCATCACCATCGACCTTGGTCAGCACCACGCCGGTCAGTGGCAGCGCCTCGCCAAAGGCCTTGGCGGTGTTGGCGGCGTCCTGGCCGGTCATGGCGTCGACCACGAACAGGGTCTCGATCGGCTTGACCGCGGCATGCAGCGCCTTGATCTCGTCCATCATGTCGGCGTCGATGTGCAGACGGCCGGCGGTGTCGACGATGACCACGTCGATGAACTTCAGCTTGGCTTCGCGGATGGCCGCTTCGGCGATGGCCACCGGCTTCTGGCTGATGTCGGACGGGAAGAAGGTGACGCCGATGTCGTTGGCCAGGGTTTCCAGCTGCTTGATCGCCGCCGGGCGGTAGACGTCGGCGGACACCACCATCACGCTCTTTTTCTTGCGCTCCTTGAGGAAGCGCGCCAGCTTGCCGGCGGTGGTGGTCTTACCGGCGCCCTGCAGGCCGGCCATCAGCACCACGGCGGGCGGGGCGGCGTTCAGCGCGAGGTCTTCGTTGGCCGCGCCCATCAGGCTTTCCAGCTCGGCCTGGACGATCTTCACGAACGCCTGGCCCGGGGTCAGGCTGCGCGACACTTCGGTGCCGACTGCACGGTCCTTGACGCTGTTGACGAAATCCTTGACCACCGGCAGGGCAACGTCGGCCTCGAGCAGGGCCATGCGCACTTCGCGCAGCGTGTCCTTGATGTTGTCTTCGGTCAGCTTGGCCTTGCCGGTGACATGGCGCAGCGTCTGTGACAGGCGGTCGGTCAGGTTTTCGAACATGGTGATCCTTTCAGGCCCAGTAAAAGCCGAGGTTTGTCAGGCGCCCAGGGGGGAATGCATACCCGCCGGGCGCAGCAAGGCGGCGATTATAGCGAAGTGCGGCGGCGGCGCACACCTTGCTGGCGGCCTGGTAGATATTCGGTGGCTGTGCCGGCCTCTTCGCGGGTGAACCCGCTCCCACAGGGTCTGCACCACATTCGAAACCGGCGCCGTACCTGTGGGAGCGGGTTCACCCGCGAATGCCGCACCGCGGTCTGCCAGTCTTCCTAGACAAGCGCGATCTATGCCAAACTCCGTCTCTTTAAGGCTCGCCAACCAGGACTTATGTTCTCCTCACCCAGCCTCATCCCCAACCTGATCGCCGCCGGCCTATATATAGCTGCGGCAATCTACCAGGGCTCTTACCTTGCCCAGAACCGCAAGGCCGACAAGCGCCTGCTTGCCCTGCTGGGTGCCTTCGCGGTACTCGCCCAGGCCGGTGCGCTGTTCTTCCAGCTGATCACCCCGCTGGGCCTTAGCCTGGACTTCTTCAGTGCCGCCAGCCTGATCGCCGTGGCGGTCATCGCCCTGACTCTGCTGGCCTGCTTGCGCATACCCGTGGAAAACCTGCTGGTGCTGCTGTTCCCGCTGGGCGCGGTGACCGCGCTGCTGGCCCAGTTCGCGCCCCCTGGCACGGTGCCGCTGGTCAACGAAGAGCCGGGCATCCTCGCGCATATCCTGCTGTCGATCCTGGCCTACGGGCTGTTCACCATCGCGGTGTTCCAGGCACTGCTGTTGCTGCTGCAGGACCGCCAGCTGAAGAACAAGCACCCGTCCGGGCTGATCCGCAACTTCCCGCCGCTGCAAACCATGGAAAGCCTGCTGTTCGGCTTCCTATGGGCCGGCTGGTGCCTGCTGTCGCTGTCGCTGATATCCGGCTGGCTGTTCCTCGACAACCTGTTCGCCCAGCACCTGGCACACAAGACCCTGCTGGCCTGTGTCGCCTGGGTGGTGTTCAGCGTGCTGCTGTGGGGCCGCACCCGCCTGGGCTGGCGTGGCCACAAGGCCATCCGCTGGACGCTGGCCGGTTTCTGCCTGCTGATGCTGGCCTATTTCGGCAGCAAGCTGGTTCGCGAATTCATCCTGCATATCTGACGGCCGCCCATGGATACCCTGCCGTACGCACCGCTATTCGGCACCCTGGCACTGGCGCTGTTGTGGTCGGCGCTGTTTACCGCGGTGGATGCCGCCCGCCTGCAACTCAATGGCGCGCTGCGCACCGGCGAGGACGGCCAGCCCGTGCTGCCGGCCCAGGCCCTGGTGCTGTGCGCCAGCCTGGGCAAGCTGCTGGTGCTGGGCCTGGCCTGCCTGGTTGGCCAGCGCCATAGCGGCGAGCACGGCTTCTGGCTGGCCGGTTTGGCCGCCACCCTCGTCCTGCTGGTGTTTGCCGAATACCTGCCGCGGCGCCTGGCCCGGCGTAACCCGCAGGCGTTCGTCAGCCTCGGCACCAGCCTGCTGAAAGTCCCCCTCGCCCTGTTGCAACCGCTGGCCTACCTGCTGGATGGCATTGCCAAACTGATCCTGCGTCCGTTCCGCGTGCAACCCACGGCCGTGGCCCTGCACCCGCAGGAAGCCGATGAGTTCGACGAGGATGAGGAACACGAAGCACCGCGCCACGGCCTGCTCGACGGCCTGCAGTCACTGGACAAGATGACCGTCAACGACATCCTGGTACCGCGCAACGAAGTGGACGGCATCAGTCTCGACGAGCCGATCGAGCGCATCATCGAGCAACTGATCGTCAGCCGCCACACCCGCCTGCCGGTGTACCACAGCGACATCAACCAGGTTGAAGCAATCCTCAATACCAAGCTGATCAGCCACCTGCTGCCCAAGGCCGAGCTGACCTTGGAGATGCTGCTCGGCGCCTGCTACGAGCCCTATTTCGTGCCCGAGAGCACGCCCCTGCAAATGCAGCTGCTGAACTTCCACAAACAGCAGCGCCGCATGGGTGTGGTGGTGGACGAGTACGGCGAAGTGCTGGGCATCGTCACCCTGGAAGACATCCTCGAGGAGATCGTTGGCGAGTTCGAGGATGAACACAGCCTGGACAACCCTCACGTGCACCCGCAGCCCGATGGCACCTTCGTCATCGACGGCACTGCTTCGCTGCGCGAGATCAACCGCAGCCTGGGCTGGCACCTGCCCTGCGACGGCGGGCCGAAGACCCTCAACGGGCTGGTCACCGAAGCGCTGGAAAGCATCCCGGAAAGCGCCGTTTGCCTGAAGATCGGCCGCTATCGCCTGGAAATCCTCGAAACAGAGGACAATTGTGCCAGCAAGGTACTGGTGTGGACCGTGACCCGATAGCTATACTCGGGTCACGCTTACCCAGCCCCGCCGTCCCGCCTGCTACCCGCACCCGGCGCTCCACGGCCAGTCCGCTCCACTGACACGCCCTGCGGTCCTGCTTCAACACCCCGAACAGTGCCCGCCCCCGCCCCTATCCCCCTTGGGCTATCGTCAGTCGGGCGCACACAACAACAAAACGCTCCGGCGCCCGTGCCACCGTGCCTGCCCTTTTGCATTGCACGCCGCGGGGCTTATCCCAATGGAGCCGGACCAGACTGTCAGGGACCTATTCAATGACAACCAGCAGCACCTATGCCGAAGCGCCTGCCGCACCGGTCAACTCGCCCGCGCGGGTAGCCACCGCCAGCTTCATCGGCACCGCGATCGAGTTCTACGATTTCTACGTCTACGCCACTGCCGCCGCCCTGGTGATCGGCCCGGTGTTCTTCCCGTCCGGGTCAGGCACCGCGCAGATGCTGGCGGCCTTCCTCACCTTCGGTATCGCCTTCCTGGCGCGCCCGCTGGGCTCGGCACTGTTCGGCCACTTTGGCGACCGTATCGGCCGCAAGTCGACCCTGGTCGCCTCGCTGCTGCTGATGGGCGTGTCCACCACGGCCATCGGCGTGCTGCCGGGCTATGACAGCATTGGTGTATGGGCGCCGATCATCCTCTGCCTGCTGCGCTTTGGCCAAGGCCTGGGCCTGGGTGGCGAATGGGGTGGCGCGGCCTTGCTGGCCACCGAGAACGCGCCGGAAGGCAAGCGCGCCTGGTTCGGCATGTTCCCGCAATTGGGCCCGTCGATCGGCTTTTTGGCCGCCAACGGCCTGTTCCTGACCCTGGCCCTGGTGCTCAGCGACGAGCAGTTCCGCGAGTGGGGCTGGCGCATTCCGTTCCTGCTCAGCGCCGCGCTGGTACTGGTGGGCCTGTATGTGCGCCTGAAGCTTGAAGAAAGCCCGGTGTTCGCCAAGGCCGTCGCCCGCCACGAGCGGGTGAAAATGCCGGTGGTCGACCTGTTTTCCAGATACTGGCTGCCGACCCTGCTGGGCGCAGCGGCGATGGTGGTGTGCTACGCGCTGTTCTACATCTCCACGGTGTTCTCGTTGAGCTATGGCGTGACCACGCTGGGCTACAGCCGCGAGACGTTCCTTGGCCTGCTGTGCTTCGCGGTGGTGTTCATGGCCCTGGCCACACCACTGTCGGCCTGGCTCAGCGACCGCTACGGGCGCAAACCGGTGCTGATCGTCGGCGGCCTGCTGGCAGTGGCCTCGGGCTTTACCATGGAGCCGCTGCTGACTTCGGGGTCGACCGCAGGTGTGGCGCTGTTCCTGGCCATCGAACTGTTCCTGATGGGTGTGACCTTTGCGCCGATGGGGGCACTGCTGCCTGAACTGTTCCCGACCCACGTGCGTTATACCGGCGCTTCGGCGGCGTATAACCTGGGCGGCATCGTCGGCGCCTCGGCGGCACCGTTCTTTGCCCAGAAGCTGGTGAGCATGGGTGGGTTGAGCTGGGTGGGGGGTTATGTGTCGGTGGCGGCGGTGATCAGCTTGATTGCCGTGCTGTGCCTGAAAGAGACCCGCAATACGCAGCTGTAAGTAATTGGGGCCGCGTTGCGGCCCTTCGCGGGCACGCCCGCTCCCACAGGGGTAGCGCCGAAACCTGTGGGAGCGGGCGTGCCCGCGAAGGGCTGCAACGCAGCCCCAATCGGATCAGAACTCGACCTTGACCGCCTGCGAAGCACGGGTCGCCTTGGCACGCGCCGCTTCGACCGACTCATCACGCGCCAGGCACACGCCCATGCGGCGGGTACCGTTGATTTCCGGCTTGCCGAACAGGCGAATGGCGGTATCCGGCTCGCTCAGCGCCGCACCCAGGTTGGCAAAGCTGGTCTGCTGCGACTGCCCCTCGGGCAGGATCACCGCCGAAGCCGAAGGGCCGAACTGGCGCACTACCGGAATCGGCAGGCCAAGAATGGCCCGGGCATGCAGGGCAAACTGCGACAGGTCCTGGGAAATCAGGGTCACCAGGCCGGTGTCATGCGGGCGTGGCGAGACTTCGCTGAACCACACCTGGTCGCCCTTCACGAACAGTTCCACGCCAAACAGGCCACGACCGCCCAGGGCATCGGTGACCGCCTTGGCCACCCGCTGCGACTCGGCCAGCGCCTTCGGGCTCATGGCCTGCGGCTGCCACGATTCCTGGTAGTCGCCCTTCTCCTGGCGGTGGCCGACAGGCTCGAGGAAGGTGGTGCCGCCAACGTGGCGCACGGTCAGCAGGGTGATTTCGTATTCGAAGTCGATGAAGCCCTCGACGATGACCCGGCCTTTGCCGGCGCGGCCGCCTTCCTGGGCGTAGTCCCACGACTTCTGCAGGTCGGCATCGCTGCGCAGCAGGCTCTGACCCTTGCCCGACGAGCTCATCACCGGCTTGACCACGCACGGGTAGCCAACATCGGCCACGGCCTTGGCGTAGTCTTCGTAGGTGTCGGCGAAGTGGTACGGCGAGGTTGGCAGGTCCAGCTCTTCGGCGGCCAGGCGGCGGATGCCTTCACGGTTCATGGTGAGCTGGGTGGCGCGGGCGGTCGGCACCACGTTGAAACCTTCGTTTTCCAGCTCGACCAAGGTGGCGGTGGCGATGGCTTCGATTTCAGGGACGATGTAGTGCGGCTTCTCGGCCTCGATCACCGCGCGCAGGGCCACGCCATCGAGCATGTTGACCACGTGGCTGCGGTGCGCCACCTGCATTGCCGGGGCATTGGCGTAGCGATCGACGGCGATCACTTCGACGCCCAGGCGCTGCAGCTCGATCACCACTTCCTTGCCCAGCTCGCCACAGCCGCAGAGCAGTACACGGGTCGCGGTGGGCGACAAGGGGGTTCCGATACGGGTCATTTCAGGTCCTCGAAGGCGTCCGGGGCCGCACCAGGCTTGGCGCCGCCCGCTGAAAAAGGACCGCTATTCTACACCATCAACCCGCCACGGCGGCCCGCCGGGCGCGAAATGCCATGGCCAGCCACACGGCGGTGACACCGGCGAATTTCGAGGCCATGGCGGTGCCGATCACGGCTGGGGTCAGGGCGCCGATCATGCCGAAGAAGATGAAGGTGTCCACCGGGATGCTCAGCGCCGAACTCAGCCACAAGCGGTCGCGCAGCGGCCGGCGGGTGATGCTGAACACCAGCCAGTCGATCAGTTCGGAAATGAAGAACGCGGTGGCGCTGGCCAGGGCGATGGCCGGTTCCGAAGTGACATAGGACAGCACCAGCGCCGCCAGCATGGCGATCAGGGCGCCATGGCCGAAGCGGGTCTGCACCATGTCGCGCAGGATGAACACCAGGCCGCCCCAGGCGGACCAGATGATGTCCAGGTGTGGCGCGCTGGAGAAGGCGTAGTTGATCAGCACTACGCTGCTGATGTAGGCAATCAGATAGAACATGGCGGGTAGTCTGTGGGCAAGCCGCACAGATTACCGCTGGCTGGTTCGCGGGTAAACCCGCAGGTACGGCACCAATCCATGCCTGGCGCACATCCTGTGGGAGCGGGCGGGCCCGCGAACACCGGCGAAGCCGGTGCCATGCACCGCGGTGTTTGCTTCGCGGCGGTTCGACGCCTCGACACGCCCGCTCCCACAGGGTACGCGTCAGCCTACAGGATGAGGCCGGCAGCTACTGCCCTTTCATGGCAAAGTTTGAGCACCGCCCGGCGCTCGTCGTTGTCCATCCGCCCCCAGCGGCCGATCTCGGCCACGGTTCGCTGGCAACCGGTGCAGATATCCTGCTCGTCCAACGCACAGATACTCACGCACGGCGAGGCCACCGGCCGCTCCACCACATCACTCATCGTCAACCACCAACTCCCGTGCATAACGCTGGGCATTGTGCACGTAATGAGCGGCACTGGCTTCGAGCATGCGTTTCTGCTGTTCGGTCAGCTCGCGCACTACCTTGCCCGGCGAGCCCATCACCAGCGAACCGTCGGGGATCTCCTTGCCTTCTGCAATCAGCGCATTGGCGCCGATGATGCAATGCTTGCCGATGCGCGCTCCATTGAGGATCACCGCATTGATGCCTACCAGGCTGTAGTCGCCCACCGTGCAACCATGCAGCATGGCGTTGTGGCCAACGGTCACGCCCTTGCCCAGGGTCAGCGGCGAGCCCATGTCGGTGTGCATCACCGTGCCATCCTGCACGTTGCTGCCCTCGCCAATGTCGATCAGCTCGTTGTCCCCGCGCAGCACCGCGCCAAACCACACGCTGGCATCGGCCTGCAGGCGAACATTGCCGATCAGCGTGGCGTTGGGTGCGGCCCAACTGGTAGGGTGGCTCTCGACCCGCAGGTCGCCCAGGCGGTATTTCATGCTTGCTCCTCAGGCTGCAACGCAGACGACGGGGTTGGCCCCGCTCAGTTTTCGATGTAACGCTCAGGGGGCTGGTGCAGGCTGATGCCGGCATCGAACAGCAGGTTGACCAGTTCGACGATCATGATCGCCGACAACCCCCAGATCTTGTATTCGCCATAGCGATAGCTGGGCACATACCAGCTGCGCCCCTGGTAATCGATACGGTGGGTATGGTCGCGCGGGTCCTGGCGGAAGAATTCCAGCGGCACGGTGAATACTGCCGCGATCTCGGCATCATTGGCACGGTATTCGACAAAATCGGGGATGATCCCGACGAATGGCGTCACTTTCAGGCCGTGCAGCGAAATCAGCGGGCTGAGTGGGCCGATCACTTCCACAAGGCCTGGCGGCAGGCCGATTTCTTCTTCGGCTTCACGTAGCGCGGTGAACACCAGGTCCGGGTCTTCCGGGTCGCGGCGGCCACCGGGAAAGGCCACTTCGCCGCCGTGGGTGGACAGGCCCTTGGCGCGCAGGGTCAGGACCAGTTCGGGCGCTTCGCTGCGGGTAATGGGCAAGAGGACCGCCGCTTCGGGGAACCGCCGGTCGGTTTCCAGTGATGCGGGTTGGTGGTTGCTCATTCGGCGAAGTAGCTCGTCCAGCATTGCGCACGCTCGTATCCAAGGCCTGCCTTGCATGATGCACCAAAGGCGCGAAGCACCCAAGCCCCGTGCGCTTGCGGCAGCACGGCCGGCGCGCCAAGATAGCCCAGAGCAAAAGGAACGACACATGAAATTCTGCAGCGCGTGCGGCCAGCCGGTCACTCAGCGGATCCCCGAGGGCGACAGCCGCCTGCGGTATGTCTGCGAGTCTTGCCAGACCATCCATTACCAGAACCCCAACATCGTAGCCGGCGTGTTACCGACCTGGGGCAGCCAGGTGCTGCTGTGCCGGCGCGCCATCGAGCCACGCCGCGGTTTCTGGACCTTGCCTGCCGGTTTCATGGAAAACGGCGAAACCCTGGACCAGGCCGCCCGTCGCGAAACCGTCGAGGAGGCCTGCGCCCGGGTCGGCAGCATGAACCTGTACCAGCTGTTCGACTTGCCACACATCAACCAGGTGCACGTGTTCTTCCGCGCCGAATTGGCGGACCTTGATTTCGCGGTCGGTGTCGAAAGCCTGGAGGTGCGGCTGTTCGAGGAACATGAGATACCGTGGGGCGAGCTGGCTTTCCGCACCGTCACTCGCACACTAGAATGCTACTATCGCGATCGCATCGGGCAGCACTACCCCATAGGCCATGAATACCTGCCGCCGATGAACGTCTCGCCCATTACCTAGAAGCCTTCAGGGATACCGTTACATGCGCTGGTTGCTTGCCCTTTTCTGCCTTTGCGTTACCTCGGTGTCCCAGGCGGCCTTCACCGAGACCATCATCCGCAAGCCCCAGCCGGCAGCGCAAACCCCATCGCCTTCGCAGCAGGCCATGCAACCGCTGATCGACAAGGTACTGGTGATCAAGTCCGAGCGCCGCCTGCAGCTGATCAGCCGTGGCGAACCGCTGAAAACCTACCGTATCTCGCTAGGCAAGCAGCCAAAGGGCGCCAAGGAGCGCGAAGGCGACAAGAAAACCCCCGAGGGCCTGTACTGGCTGGACTGGCGCAAGCAGAGCGACCGCTTCAACCTGGCCATGCACATCAATTACCCGAACATCACCGATGCCGCCCGTGCCACCCGCGAAGGGGTGAGCGCCGGCAGCATGATCATGATCCATGGCACGCCGATCAACGACGAGTATCCGGAGTGGTACTTCCACACCCTGGACTGGACGGACGGCTGTATTGCCATGCGTAACCGCGACATGCAGGAAGTGTGGGACCTGGTGCGGGATGGCACGTTGATCGAAATTCGGCCCTGATAGCGGGCCTTTCAACTGATGCTGTAGGAAGCTTCCCACCTCCAGGCAAGAACGCGCCTTACAAGCGCTTAGGCCGGGTACTGCATCCAGGCGAACCCCTTAGTTTTTAGCATCCACGCAGACGAGTACGAAATCCGTACATCATTTGCGGGGTGCTTCAATGCCGTTCCACATTCACCGCGCCACCTGCTGGGCGCTCACCTGCTGCCTGTCCGGTTTGCTGGCCGCGACCCGGGCGCTGGCCGACGACCCCGCCAGCCAGCAACTGCGCGATCAGCAGCGCGGGCTGCAACAGCTGGAACAGCAACAGCGGCTGGAACGCTGGCAGCGCCAGCCCGCCCCGGCTGAAAGCCACGACACCACCGCCCCCCTCCCGCACGACCAGCGCTGCTGGGCCATCACCGGCGTACGCGTGGCCGGCAACCGCAAGCTTTCCGACTCGGCGCTAACGCCAACCCTTCGCAGGTTCATTACCCCGTGCATGGGCATCGCGGAAATCAACGGGCTACTCAAAGCTATCACCCAGCGCTACGTACAGGCCGGATACCCGACCAGCCGGCCTTACCTGCAGCAACCGCCACAAGACGGCGCACCGCTGAACCTGGTCATCGTCGAGGGGTTCGTCGAGTCCATCGAAATGGCCGGCCCCGAATTACCCCTGTCCCTCCCCGGCGCCTTTCCCGGCCTGCTCGGGCAGCCACTGTACCTGCCAGCCCTGGAGCAAGGCCTCGACCAGCTCAACCGCCTGCGCGCTTATGACCTGTCCGCAGAATTGCTGCCCGGCGAACTGCAGGGCGGCACCCGGGTTGTCGTGCAGCCGCGCAAGGTGGCCTCGCGCGGGCACCTGGACAGCCGCTTCGACAACCGCGGCAGCGACCTGACCGGGCGTCATCGCCTGAACCTCGGCTTCGGCCTGGACAGCCCGCTGGGCCTCAATGATGACCTGCGCCTGTCGCTGAACGGCACGGTGCTCGATGCGCCCGGGCAAAGCCAAGGCATCTCGCTGTACTACAGCATCCCCTACGGCGCGTGGACCTTCGCGCTCAGCGCCAGCGAGCTGCGCTACGAGGCGCCGCTCCCCCACAGCCGCCAGGTAGCCGACGGCAGTAGCAGCTACCAGGGCGTGAGCGTCGAGCGGGTACTGTGGCGCAACCAGCAAGGCATGCTCAGCGTTAGCGCCCGGCTGGACCGCAAGCAAATGGTCAACCGCAGCGCTGGCGCGGTGATCGTCCAGCAGAGCCCCACCCTGGTCTCCGTGGAGGCGGGTATAAACCTGCTGTGGCTCCAGGGAGGCCTGTGGAATGGCTACCTCGGTGTCGCCCAGGGTATCGACGCCTTCGGCGCTGACCGCTCACCGCTGGGGGCGGAACGCCTGCGCCCGGATTTTCGCAAGTACCGCGCCAACCTGCTGCACCTGCGCCAGGGCCCGGCCAGCCGCCCATGGCGCTGGCAGAGCGAGCTGGCTCTGCAATTCAGCAATGACCCACTACCCGCCGTCGAGCAGTTGCTGGTCAGCGACGATTCGGCCGTGCGCGGGTTTCGCCTGCGTACCTACTCCGGTGCCAGCAGCGCCGCCTGGCGCAACACCGTCAGTCAGCCGCTGCCGGAGGGCTGGACCGCTCCCCTGCAAGTACGCCCCTACATCGGCCTGGACCTGGGCTGGACCCGCACTGCCGAAGGCAAGCCTTCACAACGCCTTGCCGGGGCCACCGCCGGTGCCGAACTGAGCCTGCCCGGCAGCCACCTGCGCCTGGGCTACCAACGCGCGCTGTACGCCAGCGACCTGCCCCGCCCGCTGCTGGAACCTGGCTTCTGGGTAGTGGAACTGGCCCTGAACATCTGATTCACCCACAACAAAGAGAACGAGAACATGCAAACACTCTCGCAGTCGTCTTCCCGCCCAGATACCTTGCGCTGGGCCATCTTCCTCGCCCTGCTCGGGCCCGGCGCCGCACTGGCCCAGGGCGGCCTGACAGCAACCAGCGGCCCCGGCGGCACACCGGTCATCAACGACGGCCACGGCGTCCCGGTCATCGATATTGTCGCGCCAAACGCCAACGGGCTGTCGCACAACCAGTTCCTCGACTACAACGTCGACCGCTCCGGGGTAGTGCTGAACAATGCCACCCTGGCCGGGCAGTCGGAGCTGGCCGGTGCCCTGGCGGCCAACCCGCAATTCCAGGGCCAGGCCGCCTCGACCATCCTCAACGAGGTGGTCAGCCGCAACGCCTCGCTGATCGAAGGGCCGCAGGAAATCTTCGGCCGCCCGGCCGACTACATCCTGGCCAACCCCAATGGCATCACCCTCAACGGCGGCAGTTTCATCAACACCACACGCGCCGGCTTCGTGGTGGGCAGCCCCGAGTTCGAGGGCCAGCAACTGAAGTACCTCGACACGCTGAACGCCAGCGGTACCCTGCAAGTGCTCGAGGGCGGCCAGCGCAACCCCAACGGCGCCCTCGAGCTGATCGCCCCGCGCGTGGACGGCAAAGGGCTGCTGATGGCGCGCAACTCCATCGATATCACCGTCGGTCGCAACCGCATCGACAGCACCAGCGGCGAAGTTGTCGAGCACCTGCCCGGCACCCCGTCCAGCATCGATGCCAGCCTGTTCGGCGCCATGCGCGCCGGGCGCATTCGCGTGGTGAGCACCGCAGAAGGTGCCGGTGTGCGTGTGGGGGCGTCGCAGCTGCTAGGTATCGACGGGGTCGACATCCAGTCGGCCGGCGCCCTGCAGGTCAGCGGCAAGGCCGACAGCCCCATCGAACTGCACAGCGAACAGGGCGATCTGCGGCTGACCGCTGCCGATGACCTGACCCTCGAAACCGTCGATGGGCAAGCTCGGCGAATCGAGGCCAAGGCCGGCAAGAAGCTCACGCTGGATGCCACGACCCGCGAGAACATCGAGCGCGACAGCGACAGCTGGAACAAGAAGTTCCTGTTCGTCACCCGCGAAACCTACAACCGCGAAACCACCACCACCCAGCAGCAGCAACAGGGCAGCAGCTTGCAAGGCAAGGACGGCGTGCTGCTGCAATCCGCTGACGACATGCGCCTGGTGGCTGCCAAGGTGGATGCTGGCAATGAGCTGACCCTCGACAGCGGCGCCAACCTGGCTATCGCTGCCGGCATCGACAGCCAGCAAACCGAAGAGCAGGTGCGCCACCGCAAGGACTTGTGGCGCGGTGACAGCGATACCGACCAATACAAGGAAACCGCGCAAGGCAGTGCGCTCCAGGCCCAGCGCATGACGCTGAAGGCCAAGAATACCGTCGATGTGAAAGGCAGCAGCCTGCACAGCCGCGGCGACATGGCGATCGAGGCCAAGGACGCAACCATCGGTACCACCGCCCTGCAGGAGCGCGGTACCCGGCGCGACTATCGTGGCGACCTGGTATCCGGCACCTTCTTTGGCGACCGCAAGGGTAACGATAGCGAAGGCCAGGCCGTTGCCGGCAGCAGTGTCACGGCGGATGGCAAGCTGGCCGTGGTAGCTGACCAGGTTGCCATCAAGGGCAGTACCGTGCACGGCAAGGAGGACGCGGTGCTCTACAGCACAAAAGGTGCACTGGCCATCGAAGCCGACCATGGCCGCACCACCTCCACCGACCGTACCAGCGACAGCAAGCTGTTCGGCCTGATTGGCAGCGACCACGAGAACACCGAGCGTACGCAACAGGTACTTACCAGCGACGTCAGCTCGGCCACCAATCTGCGCCTGGCCAGCGCCGAGGAAATGCGCATCCAGGGCGCCAAGGTCGCAGCGGGCGGGCACCTGCAGGTAGAGGCCAAGGGCGACCTGCTGATTACCAGCGCGCAAGCGGTTGACGAGCGCGAAACCCGTAACCAGCAACGTGGTTTCACCGCCAGCGCCAAGCAGACCCAGGAGGCCGAGGATGGCAAGCCCGAGTCCCGCCAGTACTCGGCCGGCATTGCCTATGACGTCGCCACCACCAGCAGCAAGCAGCACACCACCAGCCAGGTCGCCAGTGAGCTCGAGGGCGCTTCGGTGAACCTTGGCAGCGGGGCTCACCTGCAAGTCAACGGTTCCACGGTGAAGGCCGTCGCAGGCGACCTCGATGTGCAGGCAAAAAAGTTGACCCTGGGGGCAACCCGCAACGACCGCGACAAAACCACCAGCACCACCAACAGTGGCGGCGGCCTGACGGTGACCGGCGGCATCGACCGGCTGGGCAGCTTGTTCGAAGGCCATCACAACCGCCAGGTGCAGACCGAACGCGATAGCAAGGTGCAACGCAGCACATTGCAGGCCAGCGGCGACTTGAAGCTGAATGGCGATGAACTGGTCACAGAGGCCGCACGCCTCAAGGCCGGCAACACCCTGCAGGTAACGGCCAAACGCATCGACAACCGCGCGGTGCAGGATACCGAGGAACGTGAACAACGCCGTGACGACTGGTCGGGCAGCCTCGGCGCCAGTGTCGAGTACCGCGACCTTACCCGCCCCATCGAACGCCTGGTGCTGGGCGAAGAAGCCGCGCGCTTCCAGCAAGCCTCCCCCGAAGACGCCATGGCGCCGCCCAGCGTTGGCGCCGACATGACCGTGGAGCACCTCAAGCGCCTGGAAAACCAGCGCCGCGGCTTTGCCCAGGTGAGCGAGTTGTCCGGGGCCAAGGTCGAAGTCAAGGCCGACAACATCACCGACCAGGGCACCGCCTGGCGCGCCAACGCCGGCAAGCTGCAGATCGAGGCCCGACAACACCAGATGCAGGCGGCCGAGAACACCCAGGAAAATACCGTGCAACGCCTGGCCTACGGCGGCGATGTGCGCCTGGACACCAGCACCGGTGAAGACCTGAATGCACGCGCCGCCGGCAAAGGCGGCTCGCTGGACAAAAAGGACAGCACCAGCAGCGCCGTACCCGGCAGCCTGTATGGGCAACAGGGCATCCAGGTGCAACTGGGCAGCTCTGGCCATTATGAAGGTACGCGCATCGATGGCGGTGAAGGCAGCGTGGTCATCAGCAGTACCGGTTCGCTGACATTGCCACAGGCAAACGACCAGACCGAACAGCAGTCACGCCAGCTCGACGGCAATGCCTGGGCCAAGGTCGGCAACCGCCCGGGCAGCACCGGCGTCGATGGCCGGGGCTACCTCGACCACGGCCAGAACCAGAGCACACAGAGCAAGGCCCAGGTGGCGCAGATCGACGCCAAGGGCCAGGTACAGCTGAGCAGTGGCGGCGATCTGTTGCTCGAAGGCACCCGCATTGGCAGCCGTGAGGCCAAGACCGGCGACATTCAACTGCAAAGCGGTGGTCGGCTGCAGGTCAAGGCGGCCAGCGATACCCAGAACGCTACCGGCGCCAAGATGGGCGGCGGCGTGGAGCTGGCGGTCAAGGCTGGCAACACCAAGGGCGGAGCCATCGGCGGCCACTTCAGCCACGGCAAGCAGGACGAAGAGGCACGCCAGGCGGTGAATGCCCTGTTCGCCAGCAACGGCACAGTGACCCTGGGCAGCAGCGCCCGCGAGGATATCGCCCTGCACCTTGAAGGCCTGCAGGCCTCGGCCGAACAGATAACCCTCGACGCATCGAACGGCGGCATGCTGGTGCAAGCGTCCTCCAGCCAGGAGCGACGTGACAACCTCGACATTACCGCCGGCGCCGGCTTCGACATGGCCAAGGGCGCGCTCGACACCCGCGGCCTGCATGGCCGCCTCAAGGTGGAGCTCGACAAGCGCGACAACCTCACCTGGAACGCCAGCGACCTGCGCGCCGAGCGCATCGACCTGCAAAGCCGTGGCGATACCCGCCTCGAAGGCGTCACCCTGGAAACGGGGCGTATCGATGGAGTGATCGACGGCGACCTGCGCATCGCCAGCCGCAAGGACAACGTCAATACCCTGAGCGTGAAAGGCGATGCCCGGCTGAGCCAGGAGAAAAACCCGCGAGGCTACGTCAACGCGGCCACTTCGGTGGCAGGGCCGCTGGGGAGCAAGGTGAATGAAAAAGCTGGCTCCGCCCTGAGCAAGGCAGACCCGGGGCTCTCGCCCACCTTCAGCCTCGACGTGTCGCACGCGCAGCGCGACAGCGTAGGCCAGCAGACCACGCTCAAAGGTAGCGACGGTATCGACCTGCAGGTTGGTGGCAACGCTCACCTGGTGGGGGCACGCTTGCAGTCGGCCAAAGGCGATGTGGTGCTCGACGCCAACTCGGTTACCCGGGAAACACTGAGCGGTAACGACTATCGCCGGGATGTGTCGATCGATGCGTCCAACTCACCGGTGGACTTGGGCGCGGCGGTGGCCGAGCTAGCCAAGGGCAAGGGTGCGGCGGATGGGGAAAATGCACTGGACCTGGGGTTGTTGAGGACCAGTGGGCACAATCGCAGTGAGCAGTGGGCTTCGAGTGTGCAGGGCAAGAAAAACTGAAGCAGGCGCCGCGCTGGAGGGCACGGGCTTCGTGCCCTCTTTTAGCATTTGGGCCAGACAGTTGATTGGTTGTAGGAGCCGAGCCAGCTTGCCGGCGGTAACACCCGTCTACCAGCGCAAATCCCGCTGCCCTGCCAGCGCCTGGGGCCCAAGCCACTGCACCCCACGCAGCAAAGGCGTCAGCGCCGCCTCCGGCTGCAACTCGACCACCACCTGCGCCCGGCGCGCGGGCAGGTCGGCATCCACGGCCAACTGATGCTGCCCCTGCTGCGCCAGCTGCCCGCGCAGATGCCAGCCGCTGCGGCAGTCCATTTCCAGCCAGCCCTGCCCCAACCCCAGTGACCAGGGCTCGCTCAGGGCAAGGTCGGTTACCGTCATGCGGCCTTCGCCGGCACGGCATTGCCGCCCGGCCCCCTGCACCCGCAACGTGCCCTGCCACTGGCCGGCCAAGCGGTAATCCGTCGCCACCGTCGCCTGGGCCCCCATGGCCGTCGCCTCCAGCCGCCAACGCCATGGCCAGCCTTCGGCGCGCAACTGCCAGGCCTGGCCCTGGAAGCCCAGCTGCGCGTTCGCCTGCATGCGCCAGGGCTGCACCACCCAACGCAATGGCCCGACCGGCCCCAGTTGCTGCGCCTGGCCTTGCCACAGGCTGCCGCTGACCTCACGCGCTGGCAGGCCTATCCCGCGCACCACCCAACTGGCCGGCAGTTCCACCAGCAATGTCACGGTGAAAACCAGCAGCACCCACGCCATACTTCTTCGGCTCATGGCCGCACCACCAGGTCGAAGCGCAATCTCTTTTCATGCTGTTCCAGCCCCCACTGCAATGGCTGTACGCCTTCTGCACGCAGGGTCTGCAACCAGCCTTGCAGCACTCGCTCGTCGGCCACATTCCCACGCAGTTGCCAGGTCTTGCCCTGCGCATCGACCTCGGCCAGTTCGATCTGCCGCGCCTGGGCAGACTGTCGGAGCCGCTCCAGGCTCAACCCCGGGCCGCCTTGAAGGCTGGCGGCCTGTTCGGCCAGCCCGCGCCACTGGCTGAGCTCGCGCCATTGCGCAAGGCCTGCGCGCAGGGCCAGGAAGGTCAGCAACAGGGCAATCAGTGCCCAGGCGAACTTCAAGCGATGACGCTGTATCCAGTCCCGGTTCATGAGGCTGCTCCCAGGTCGAACACCACTTGGCCGTCCTGCACCTGGACCGAGGCCCCGGCGGCTGTCGCCATGTCGCTCCATGGCGGCGCACCGCCCTCGCCTTCCAGCCGCAAGTGCCAGCGCTGGCCATCGAAGCGCACCGCTTGCAGGCGCCAGCCGGGGTGGTCACGCAGCCAGGCCTGCAACGCCGTCTGCAGGTCTTCGAGCTGGCGCGTGCGCAGCTGCTGTTGCAGTTCACTTTCGCGCAGGTGCTTGAGGGCCTGCGCGGCGTGCCGAGGGCTGGCCTGCTCACCAGTCACGGCGATGACCTGACTGCGCCAGAATTGCGCCTGGGCCCATTGCTTGCTCAACCACAGCCCGCCCCAGACGGCAGCCAGTACCAGGCAGGCAGCGAGCAGCCGTTGCTGCAGCCGGGACACCACCGGCAGCGAGCGCACCTTGCGGGTACGCTCGAACAGGCCGGGCAATGAATCGAGCGGTGCCAGCGTACTGGGCCAGTCGCCGCTCAGCGGAACCTTTTGCAGCTCCGCCCACGGTTGCCGTGGCACCTCGCCCAGTGCATCCGGCCAGGCCAGCCAGTGCTCCTGCCTGTCTTCGGCCAGCCCTTTGTACAAATACATGCCGGGTGTGCGCTGCCATTGCCAGGCATGTCCCGACTCGGGGGGCGGCAGCAGCTGTAGTTCTGCCCAGCAACGTGCCACCTGCAAGCCCCATTCGGCGCACTGCCCGCGCCAGTCCTCCAGTTGCTGACGGGCCACTACCAGTAACCGAAGATGGCCGCGCTCGCGGGCCAGGCAGGCGCATGTCACCTCGTCGATGGCCTGCAGCAATCGGTCTTCGAGCAACAACGGCCATTCTTCACGCTTGAGCCCCGGCGGTGCCGGCACGCGGAAGTAGCTGCAGGCCTCGGCAGGCAGGATCAACGCCACACGGGCCTGCAAGTTCGCCGGGGGCTCGCCCTGCCCATGGCGTTGCACAAGGCCGCCCTCGGCCAGCGCCCAGTGCCAGACAACGCCCGGTCGCAGCAACAACCACGACTGGGCCGGGCTACGCCGCCGCCATTCAAACTTCATGAGCGCCCCCACGGGAGGGCGAAGGTGCAGACATAGGGTGCTCCGTCACGCTGCAGTTCCAGACGCACGCCACGGCCGGGGTGCGCAGGTTGGTCGGAAGGCCAGGCCAGCCAGCGGCCGCCCTGGTAATAAAGAACATTCATGGCGCTGACCCGGTCGAGCCGCTCGCGCTGGACCCAGCGTGGGGTGGCGGCGGCATAGAGATCGGCCGAGCTTTCCAGCAGCAGGCGTTGCTCGCGGGCCTCGAAGCGCAGGCGCTGGCGCTGCAGGCGCGAGCCGCCCTCGGCTTCCGGCATGCCGGTGATGGCGACCCAGAGCAACTGGTTGCTTGCCGGTTGCCAGTCCAGCCAGCGGCTGGCCAAGGGCAGGCGCTGGTCGTAGACACGGCGCATTACCGGGCTATCGAAGCGACGCTCCAAGGCCAGGCAGAAATCCAGCACCGAGGTTTCCTGGGTGGTGACCTGCAGGCGCTCGCGAACCTTGAGCCAGCCGTTGACCAGGGCGGCGAGCATGATGCCGAGCACAGCAGTGAGTGCCAGGGCGACCATCAGCTCGATCAGGGTAAGGCCGGCCTGGCGGTGCTTGCTCGGCAGGGTCCAAGGCTGACGGGTATGCGCCCTCCCTGTGGGAGCGGGCGCGCCCGCGAACACCGGCGAAGCCGGTGCCATGCACCGAGTCGCCTGCTTCGCGGGCATGCCCGCTCCCACAGGGGCCGCGCAAGCTTCACAATCTCTGTAACTCATGGCCGCTCCAGGGGCAGGCCGGCCTGGCGCTGCTTCACAGGCTGGATACAGGGCTGACGGGTATGCGCCCTCCCTGTGGGAGCGGGTTCACCCGCGAACACCGGCGAAGCCGGTGCCATACACCGAGTCGCCTGCTTCGCGGGCATGCCCGCTCCCACAGGGACCGCGCAAGCTTCACAATCTCTGTAACTCATGGCCGCTCCAGGGGCAGGCCGGCCTGTCGCTGCTTCACAGGCTGGATACTGGGCTGACGGGTATACGCCCGCCCTGTGGGAGCGGGCGCGCCCGCGAACACCGGCGCAGCCGGTGCCATACACCGAGTCGCCTGCTTCGCGGGCATGCCCGCTCCCACAGGGGCCGCGCAAGCTTCACGGTTTCTGTAACTCATGGCCGCTCCAGGAACACGGTGTACTGGCCAAGCGGCAGGCGCTGGTCGCGGTCGGCGAACAGCAGCAGCTCGCCGCGGCGCAGGTCGCGTACGCCGGTGCGGCGCAGCTGCAGTTGCCAGTGGCAGCGCTGGCCGCCCTGGCTCAGTTCACCGCCAACCTGGTTTTCAGCTGGCCAGTACTGCTCTACGGCAAAGCGGGTTTGCAGTTCTCGCGCGCATAGCAGGCCAAGGCGGTGTTGCTGCAGGTTGTCCTGCACCGCCAGGCGCTGGCGCAAAACCTGGCTGGTGATCACCGCCAGCACCGCAGCGATCGCCAGGGCCACGGTCACCTCCAGCAGGGTAAAGCCACGCTGATGCCGCTTCATGGGGCGACCACCACCTGCAAGCGGCCATCGCGGCTCCAGGCCCATTGCTGGCTGCCATCAGCCCAGCGCCAGCGCACGTTGCCCGGTTGCGCCCAGCCATGCGGGGTGAACAACAGGCGCGGCTGTGGGCTGGCCGGCCAGTCCGGGCGCAGCCCCTTGGGCCAGTCACCAAGGGCAACTGCTTCGACCACCCAGCCATTACCCTCGCGCCGGACGAACTCCGGGCGCTGGCCATTCCAGCGCAGCCCGCGCAGCTGCCCGGCATGCCGGGCCAGCGCGGCCTGCGCCCGGGTCTCGCTCGCCAGCCGTTGCAGCGCCTGGTCGACACTGGCCTGGCTGTTGCCGAACCCGGCCACCGCCAATCCGGTCATCAGCCCGGCGATGGCCAGCACCACCAGCAATTCGATCAGGCTGAAGCCCCGCTGACGACGCACCCGTTACAGCTCCCAGTTACCCAGGTCGGCATCCTGGCCTTCGCCGCCCGGCAGGCCGTCGGCGCCCAGCGAGTACACGTCGACCCGGCCATGCTCGCCGGGCATGCGGTACTGGTACGGGGTGCCCCACGGGTCTTCCGGCAGGCGGCGCACGTAGCCGTCGCTGCGCCAGGCCCGCGGCAGCGGTTCCTGGGCCGGTTTTTTCACCAGCGCGGCCAGGCCCTGCTCGCTACTGGGGAAGCGCAGGTTGTCCAGGCGGTACATGTCCAGCGCCTGCTCCAGGGTGGCCAGGTCGGCCATCACTTTCTGCTTCATGGCCTTGTCCTGGTTGCCCAGCACGCTGGGCGCGACCACGGCGATCAGCAGGCCGATGATGAAGATCACCACCATGATTTCCATGAGGGTGAAACCGCGCTGGCGGTTACGTCGATGCTGCATGGCAGTACTCCTTGTCGTCACAGTTGCAGGCCCTGGTTGAGTTGCATGATCGGCAACAGCACCGCCAGCACGATGAACAGCACCACGGCGCCCATCACCAGGATCATCAGGGGTTCGAACAGCGCCATGGCGGTATCGACCTGGCGGGCGAAGCCGCGCTCCTGGTCATCGGCCACGCGCTCGAGCATGTCGGCCAGGGTGCCGCTGGCCTCGCCGCTGCCGACCATGTTCACCAGCAGCGGCGGGAACTGCTGGCTGGCATCCAGCGCGCGATGCAGGCTGGTGCCGCCCTGAACTTGCTGGCGCACCTGCTCCATGGCCAGGCGGATACGCCGGTTGCCGACGGTTTCGGTGGCCACTTGCAGGGCTTCGAGCAGGGCCACGCCGCTGCCGCTGAGGATTGCCAGGCTGCGTGCCAGGCGCGCGCTTTCCAGCACCTGAAGCAGGCTGCCGATATGTGGCAGGCGTAGCAGCAGCTGGTCGCGGCGCAGACACCAGTGCGGCTTGCGCAGCAACCAGCCGCCGAGCGCGCCGAGCAACAGGGCCAGCCCCAAAAGCCAAGGCCCGGCCTGCACCAGCCCTTGGCTCAGGCCGATCAGCAGCGATGTAATGAGCGGCAGGCTTTGCCCGGCATGGGCGAATTGTTCGGTGAGCTTGGGTACGACGAAGGTCATCAGGCCTACCACCACGGCAAGCGACACCCCCATCAACACGGCGGGGTAGATCAGCGCGGTACGTGCCTTGTGCTGCTGTCGTTGAACCTGCTCCAGGTGGTCGGCGAGGCGGGTCAGCACCTGGGCCAGGCGGCCGGACCGCTCGCCGGCCTCGACCAGCGCGCAGTACAGGCCGGTAAACGGTGCCCCCTGACGTGCCAGGCTGCGAGCCAGGCCCAGGCCTTCGGCCAACGAGCCGCGCAAGGCCACCAGCACACCGTGCAGGGCGGGCTGGCGCAGTTGCCGTTCCAGGGTTGCCAGGGCGTCGACCAGAGGGATGCCAGCACCGGTCAGGGTGGCCAGCTGACGAGTCAGTTCGCACAGCTGGGCGCGGCTCAGGCGCTGGCGCCGGGGTTGCCGGGTGCCGGCTTCGTGACGCTGCAAGCGGCGGGCGAACAGGCCCTGCTCACGCAACAACTGACGGGCATGACGTTCGCTGTCGGCCTGCAAGCTGGCCTTGTGGGTCTTGCCGGCGAGGTCGACGGCCTGGTAGCGATATGTCGGCATGGCTCAGCCCTGCACCACGCGTAGTACTTCGGCCAGGCTGGTCTCGCCACGGGCCAGGCAGTCACTGGCCATCGCCACCAGGCTCTGCCGGCGCTCGGCCAGGTAGTCCTGCATGGCCAGTTCACTGGCGCCGTCGTACAACAGGCCGATCAGCCCGGCATCCAGCTCGATGAATTCATACAGGCCCAGGCGCCCGACATACCCGCTGCCCTGGCACTGCTCGCAGCCCACCGCGTGGTAGCTGCTGCCCAGCGCCGCCAGCTCGGGCCACAGGTCGCGTTCCGCCGGCTGCAGCGGGTGCGCGACGGCGCAACTGCACAAGCGCCGCACCAGGCGCTGGGCCAGTACGCCGCGCAGGCACGAGGCGATCAGGAACGGTTCGATGCCCATGTCGCGCAGGCGGGTCACCGCGCCCACCGCACTGTTGGTGTGCAGCGTGGACAACACCAGGTGGCCGGTGAGGCTGGCTTGCACGGCGATCTGCGCGGTCTCCTGGTCACGGATTTCGCCGAGCATGATCACGTCCGGGTCCTGGCGCAGGATGGCGCGCAGGCCGCTGGCAAAGGTCAGCCCGGCACGCGGGTTGATGGCGGTCTGGCCGATGCCGGCGATAGCGTATTCCACCGGGTCCTCGACCGTGAGGATGTTGCGGCTGCCGTCGTTGAGGCTGTTGAGGCTGGCATACAGGGTCGTGGTCTTGCCCGAACCGGTCGGCCCCGTGGACAGCACGATGCCGTTGGGCCGCGCCAGGCAACTGCGCAGGCCCTGCAACACCGCCGCCGGCATGCCCAGGTTGCCCAGCGCCAGCAGGCTGGCTTGCTTGTCGAGCACGCGCATCACCACCCGTTCGCCGTGGATGCCGGGCAGTGTCGAGACCCGCACATCCACTTCGCGCCCCGCCGCACGCAGGGTGATGCGGCCATCCTGTGGCTGGCGCTTTTCGGCGATGTCCAGACGGGCCATGACCTTGATCCGCGACACCAGCATGGCCGACAGCGCACGCGGTGGGCGCAACACTTCGCGCAGGTGGCCATCGACCCGCAGGCGCACCACCAGGCTCTGCTCGAAGGTTTCTATGTGGATGTCCGAGGCACGCAGGCGCAGGGCCTGGCCGAACAGGCCGTTGATCAGGCGGATCACCGGGGCTTCGTCGTCGCTTTCCAGCAGGTCCTCGATGCGCGGCATTTCGCTCATCAGGCTGTCCAGGTCGACCTGGTCGCCGATGCCTTCGATCAGCGCCTCGGTGGCAGCATCGCCGGCCTGGTACAGCTGGCCGAGGCGTTCGTCGAACAGTGCAGGCTCCAGGTATTCGAGCAGGCTGGGCTGGCCGTGCACGCGCAGCAGCTCCTGCAATTGGGCGCTATCGGCGTCGTGCCGCAACCATAGCTGCCAGCCCTGCTCCGCAGGGGCCATGGCCACCCCGCTCTGCCGTGCCTGGCGATAAGGCAGCATCACCAGTCACCGCCTTCCAGCCGTGCGCGGCTGGAGGGGAACACCTGCAGCAACGGCGTAGCGTTTTGCGCATCCGCAAGGTCGGGCAACTGCAGCGGTGTGGTCTGCTGCAAGGTGCGGTACTTGTCTTCACTGAGCCCGGCCAGGCTCGGCCCATCACGCAGGATGCGCGGGCGGATGAACACCATCAGGTTCTGCTTGGTGTTCTTGGTGGCGTCGGAGCGGAACAGCCGGCCCAGGTAAGGGATATCGCCAAGCAGCGGCACACGCTGGTCGCTGGTGCTCAGTTCGTCGCTGATCAGGCCGCCAAGGATCACCAGGCCGTTGTCCTCGACCATGACCTTGGTCTTGATCTCGCGCTTGTTGGTGATCACGTCGCTGGCAGCCGTAGTGTCGGCAATCGACGACACTTCCTGGACGATGTCCAGGCGCACGCTGTTGTCGATGTTGATCTGCGGCTTGATGCGCAGCTTCACCCCGACTTCCTTGCGCTCGATGGTCTGGTACGGGTTGGCGTTGTTCTGCGTCACCGATCCGGTGACGAAGGGCACTTCCTGGCCGACCAGGATCGACGCCTCGGCGTTGTCCAGGGTCAGCAGGGTGGGCGTGGACAGCAGGTTGAAGCCGCTCTTGCCCTTCAGCGCGTTGACCAGCATGGCGAAGTTGAAGCCGCCGCCGAAATGGCCGATACCCGCCATGGCGCCGGTGGTGCTGGACAGCAAATCGCCAAGGGCCTCGTTGTCGCCGCTGGCAGCGGCCCCGGCGATGCTGGCGATGTTTACCCCGTTGCTGCCGAAATTGACGATGCCGGCACCGAACTTCTCGTCAGCGAACAGCCACTGCACGCCCAGTTCCTGGGCGCTGCTGTCGGACACCTCGGCGATGATCGCTTCCACCACTACCTGGGCACGGCGGATGTCCAGCTGCTCGACGATGGCGCGGTAAGCGGCCAGCTCGCTGTCGGGGCCGACCATGACCACGGCGTTGGTGCCTTCTTCGTATTCCAGGCGGATGCCCGAGCCTCCGGCGACAGGCACTACGGGCCTGTCCTTGCCCTCTGCTTCGCCCGCACCTTCAGAGGGCGCCATGCCTTCCTGGCTGAGCCCGCGCAAAACCTTGACCACTTCGCCAGCATTGGCATGGCGCAGGTAGATGACCTGGGTACTACCGCTGCCTGGTGCGTCCTGGGGGCGGTCGAGCTGGCGCAGCAAGCTGGCGATACGTTCCAGGTTGCTGCGCCAGTCGGTAACTACCAACTGGTGCGCCGCCGGATAAGGTGTGATCACACCGACCCGTGGGTCGATCAGGGGTTTGAGAATGCCCAGCACCTGCTCGCTGGCGGCGTTGCGCACATTGAATACCCGCGTGGCCACGCTGTCGCTGCCTTCCCCCTGCTGCCCTCCCGCCTCCACCGGCACAGGCTCCAGGCGAGCGGCCTGGTCGGGAACGATCTTCACGCTGCCGTTGGGCAGGTCGACAGTGGCGTAGCCCTGGGCGCGCAGCTGGGCCAGGAAGATGTCGTAGATGGCATCGGCGTCGTGCAGGTCGACGGTGCGCACGGTGACCTTGCCCTTGACCCGGGGGTCGACGATGAAGGTGGTGCCGGTGATGCGCGACACGCTATCGATGAACTCGCCCAGTTCGGTGTCGACGAAGTTCACCTCGTACATGGGCGTGCCGTTGTCGTCGAACACCGGCTCTTCAGCACAAGCCATGGACAGGGCCAGGCTCAGCGCGGCCGCCACGCAATATCTAACAGGCATCGTTCATCCTTGCCGCTTGAAGCCGGTCACGGCGGGGCGTGGCGGCCAGGGCAGGCGCTCACGCCGCCCCTGGTTGTTGAAAATCAGGCCATCGCTGTCGATGTCCTGCAGCACGATCCCTGGTGCCAGGCGCTGGCCGCGGGCCAAGGTGCGCACCTGCTCGCCATAGCGCAGCACCACCACGCTGGAGGCCAGCGGCTGGGCCTTGAGGCCACCCAGGTATTGCAATGGCAGGCGGGTGATGGCGATGGCGCCGTCGTCGACGGGTACCTGCCAATGGCCGACCATCAAGCCAGGCAGCGGCTTGTCGGGCGCGGCGGGCGCAGTGGCCGGTTGCGGCTGGCGGCCCAGTTGCAGCACGCACTGGGCGGCCAGCCAGCCGGCCAGGGTCAGGCCAGCGCCAGTCAGCAGGCGCGAGGCGAGCATCACGAGGCCAGTTGCCTTGGGTGCCAGCCCGGGTGCCCCTGCACGTAGCGCACTTCGGGCAGTTGCAGCGGCGCCAGTTGCCAGTCGCTCGCCTGGCGGGCGAGCCAGGCTTCGACCCGTTGCCACAGCGGCTCGCCGGCCTGGCTTTCGAATTGCAGGCCAAAGGTGCGACACAGGCCCTGCACCGGTTCCAGGCCACTGATGCGCTTGCCTTGCGGGCTGTAGCTGACACGCCAGGCCTGGCCCTGCCAGCGCGGCAGGTCCTGGCTGTTGTCCAGCAGCAGCGGGTCGCCGAACAGTTGCTCCGCGGCGTTTTCCAACACTTGCTCTACCTGCCGGGCCGGCGCTTCGACCACCGGTGCCGGGTAGCCGCCGGTAAGGCTGATCAGGTGTTCGCGGGTAATGGCTGCCCCGGCGGGCAGCGGGTAGTCGTAACGCAGGCCCGGCAGCAGCACTGGCATGCTGCTGTCGTCGGCCAGGGCCTGATGCAGCAGGCGGTCCCAGCTGCCACCTCGGGTGTCGCGGCGCCACAGCGCCTGGGGCGCGCGGGCCAGCGGTTGATCGAGCCAGGCCGCGTGGCCGGCGCGCTGCTGGCGCAATTCTGCCTGCAATGCCCCGACACGCTGCTGCGCGGCCGGTGCCAGGTATTGCTCAAAGGCCGGGAAGAAACGCCCGTCGAACTGCCACAGCCCGGCCACGCGCTGGCAGCGCAAGCGGAAGGCGCCGCTGCCCCGGCACCCGGCGAACAGCACCGGCACGCGGCGGCCGCTGGCCTGGCTCACCTCGACCGGCGCCGGCCACAGGTCCTGGCCGCGGGCGCACAGCAGCACGTCGATCTGCGGCACCCGCTCGGCCAGCCACAGGCCCGGCCCGGTACCGACATCGGCCATGGCCACCACCAGGTCGGCCTCGCGCCGGGCTTGTTCGAACACCGGCTGCAATGACTGGTACCACTGTTTAAGGGAGGCTTTCTGGTCCTGGGCGTAGGGGTCGGTCACGCCGACCACGGCAATACGTGCACCGCCGCGTTCGAAGACGTGCAAGGCTTCCAGGCCCAAAGCCCGGCGTTGCGTGTCTGCCAGCCCGGCGCCCAGGGTAACGGCGCCAGCCTGGCGATACAGCGCCGGGCTGCGCTGTGGCCACAGCACGCGCTCGTCGCTGCTGACCCGCGCTTCACTGCCCAGCAGCTGGCTGCCCTGCAGGCCGCTTTCGCCTTGGGTCAGGTAGGCCAGGCCACTGCCATTCCAGCCCTGGCCGTTTTCCAGGGTCAGGCTGTTGCCCGCCCCAGCCTCGCCGCGCAGCTGCTCGAGCAACGCCGCCAGCACCGCGTAGCCGCCCAGCTGGGCAGATGCAGCCTGGCTGGTATCGAGCAGCGGCGCCAGTTGCGGGTAGGCGATGCTGGCACTGCTGCCGGTCATCCATGGGGCGCGGCCCAGGTGGCTGACCGGCCCCAGGCGGGTTGCCGGCACCACCGCCTGGCCAGGCTGGCGGGCATCGAGGGTATCGGCCACATACAGCAGGTCGAGGCTGGCGTTGCCGCCCTGCTGCCCAGGGAAGGCGGAGCAGGCGCCGAGCAACGGAGCCAAAGCACCGATACCCATCCAGCCGATCACTTCGCGCCTGTGCACACTGCTTGCCATCGAACCCGCCATCCTTATCCATGTTCATTCAGGGCCCCGGATGTTGCGGCGTTGGCATTACAGTTTGATGGCAGAAATCCGACAGCCATTCCAAAGTGATCTGTACAGCACGCTTCTAAGAGCAGGTTGTTTTAAAACCCCCTTAACATTTCTGCCAATGAATCATCATATTTGCGCACTAAAGTCGCGGTTTCCTCTAACTCAGCCAACATAAGGACACCCTGATGAGTCGAGATACCGGCGACAACCTGGACCGGAACCAAAGCGGCAACCTGCCGATGGCCAACGTCATGGACGCCTACCTGAGCCGCCGCAGCGTGATGCGCGGCAGCCTGGGCGCCGCCATCGCCATGATTGCCGGTACCGGCCTGACAGGCTGCTTCGACGGTGGTGGTTCCGATCACGATGATCCGGTCACCGAGCCGCCGGTCACCGAGCCACCCGTGACTGAGCCGGAAGTGCCGAAACTGGCACTGGGCTTCCAGTCCATCCCGGGCTCGCGCACCGACGCCTGCGTGGTTGCCGCCGGCTACAGCGCCTACGTGCTGGCGCCCTGGGGCACGCCGATCAACAGCAACGGCAACCCGTGGAAGTCCGACGGCAGCAACACCTCGACCGACCAGGCCAACGCCATGGGCATGCACCATGACGGCATGCACTTCTTCCCCATCAATGGCAGCTCCGAAGACGGCCTGCTGGCGATCAACTTCGAGTACATCGACACCGCCGCCCTGCACCCTGCCGGTCCGACCACCGATGTGAACGGCAAGCGCCCGGTCGAGGAAGTGCGCAAGGAAATCAACGCCCACGGCGCCGGCGTGGTGCGCCTGCAGAAAATCGGCGGCCGCTGGCAGGTGGTCGACAACGACCCGCTCAACCGCCGCTTCACTACCGCCTCGCGCATGGAAATCACCGGCCCGCTGCGGGGTACCGAACACGTCAAGACCAAGTACTCCACCGCTGGCACCCACTGCCGCGGCACCAACAACAACTGCGGCAACGGCTACACCCCGTGGGGCACCTACCTGACCTGTGAAGAGAACTGGCCAGGCATCTTCGTCAACAAGGGCACCCGCCCCGAAGACCAGCGCCGCATTGGCGTGGGCACCTCCAGCGGCCAGTACAAGTGGGAAACCGCGGCCGGTGACAGCAGCGAAGTGGCCGACGAATTCGCCCGTTTCGACGTCACCGTCAAAGGCGCCAGCGCCACCGACGACTACCGCAACGAAGCCAGCACCTACGGCTATATCGTCGAAATCGATCCGTACAACAGCAACACCCTGGCCACCAAGCGCACGGCGCTGGGCCGCTTCCGCCACGAAGGCTGCGCCCCGGGCCTGCCCGTCGCCGGCAAGCCGCTGGTGTGGTACATGGGTGACGACTCGAACAACGAGTACCTGTACAAGTGGGTGTCCACCGCGGTGTGGGACGCCGCCGACGCCAACCCGGCCGACCGCCTGGCCACCGGTGCCAAGTACCTCGACCAGGGCAAGCTCTACGTGGCCCGCTTCAATGCCGACGGCACTGGCGTATGGCTGCTGCTGGACGTGGCCACCGCCACCACTGGCGGCAGCACTTTGGGCGCACTGTATGGCGACCTGCCGGGCATCATCCTCAACACCCGTGGTGCTGGCGATGCCGTGGGCGCAACGCCGATGGACCGCCCGGAATGGACCACGGTCAACCCGCTCAACGGCGACGTGTACCTGACCCTGACCAACAACAGCGCGCGCACACCAGAAAAGGTCGATGCAGCCAACCCACGCGGCCCGAACCGTCACGGCCACATCATCCGCTGGCACGACAGCGACGACCAGCTGAGCTTCACCTGGGACATCTTCGTGTTCGGCGCCAACGCTGCCGGCACTGCCGACATCAATCGCTCCGGCCTGACCGAACTGAACCAGTTCGCCAGCCCGGACGGCATGAGCTTCGATAGCCGTGGCGTGCTCTGGTTCGAGACCGACAACGGCGAGAGCACCGTGACCGACTACACCAACGATCAGCTGCTGGCAGTGATCCCCACCAACCTGGTGGATGCCAGCGGCAAGCAGGTGCCGGTGAACGCACAGAACCAGGTGGACCTGCGCCGCTTCTTCGTCGGGCCGAATGGCTGCGAAGTGACCGGGATTACCTTTACCCCGGACAACAAGACGCTGTTCGTCAACATCCAGCACCCGGAGAACTGGCCGTATACCGACAAGGCCACCGATGCCACCCCGGCAGGAACCACGGTAAGGCCGCGGGCTGCGACGGTGGTGATCCAGCGTATCGATGGCGGGGAGATCGGCACCGCCTGATCGATCTGCGCACGGGAGCCGCTTTGCGGCCCTATCGCCGGCAAGCCAGCTCCCACAGGTACAGCGTTGCTCTCGAGGTTGTCGCTGTACCTGTGGGAGCGGCCTTGTGTCGCGAAAGGGCCGCAACGCGGCCCCAGGATTGATGCGCAATAGTTGAAATTGCTGGGGCTGCTTTGCAGCCCTTTCGCGACACAAGGCCGCTCCCACAGGGAATTGCGCCAACTTTTAGAATTTGAGCAAGACAGTTGCTCCCACCTCGACCACATCGGATTCAAGTCATGTGCAGCTCCCATCACAGCTTCTGAATGCTGTGGTAACCCTGTGGGAGCTGGCTTGCCGGCGATAGGGCTGCAAAGCAGCCCCGGCAATCTCAAGCCCTACCACACCATCGGCTCCCGGCTGCGCACCCGCACCTGCTGCGCCGGCACTCGGGCATGCCATTGCACCACCCCCAGCGCCTCCACCTGGAACTCGCTGCGTATCACCCGCCCCTCCTCCGCGAACGACAGCTGCAACAGGAAATACCCGCTGTTCAGCAGCAGCCCTTCACTCAAGCGCTCGAAGGTTTCGTCATCCACCGCCCCCAAGGCCTGGCGTAGCGCAGTTGCATCCACATACCCCGACGCCGGGCGACCGCTGATGATGCGGCTGAGCAACGAGCGCGGATAGCGCCCTTCATACAGCGCCTCCAGCAATGGCAGATGCTCCAGCCCAAGGGCATTGGCATTCAGCCGCCAGCCGCTGGTCTGCGGCAAGGCGCACAGCATCGGGTAACGGCTTTGGCGGCTGGCGTCCGGCTCCAGTAGCAGGTTCAGCTCGCTGGTATCGAGCATTGGCTGGTTGGCCGCCAGGCGCGGTGGTTGCTGGCGCAGGTACTGGGCGCTCTCGGCGCCCTGCAGGCGGGTATCGCTGTCGGCATCCAGCCAGTCGGCCAGGGCATCGACCAGGCGCTCGGCAGCCATGTCGTCGCCCAGCAGGTAACGCAACTGGCGCGCAGCACGCTCGCCGTCAGCGCCAAGCAGCGCATTGACGTTGAAACAGGTGTGCTGGTCGCGCACCCGCAACTGCGCCTGGCCGGCGCCAAAATCGTAGTTCAACGGCTGCCCGCGCAAGGCTTGCCAGAACAGCGGGCTAAGCCGCCAGCTGGGGTCACGCAGGGCCTGCTCGGCATAGGCCAGGCCGGCCTGCTCCATCGCTCGCGCCTGCACCCGCTGGTGCAACAGGCGCACATCATCGACCTGGCGTCGGCCATCTTCCACCAGCCAGGCCATGCCCGCCGCCAGCATCGCCAGCACCACCATCACCATCAGCAGGGCCGCGCCCTGCTGTTGCCTGCCACCCATCCTTGCCTGCCTCTGTCGCCGAATAAAGACGCCAGTCAACACGGCCGGTATTGCAGGTAGATGGCAGTGACCGTTCGTCATGTGTACGTCATCTGCGCGAGGCAGGATTGTCTTTCCTTTTCATGACCTTACAGGAGTGGTCGCAATGGGTGGCATTGGAATCTGGCAACTGGTGATCGTACTGCTGATCGTATTCCTGCTGTTTGGTACCAAGCGCCTCAAGGGCCTGGGCAGCGATGTGGGCGAGGCGATCCAGGGTTTTCGCAAGTCCATGGGCGGTGACACTGACGCCACTCCCCCAGCGCATACGCAGGTGCAGCAAAAGTGCCCGCTGACCGGTCAGGGTACCCAGCAACCGCAAGCGGACCGTCAGCCCTGATGTTCGAGGTAGGCTTCAGCGAGTTGCTGCTGGTCGGCATCGTCGCGCTGTTGGTATTAGGCCCGGAGCGCCTGCCGGTGGCGGCACGCACCCTCGGGCGCGGCCTGGGCCAGGCGCGCAGGGCCATGCACGCCCTGCGCACGCAGGTGGAGCGGGAGATCGAACTGCCCGCTGTCGAGCTACCCACTCTCGACAGTGCGCCTTTGCAGCGCCTGGAACAGGAGATCCGCCAAGGCATCAGCCTGAACGCGGAGCCGGCCAATGATGTGGCCACGGTCGCTCCCCCCAAGGAAAACCTTTCATGAGCATTGCCATGGACCCGGCGGCGAGCATGCCGCTGACCGAACACCTGCGCGACCTGCGCAAACGCCTGGTGCGTTGCCTGGCGCTGGTGGCGCTGGTGTTCGCCGGGCTGTTCCCCTTCGCCCAGACGCTGTACACGCTGATTTCCGAACCGCTGCGGCGCTTCTTGCCGGAAGGCGCGAGCATGATCGCCACCAGCGTCACTTCGCCGTTCCTGACACCGTTCAAGCTGACCGCGATGTGTGCAGTGTTCGTCGCCATGCCGCTGCTGCTGCACCAGGCCTGGGGCTTTCTGGCACCGGGGCTGTACCGCCGTGAACGGCGCATTGCCCTGCCGTTGCTGGTGTCGAGCATCGTGCTGTTCTACGCCGGCATGGCCTTCGCCTTCTTCCTGGTGTTCCCGATGATGTTCGGCTTCTTTGCCAGCGTTACACCGGAGGGCGTGGCGATGATGACCGATATCAGCCAGTACCTGGACTTCATCCTGGCGCTGTTTCTGGCGTTCGGGCTGGCGTTCGAGATACCGGTGGCGACGTTTATCGTGGTCTGGGTGGGGTTGGCCGATGTGGCTACATTGCGGCGCAGCAGGCCCTACGTGATCGTCGGCTGCTTTGTGGTGGGGATGATCCTGACGCCGCCGGATGTGTTTTCGCAGACGATGTTGGCGGTGCCGATGTGGGTGCTGTTCGAGGTGGGGTTGCTGGCTTGTGGGTGGTTGAAGCGGCCTGGGCAGGGCAAGGAGATTGTGGCTGGATTGTAGGGCCCTATCGCCGGCAAGCCAGCTCCCACAGAGATATCACAGGTTCTGATGACTGCGATATTCCTGTGGGAGCTGGCTTGCCGGCGATGGCCTTGATGCGGTCTAGAACTCGGCGAGCCGCCAGACTTCGTAGGCTGGCGTCTCGTACGGGTGGGCCTGCTTGAGTGCAGCGACGACCTGGGCAATCAGGTCGTCAGCCACCACCAGCTCCACCTTCCACTCCTCCACCACCTCGACCTGGCCGGTTTGCCCGAGGAACGGCTGGCTGCCGTCCAGCGGGCGGAACTGGCCCTGGCCCAGCGTCTGCCAGGCGCAGTGGTCATAGTCACCGATGCGCCCGCCACCCGCGGCGAACACAGCGGCCTTGACCACTTCGACGTGGCTGGCGGGGACGAAGAAGGCGAGCTTGTACACGCCTTAGTTCACCCACACCCGTGCGTTACGGAACATACGCATCAGCGCGGCATCTTCCTGCCACTCATCCGGGCGCCAGGAGTTCTGCACGGCACGGAACACACGCTCCGGGTGCGGCATCATGATGGTCACGCGGCCGTCGCGGCTGGTAAGGCCGGTGATACCACGCGGCGAGCCGTTCGGGTTGGCCGGGTAGGCTTCGGTGACCTTGCCGTGGTTGTCGACGTAGCGCAGGGCCACGCAACCGGACAGGTCGGCTGCCAGCAGTGCTTCTTCGCTGGCGAACTCGGCATGGCCTTCACCGTGGGCGATGGCGATCGGCATGCGCGAACCGGCCATGCCCTGCAGGAAGATCGAGTTGGACTTCTGCACTTCGACCATGGCCACACGCGCTTCGAACTGCTCCGAGCGGTTGCGCACGAAGTGCGGCCAGTGCTCGGTGCCCGGGATCAGTTCGTGCAGGTTGGACATCATCTGGCAACCGTTGCACACGCCCAGGGCGAAGCTGTCGGTACGCTCGAAGAAGGCCTGGAAGGCGTCACGGGCGCGGCTGTTGAACAGCGCCGACTTGGCCCAGCCTTCACCGGCACCCAGCACGTCGCCGTAGGAGAAGCCACCGCAGGCGACCAGGCCCTTGAAGGCCTCGAAGTCGACACGGCCAGCGAGGATGTCGCTCATGTGCACGTCGATGGCGGCGAAGCCGGCACGGTCGAAGGCGGCTGCCATCTCGACCTGGCCGTTGACGCCCTGCTCGCGCAGGATGGCCACTTGCGGACGCACGCCCTTCTTGATGTACGGCGCGGCGATGTCGTCGTTGACATCGAAGCCCAGCTTGACCGACAAGCCCGGGTTGTCTTCCTCGAGCAGCAGGTCGAATTCCTGGTCGGCGCAGTCGGCGTTGTCGCGCAGGCGCTGGATCTGGTAGCTGGTCTCGGCCCACTGGCGCTGCAGCATGCGGCGGTCGTCGTCGAACAGCACTTCGCCGTTCAGGCTGATGGACACTTCACCATTGTTGACCGGCTTGCCGATCACCGCGACGCAGCCTTCACCCAGGCCAGCGGCGCTGAACTGTGCCAGTACGTCGGGGGTGGCATCCTGGCGAACCTGGATGACCGCGCCCAGCTCTTCGTTGAAGAGGATGGCCGGCACGTCGCCCTTGCTGTCGGTCAGCGGGTCGAGGTGCAGGTCGAGGCCGCAGTGGCCGGCGAAGGCCATTTCCAGCACGGTGGTGACCAGGCCGCCGTCGGAGCGGTCGTGGTAGGCCAGCAGGTGGCCATCTTCGTTCAGGCCCTGGATCACGGCGAAGAACGCCTTCAGGTCTTCGGCGTCGTCGACGTCCGGTGCCTGGGCAGCGATCTTGCCGTAGGTCTGTGCCAGGATCGAGGCGCCCATGCGGTTCTTGCCGCGGCCCAGGTCGATCAGGATCAGGTCGGTCTCGCCCTTGTCCATGCGCAGTTGCGGGGTCAGGGTCTTGCGGATGTCGGTGACCGGGGCGAAGCCGGTGATGATCAGCGACATTGGCGAGGTAACGCTCTTCTCGACGCCCTCCTCGCTCCACTTGGTCTTCATCGACATCGAGTCTTTGCCGACCGGAATGGTAATGCCCAGTTCCGGGCACAGCTCCATGCCGACAGCCTTGACGGTGTCGTACAGGCGGGCGTCTTCACCTGGGTGGCCGGCGGCAGACATCCAGTTGGCCGACAGTTTGATGTCAGACAGCTTCTCGATGCGCGAGGCAGCCAGGTTGGTCAGTGTCTCGCCAATTGCCATGCGGCCGGACGCCGGGGCATCCAGCAGAGCCAGCGGGGTACGCTCGCCCATGGCCATGGCTTCACCGGTGTAGACGTCGAAGCTGGTGGCGGTGACGGCGCAGTCGGCCACCGGTACCTGCCACGGGCCGACCATCTGGTCACGAGCTACCAGGCCGGTGATGGTGCGGTCGCCGATGGTGATCAGGAAGCTCTTGCTGGCCACGGCCGGGTGGCTGAGGACGCGCTGAACGGCATTGTCCAGGTCCAGCTTGCTCGGGTCGAAGTCATCGCCCAGCTCGGCTTCGCGGGTAACCGAACGGTGCATGCGTGGCGGCTTGCCCAGCAGTACGTCGAGCGGCATGTCTACCGGCGTGTTGCCGAAGTGGCTGTCGCTTACGGTCAGGTGTTGCTCTTCAGTCGCTTCACCCACTACGGCAAACGGGCAACGCTCACGCTCGCAGATTGCCTTGAAGCGCTCGAAGTCGACGGCGCTGACCGCCAGCACGTAACGCTCCTGCGATTCGTTGCTCCAGATTTCGTGCGGGGCCATGCCCGGCTCGTCGTTGGGCACGTTGCGCAGTTCGAAGCGGCCACCACGGCCACCGTCGTTGACCAGCTCAGGGAAGGCGTTGGAAATACCGCCGGCGCCAACGTCGTGGATGAAGGCGATCGGGTTGTTGTCGCCCAGCTGCCAGCAGCGGTCGATGACCTCCTGGCAACGGCGCTCCATTTCCGGGTTTTCGCGCTGTACCGAAGCGAAGTCCAGGTCAGCCGAGCTGGCACCGGTAGCCACCGACGAAGCGGCGCCGCCGCCCAGGCCGATCAGCATGGCCGGGCCACCGAGCACGATCAGCTTGGCGCCGACGGTGATCTCGCCCTTCTGCACGTGGTCTTCACGGATGTTGCCCATGCCACCGGCCAGCATGATCGGCTTGTGGTAGCCGCGCACTTCTTCACCGTGCGGGGTGTTGATGGCCTGCTCGAAGGTACGGAAGTAGCCGGTCAGCGCCGGGCGACCGAATTCGTTGTTGAACGCAGCGCCACCCAGCGGGCCTTCGATCATGATGTCGAGGGCGTCGACGATGCGCTCAGGCTTGCCGTAGGCCTGCTCCCACGGCTGTTCGAAGCCCGGGATACGCAGGTTGGACACGGTGAAGCCGGTCAGGCCTGCCTTGGGCTTGGCGCCACGGCCGGTCGCGCCTTCGTCGCGGATTTCACCGCCGGAGCCGGTGGAGGCGCCGGAGAACGGGGCGATGGCGGTCGGGTGGTTGTGCGTCTCGACCTTCATCAGGATGTGCACCGGCTCCTGCACCGCGCCGTACTGGCGGGTTTCAGGGTTCGGGAAGAAACGGCCGGCAACGTTGCCGACGATCACCGAGGCGTTGTCCTTGTAAGCAGACAGCACACCTTCGTTGTGCATCTGGTAGGTGTTCTTGATCATGCCGAACAGGCTCTTTTCCTGAGCCTGGCCGTCGATGTCCCAACTGGCGTTGAAGATCTTGTGGCGGCAGTGCTCGGAGTTGGCCTGGGCGAACATCATCAGTTCGATGTCGTTCGGGTTGCGCTTGAGGCCCTGGAAGGCGTTGACCAGGTAGTCGATCTCGTCTTCGGCCAGGGCCAGGCCCAGGTCGATGTTGGCCTTGGCCAGGGCGTCACGGCCACCGGCCAGGATGTCCACCGAGGTCATCGGCTTGGGCTGGGCATGGCTGAACAGGTCAGCGGCCTGCTCCAGCTGGCCGAGCACGCGCTGGGTCATGCGGTCGTGCAGCTCGGCGGCGATCAGTTCGGCGTCGGCTTCGCTCAGGTTGCCGGCAACGTAGTAGGCGATACCGCGCTCCAGGCGCTGGATCGACTGCAGGCCGCAGTTGTGGGCGATGTCGCTGGCCTTGCTGGCCCACGGCGAAATGGTGCCCAGGCGCGGCACGACCAGGAACAGGCGGCCGCTCGGCTCCTGTACCGGCACGCTCGGGCCGTACTTGAGCAGACGCCCCAGCACCTGCTGCTGGTCGGCGGTCAGCTCGCCGTCGACATCGGCGAAGTGGGCAAATTCGGCATACAAACCAGTAACAGCGGGGACTTTCTGGCTCAGTTGCTCGAGTAATTTACCGTGGCGAAAGGCAGAAAGGGCAGGAGCGCCGCGCAGGATCAACATCGTCGGGACAGCCTCAGGAAGGGGTGTGCTTAGAGGCCGTGCATTCTAGCCTAATTCGAAGGGTTTCGGCACCCGCTCTAAGCCACGGCTGCCGGGCGGCGGAACCGGACTTTCGGGTCAAAAAAAATTGCCTTGTGTTGCCTGCTCCGGCCCTATCGCCGGCAAGCCGGCTCCCACAGGTATACCACCACCCTCAAGGCCTGCGTTGTACCTGTGGGAGCCGGCTTGCCGGCGATAGGGCCGGTAAAGCACAGAACCTGCTACCAGACAAGCTAACAGTTGTCGAGATATGGTTGGGCCAGTCCTTTGCGTATACTGCAACCTATGTTCGCCCACACTGCTTTGCGCCAGCGTTGCGCCAGATGGCTTTTCGCAACCGGACTCTTTCTGCTGCTCGGTGCCTGCGTTGAAAAACCCAGCACCCTCGAGCGCGTGAAGGAGGATGGCGTGCTGCGCGTGATCACCCGCAACAGCCCGGCCACCTACTTCCAGGACCGCAACGGCGAAACCGGCTTCGAATACGAGCTGGTCCAGCATTTCGCCGAGGATCTCGGCGTAAAGCTGCAGATCGAGACCGCCGACAACCTCGACGAGCTGTACGACAGCCTCGGCAAGCCCTCCGGCCCGGTGCTGGCAGCGGCCGGCCTGGTCACCAGCGAACGGCGCAAGGCCCAGGTCAGGTACTCCCACCCTTACCTGGAAGTGACCCCACAGGTCATCTACCGCAACGGCCGCACGCGCCCCACCAACGCCAAGGGCCTGGTCGGCAAGAAGATCATGGTGCTCAAGGGCAGCAGCCACGCCGACCAGCTGGCCGAGCTGAAAAAGCAGTACCCGGGCCTGGAATACGAAGAATCCGACGCCGTCGAGGTGGTCGACCTGCTGCGCATGGTCGACGAAGGCCAGATCGACCTGACCCTGGTCGACTCCAACGAGCTGGCGATGAATCAGGTGTACTTCCCCAACGTGCGGGTTGCCTTCGACCTGGGCGACACCCGCGACCAGCGCTGGGCGGTGGCGGCCGGTGAAGACAACAGCCTGCTCAACGAGGTCAACGATTTCCTCGACAAGGCGCAGAAGAACGGCACCCTGCAACGCCTGAAGGACCGCTACTACGGCCATGTCGACGTACTGGGCTATGTGGGGGCCTACACCTTCGCCCAGCACCTGCAGCAGCGCCTGCCCAAGTACGAGAAGCACTTCAAGAGCTACGCCAAGGTCGAGCAGGTGGACTGGCGCCTGCTGGCCGCCATCGGCTACCAGGAATCGATGTGGCAGCCCGAGGTCACCTCCAAGACCGGCGTGCGCGGCCTGATGATGCTGACCCAGCGCACCGCCCAGGCGATGGGCGTGTCCAACCGCCTGGACCCGAAGCAGAGCATCCAGGGCGGCGCCAAGTACTTCATGAAGATCAAGGAAGAGCTCGACGACAGCATCCAGGAACCGGACCGCACCTGGTTCGCCCTGGCCGCCTACAACGTCGGCACCGGCCACCTGGAAGACGCCCGCACCTTGGCCAAGCGCGAGAAGCTCAACCCGAACAAGTGGCTGGACGTGAAGAAGATGCTGCCGCGGCTTTCGCAGAAGCAGTGGTATCGGCAGACCAAATACGGTTATGCACGTGGCGGCGAGCCGGTGCATTTCGTGGCCAACATCCGTCGCTACTACGACATCCTCACCTGGGTGACCCAGCCGCAGCTCGAAGGCCAGGTGGCCGAGGGCAGCCTGCATGTGCCCGGGGTGAACAAGGACAAGCCGGCAGAGCAGTCGCCGCCGATGTAGGCCTGTCAGGGCCCTATCGCCGGCAAGCCAGCTCCCACAGGTTCTCCACTGTCCCCAGGCCTGCAGATATCCTGTGGGAACTGGCTTGCCGGCGATAGGGCCCTGACAGGTTACCCCTTGGCCCGGCGGGCCTTGAAGAAGTCACTGAGGATCTGCCCGCACTCCTCCGCCAGCACTCCGCCCTCCACCATCACCCGGTGGTTCAGGAAGCCCTGCCCGAAGAACTGCCCCTGGCTCTGCACGATCCCCGCCTTGGGCTCCAGCGCGCCGTACACCACCCGCATCACCCGCGAATGCACGATCAACCCCGCACACATGCTGCACGGTTCCAGGGTCACATACAGGGTGCTGCCGGGCAGCCGGTAGTTGCTGGCGGATTTCGCCGCCGCGCGAATGGCCACCATCTCGGCGTGCGCACTGGGGTCACTGTCGATGATCGGCCGGTTGAAGCCCTGCCCGATCACCTGCCCATGCTGCACCAGTACCGCGCCCACCGGCACCTCGCCCATGGCCGCGCCTTCGGCAGCCAGGTCCAGGGCCAGGCGCATGAATTCCTGATCGCGGCTGCGATCGATGATCTGCGGGCGCATCAGACCACCGCGATCGCGGCCATCAGGCCGGTTTCCATGTGGTCGATGACGTGGCAGTGGAACATCCAGGTGCCCGGGTTATCCGCGACCAGCGCCACCTGGGCGCGCTCGTTCTTGCCCAGCAGGTAGGTATCGGTGAACCACGGCTCCTTGATGTCATGGCGGTTGGAGGCGATCACCTTGAAGCTCATGCCGTGCAGGTGGATCGGGTGCTGGTACTGGGTCATGTTCTTCAGCTCGAAGATGTAGCTCTTGCCCTTCTTCAGCGTGGCAATCGGCCGCTCGGCGCAAGTCTTGTCGGTGATATCCCAGGCCTGGCCGTTGATCTGCCACATGCTCGACGGCCTATCCTGGTCCGTAGTGACCGAGACTTTCGCCGCCCACTCGAAATTGAAGTTGAGCTTTTCGGCATTCTCCAGGTCCGGCTCGGCGATCGGGTTGGGCGGTAGCGCCGGCGGCCAGTCGCTCGGCGCGTCGTTACTGGCCACCGAACGCAGGGTGCCCAGACGCACGAAACCGTCGCGCAGGGAGATCTCCTCCCCCGCCTCGGGAATACGGATAGCCAGGCATATACGCATGCCTGGGCCGAGCCAGTAGTCATCGTCCAATGGGCGCGGGGTTACCGGGTTGCCGTCCAGAGCATAGATTCTTGCCTCGCAGTTGCCCTTGAGGTTGAGGCGGTAGGTCCAGGTGTTGTCCAGGTTAAGCAGACGCACCCGCACAACCTGGCCGGCTGGCAGCTCGGTGACCGAATCGGCCTGGCCATTGATGGTGATCAGGCGCCCGGCGGTGCCGTTGCGCGCCGCCTCACGCGGGATGCTGAACGGCAACCAGGCGCCCTGCTCGTCCACGTGCCAGTTCTTCAGGCTGAGCGTGCGTTCATGCTGGAAGCCGGTCGGCTCGCGCTCCTCGACGATCAGCGGGCCGACCAGGCCACGGCCCAGCTCTTCGGAGCTGCTGACGTGCGGGTGGTACCAGTAGCTGCCGGCATCCGGCACACGGAACTTGTAGTCGAAATACTCGCCGGGCTTGACCGGCAGCTGCGACACATAGGGCACGCCGTCCATTTCCAGCGGCAGGCGGATACCGTGCCAGTGGATGGTGGTTTCGACCGGCAGGTGGTTGATGAAGCGCACCCGCAGCCAGGTACCCTGGCGCACGCGCAACTCGGTACCCGGTGCCGACGGGCCGAAGGCCCAGGCCTCGGTCTTGTGCCCAGGCACCAGTTCGACGTCCAAGGGCGCTGCGATCAGCTCATAGTCGTGGCCGGCGTTGTCATCTTCGACCTTGCCCAGCCAGTAACGCGCCGCGCCACCGGCGCCCAGGCCAACCACAACCAGGCCGGTCAGGCCCTTGAGCATTTGTCGACGGGTGAAGGACATCGGTGCGGGTACCTCGTGTTCTGCGCAATCAAGCTGCCAGCATGGCTGACGATGAAGGGCGAATACGATACACCTGCAAATGGGAAATATTAAGTGAAGTCTCTTTGGATGCTGCCAGCAGCCTTGCTATCGCACGTGCTGTCGGGGCCCAGACAAAGGTCGTTGAACCATTGCTGGTCCCCACCGGACGGCACGCGCAAGGCCGCCTGCAGCAATTGCGGGTCGAGCAGGATGTCCAGGTTGTTCAGGCGCGTGGCGAGGTCGGGGTGCGTATCGAACGGATGGGTAGTGGCCAGCCCCAGCACTTCCTCGCCCAGTTGCAACGGCGTGCCTTGCAGGTGCGCCGCCAGCGCCTGCAAAAGGTTGCTGCCACCGTGTGCGACCAACAAGCCGTCGATCACCTGACCCAGGGCAATCACCCGTAACAGTGCCTGTACGAACAGCTTCGGGCCAGCGACCTCGGCACCTGCCCGATCAGCCAGCAATTCCTGTGCACGCCCCCAGTGATGAACCGCAAGCTGGAAATGGTGCAAGAACTGCCCGGCCAGCCACAAGGTGGGCCGAACCACCCAGCGCGGAGCATCCTCGTCGCCGACCATGGCCGAATAATGCGCGCACATCAGGCTGAATCGCGCACTGGTTTCGCTGCCCCGCTCCGTATCACGGCGCCTGAAATGGCCCAGTTCGTGACCGATGATCGAGGCCGCCTCGGCCTGGCTCAAGGCGGCCAGGCAAGGTAGAGGCAGATACAATGTGCGCCCCCTGAGGACCTGCCCGTCGGGCTGCAGCAGAATCGGAACGCTGGTGACGAAAAACCCTTGGTCAAGCCCGACCACGATATGGTCCGGGGCCGGCGCGTGCAGTTGCGCTGCCAAGGTCTCGATCCACTGCCACACCGCTGGGGTCGCCTGCCTGCCGAGCGGGCGGGCTAGAAAACTGGCGGTCGGAGACTGCATCAGCGGCCACTGCCGACGCATTCGCCAGACCTGGCGAACACACACAACCAGAACAGAGGCCAGCGGCAGCACCACGATCAGCACCGTCATGCCGCCCTGCGCTGCGCGGCTCGCTCCGGAACTGGCCTCGTAGAGCAACGACAGGCAAAGCGAACCGGCAAGCATGATCATGTAAATGCTCAAGCAACAGCCCAGGCCCTGCCAGCTGGCCATCATGCACTCATGCAGGTAGGCCGCAGAACGCAGCGCCCGCCAGGCGTCCAACTTCAGCTTGAGCCAGGCCCAGAGGCCTGCCAGCAAAGCGGCCACCGCCAGCCAGCAGCTCACACTGGCCATAATCTTGCGTACGCTTACCCAGTGGCGATCCGCATCGAGCAGGTCCAGATGGCGCTGCAGGGCCTGTCGCGGATCGACATACGTGGCAAGCTGCTTGCGGGCTTCCCACGGCAATTGCCGTAACAACGTCTCACTGGGGGCAGCCAGCCATTGCCGTATGGTCCGGGCCTGATCCTGCGCCGTGTCAGCCCGCCAGTACTGCACTTTACCCCAGCCGAACAGCACCAGTGGCAGCAGCAGCAGGATCAGGCCCCAACCGAAGCGCCTCATTGCCCCATAGCGCCAATGGTCACGATCAGGCTCATCTGGCCGCTTCACCCAGACGCGCCACGCCCGGATACAACTGCGCCAACGTACGCCTGGCCTGGGCCGCTTGCACATAGGCATAAAGCAGATCCACCAGTTCCTGCAGGCCAAGGCGTCGCCCGGCCACGACGGGCGTGCACAACCACAGCCTGACGCGCAAGCCGCCCGAGACAACTACCGCGTCAGGCGAGGCCAGCGCCCTGAAACAGGCCGGTGCCAGCGCTGGTGCATGGCTGAACGCCGACACGGTAAAGATCAGCCGGGTGGTGAAGTAACCCTGCTCGACCTCGAAACCGTCGAAGGAATGCAGTGGGGTCGGCGCCTGCGCGTTGGCGAAGCACAGGGTATCTGGCGTTACGCTCAGCACCCGCTTGCCGTGCCGGCGGTATAGCACGACGGCGCAGGCTAGCCCCGCCACCCCGACGCCGGCCAGGCCGAGACCGAAACCAGACATCAGCCAGATGACACCGCTGCTGGCACCGGGACTGAACTGCACCGCCAGAGCGGTCAGCCATATTCCCAGTGCGCCGAACAGCAGGCCAATCACAGCACAGGCCAGCGCCTTGCCGAGCGAGCGCTCCAGCAGTACGAAGCTGTCGGTGGGGCCATCAGCCTGCTCCTGCAGGTACGCGAGGTGGGCTTCGCGTTCGCCGTTATCCATCGGTCTGCAACAGATCCAGTTGCCGTTGCGCATGTGCCGCATCGCGGTAGGCCGCCAGCAGGGCGAGCACTTCCTCGTTCCCCAGCTTGCGTCCGTTGCTGGCCAGGCCTGCGGACATGATGCGGATCTGCGGTCGCGGTTTCTTCAACACCATGGCCTGGTTACCGAAGAACTGCAGTTTCACCACATGATGCTTTGGCAGGACGGCTTCGCTGCTCATTTCCAGCGTCTGCACCATGACCAGCCCTTCATCCTTGACCGAAACGTCTTCTACTTCCGCCAGGTCTACCGGTGCATCCAGCGTATCGACAAACAATTGCCGGCGGGTCAGGCGCATGAATACCTGGGTACCGGCATTACGGTGTTGCCAGGTCACCGCTGCTGCAATCAAGGTGATGAAGACACCGGCTGCAACCGCCCCCAAGCGTTCAGGGTTGAATGTCACGGCCGTGATGATCAGGGAACCCAGCAACAATACTGGCCCCCAGACCCGGTAACGCCGGGAGTTGGTGAACTCGCTCTGCTCGGGCACGCGCTCGATCACTTGCTTGAGCTCAGCGATCACTCGGTCGCGCTGGGCGGCACGGCTTTGCTCATAGTCCTGACCGAGCGAGCCAGACAGCTCGGACAGCGGGTCGTTGAACTCGCCCATGGTCATTGCGCCTCCGTGTTCTGTGCTGCCAGGTAATCGGTAAGGAATGCCTGGGCATTGCCCTGATGCGACAGCCCTTCCGAATAGCCGACCTGCATTGCCTGAGCCTCACCCGGCAGATACAGTTCGCCGCCCCAGTTGCCCTGGATGATCAGCACAACGTATTTCTTGCCATTCACGGTGGTGGAGTAACGGGTATCCCTGCTGGTTTTTTCCACCTGCATTTTCTGGATGCGCATGTTCCAGTCGTGATCGACGCCCTCGATTTGTACCAGCGCTTCGTTGGCGGCGCGTTCACCGATGCGCAGCGTCCACACCTTGGTACCTTGCGTCCCCGTGTAGGCAACTACCTGGTCAGCCACTTCCGGCCGTTCTTCAGCGTGAACCTGGCCCAGCCACAGGCTGAGCGCAGCCACCAGAAGGGCAGTCCATTTGCGATAAGCGAGCATGTCTTTTCCATCCTGAATCGGAACAAACGCCCATTGAAATAAGCCTGGTCCGAATAGCCAACCCCGCTGACCGGTTCGCACAACAGACAGCGCCGTGCGCACAATGGCTGTCGCTGAAAATGTGCACGCGTTACCATTTCCGGCCATGCCGCCCTCAGCCAAGGATGCCTAGCGCACATGCGATCGATCAGCCCCTACCTCGACACCGACTTTTCATTCGATAGCCCCGGCTCACTCGCCGAGGCCGGTGTGCTGGACGCGAACAGCGCGCGGGTGATGGGCAGCGCGTCCGGCCACTATCGGGCGCAGACGGTACACGACGGGTTGCAGTACTTCGATTGCAACCTGCAATTTCCGGAGCCGCTGAAGATCGACAAAGTGCTGCCGCAAAGCCTGTGCATCGTGCAGGTGTTCGACGGGGCGTGGCAGCACACGGTGGACGGAAGGCTCAACAGTTATGCCTCTGGCCAATTGCACATGCTGGGCCTTGGTGAAAGCCTGGAGGCGCAGGACCAATTGCCCGCCAACAGTCACGCCCGTATGGCCGGGGTACGTATTGCTGGCGATTACCTGCACGAGCTGGCCCGGGACGACGCGCAGCTGAAGCCTCTGCTGGCGCTGGTCGCCGATGGCATGCGCTTCGACCAGTTGCCGCAGTGCCCAGCGGTAAGCCGCCTGTTCCAGCAGCTCTATCTGTCGCCCTACACCGGCGGGCTCAGGCGCCTGCATTGCGAGAGCCTGAGCCTGGCCATCGTGCTGGAGCTGGCCAGCCACCTGATCGGGCACAGGTCTGCCGAGAAGATTCAGGACCGGGGGCGCCGCGATCTGGCCGTTGAAACGCGCCGCCAGCTCGACGAAAACCTGAACGCCCCGCCCACTGCTGCAGCCCTCGCTCGCCAATTGGGGGTGAGCGAAACCACCATGCGCCGCGCATTCAGCCACGAATACGGCCGGTCGCTCCTGCAATACGTTCGGCAACAAAGAATGGAACTGGCCCGCGCCCTTCTGCTGGAGCGTCGATGGCAGGTATCGCAGGTTGCCTACCATGTCGGCTACGCCAACCCTGCCAATTTCTGCCATGCCTACAAGGCGTATTTCGGGCATTCTCCCGGGGCCGAGTAGGGTTTGGCAAAAAAAAGGGCCTGCAATGCAGGCCCGTTTCATTAACCGCGAGGCGGGATCATTCCCACTCGATGGTCGCTGGCGGCTTGCTCGACACGTCGTAGGTAACGCGCGAGATACCGTCGATTTCGTTGATGATACGGCCGCTGACGGTTTCCAGCAGCTCGTACGGCAGGTGCGCCCAGCGCGCGGTCATGAAGTCCACGGTCTCGACGGCACGCAGGGCCACGACCCAGGCGTAGCGACGGCCGTCGCCAACGACGCCGACCGACTTGACCGGCTGGAACACCACGAATGCCTGGCTGGTCTTGTGGTACCAGTCGGCCTTGCGCAGCTCTTCGATGAAGATGTGGTCAGCGCGACGCAGGATGTCGGCGTATTCCTTCTTCACTTCACCGAGGATACGCACGCCCAGGCCCGGGCCCGGGAACGGGTGGCGGTAGACCATGTCGTACGGCAGGCCCAGCTCCAGGCCGATCTTGCGCACTTCGTCCTTGAACAGTTCACGCAGCGGCTCGACCAGCTTGAGGTTCATTTCCTCAGGCAGGCCACCGACGTTGTGGTGCGACTTGATCACGTGGGCCTTGCCGCTCTTGGCGCCAGCCGATTCGATCACGTCCGGGTAGATGGTGCCCTGGGCAAGGAACTGGATGTTTTCCAGCTTGCTGGCTTCGGCATCGAACACGTCGATGAAGGTGCGGCCGATGATCTTGCGCTTCTTCTCCGGGTCGGCTTCGCCGGCCAGGTTGTCGAGGAACTGCTTTTCAGCGTCGGCGCGGATGACCTTGACGCCCATGTTCTCCTTGAACATGGCCATCACCTGGTCGCCTTCGTGCAGGCGCAGCAGGCCGTTGTCGACGAATACGCAGGTCAGCTGGTCGCCGATGGCGCGATGCAGCAGTGCGGCAACGACGGAGCTGTCGACGCCGCCGGACAGGCCCAGCAGGACGTTGGCCGAACCGACCTGCTCACGCACCTGGGCAATGGCGTCTTCGACGATGTTGGACGGAGTCCACAGGGCTTCACAGCCGCAGATGTCCTGCACGAAGCGGGACAGAATGCGACCGCCCTGCTTGGTGTGGGTCACTTCCGGGTGGAACTGCACGCCGTAGTAGCCGCGCGCGTCGTCGAACATGCCGGCGATCGGGCAGCTCGGGGTGCTGGCCAGCACGTGGAAGTTGCCCGGCATCTGGGTGACCTTGTCGCCGTGGCTCATCCACACGTCCAGGCCCAGTACGCCGTCGGCGTCGATGTGGTCTTCGATGCCGTCGAGCAGGCGGCTCTTGCCGACCACGTCCACGCGGGCATAACCGAATTCACGCAGGTCGGAACCTTCGACCTTGCCGCCCATCTGCTCGGCCATGGTCTGCATGCCGTAGCAGATGCCCAGCACGGGTACGTTCAGGTCGAACACCGCCTGCGGAGCACGCGGGCTGTTGGCTTCGTGGACCGACTCGGGGCCGCCGGCGAGGATGATGCCGCGCGGGTTGAATTCGCGGATCGCTTCATCGTCCATGTCGAACGGATGCAGCTCGCAGTACACGCCGATTTCGCGCACGCGGCGGGCGATCAGCTGGGTGTACTGGGAACCGAAATCGAGGATCAGGATGCGGTGAGCGTGAATGTCGAGGGCCATGACTCAATCTCGTCAGTGGAAATCGGAAACGACGCGGGGCTGTCATGACAGCCCCGCATGCTTGTATTGCTTGAAGCCTCAGCCTACGCGGTAGTTAGGGGCTTCTTTGGTGATCTGCACGTCATGCACGTGGGACTCGGCCATGCCGGCACCGGTGATGCGCACGAATTCCGGCTTGGTGCGCATCTCTTCGATGGTTGCGCTGCCGGTGTAGCCCATGGACGAACGCAGGCCGCCCATCAGCTGGTGGATGATCGCGGCCAGGGCGCCCTTGTAGGGAACACGGCCTTCGATGCCTTCCGGTACCAGCTTCTCGGCGCCGGCCGAGGAGTCCTGGAAGTAGCGGTCGGACGAGCCTTGCGCCTGTGCCATGGCACCCAGCGAGCCCATGCCGCGGTAGGCCTTGTAGGAACGGCCCTGGAACAGTTCGACTTCACCCGGAGCCTCTTCGGTACCGGCGAACATCGAACCCATCATCACGCAGGAAGCACCGGCGACGATGGCCTTGGACAGGTCACCCGAGAAGCGGATGCCGCCGTCGGCGATCAGCGGCACGCCAGTGCCTTCCAGTGCAGCGGCAACGTTGGCGATGGCGCTGATTTGCGGCACGCCGACGCCGGCAACGATACGGGTGGTGCAGATCGAGCCCGGGCCGATACCGACCTTGACCGCGTCAGCGCCAGCTTCGGCCAGAGCCTTGGCGGCAGCGCCGGTGGCGATGTTGCCGCCGATCACCTGCACTTGCGGGTAGGTTTCCTTGACCCAGCGAACGCGATCGATCACACCTTTGGAGTGACCGTGGGCGGTGTCGACCACCACCACGTCAACGCCAGCAGCCACCAGGGCGGCAACGCGCTCGCCGGTGTCCTTGCCGGTGCCGACCGCGGCGCCGACGCGCAGGCGACCCTGGTCGTCCTTGCTGGCCAGCGGGTAGGCCTTGGCCTTTTCGATGTCCTTGACGGTCATCATGCCCTTGAGGTTGAACTTGTCGTCAACGATCAGGACTTTTTCCAGGCGGTGCTTGTGCAGCAGCTCGCGGACTTCGTTCTTGTCGGCGCCTTCGCGGACGGTGACCAGACGCTCTTTCGGGGTCATCACGTCGCGGACCTTGGCGTCCAGGCGGCTTTCGAAGCGCACGTCACGGGAGGTGACGATGCCGACCAGGTCGCCGTTCGCCAGCACCGGAACGCCGGAGATGTTGTTCAGGCGGGTCAGGTCGAACAGGTCGCGCACGGTGGCGTCGGCGTCGATGGTGATCGGGTCCTTGACCACGCCAGCCTCGAACTTCTTGACCTTGCGGACTTCGCTGGCCTGCTGTTCGATGGTCATGTTCTTGTGGATGATGCCGATGCCGCCTTCCTGGGCCATGGCAATGGCCAGGCGCGCTTCGGTCACGGTATCCATGGCGGCGGAAACCAGCGGAATGTTCAGCTCGATGCCGCGGGTCAAACGGGTCTTGAGACTGACTTCATTGGGCAGTACCTCGGAATAGCCAGGTACAAGGAGGATATCGTCGAAGGTCAGGGCTTCTTGGCTGATACGCAGCATCGCGGGGGCTCCCGGGCGGGAAAAATGGAAGCGCGCCATTATACTCATGCACGGCGCGCCGCTCAATGCAAAATAAGGGCCTTCGGTCAGCCTTGTGGCAGTTTTACCTGTACCACGGTCACCGGCTGGTCGAGCCAGTCGGCGAAGCTGTCGAGAAAGGCCTGGGTGAACCCGGCCTCGCCCCAGTTGTTGAAGATGAACCCCAGGTTGGAAAAGGCACATGGCTGCAGGTAAATGAAGCCATTGATGTCATCTTCGAAGCCGCACAACGGGCAGGTGAAGTTGTCGCTCACCGCCGGCATCCATTCTTCCAGGCTTTCGAACAGCGGCTCACCCACCTCGCGCCGGCACTCGGGGCAACCGGCCTCTTCGAGGAAACCTTCGGTAGGGGTATAGATGCAGCGCTTGAGCATCACCTCCAGGCCGTTGACCTGCTCGCCGAAGGGCAGTTTCTGCGGGTGCAGGGCCACTTTGCGGGCACCTTCGGCCAGGGCATGGCCCATGCGGTTGCCGGTGCGGCCACAGGTGGTCAGCTGTTCCTCGACGACTTTCTCGCGCACCAGCCAGCGCAGGATGGCGCGGGCCCGGGCTTCGTGCACCGGGACGGTAGACAGCTTGGGAACGATGATGCTCTGGGTGTTCATGAACGGGACAAGCCTGAAAAACTGCGGTATTGGCGCAATTCTACCGCCTGCTCAGGCGCTCAGGTAGCGACCGATCAGCGCCAGGCCGCTGGCCAGCACCAGCCAGGTGACCAGGCGCACGAAAGCTTCGCGGGACAGCCGGTGGGTGAGCCTGCGCCCTACCCAGAGGCCGACGAGCATGACCGGCAACAGGCAGGCCGCGAGCAGCAGCAGGTTCTGGTCGGCATAGACGCCTGCGATCAGGAACAGCGTCAGGCGCACCACCGTACTGCAACTGATCAGCGCGCTCTGGGTAGCGCGCACCTGCTCCTTCACCTCCAGCCGCGCGCTCAGGTACAGGGCATAAAGGAAGCCGCCGCTGCCGAACAAGGCACCGAACAGCCCGCCTGCCGTGCCCATCGGCATTGCCCAGAAACCCGACAAACTGGCCGGCCGCACCTTCACCGCCAGCCCGTACAGGGCATAGGCCGTGACGAACAGGCCCATCAGCAGCAGCAACAGGTCGGACTTCAGCTGTAGCAGGAATACCACGCCCAGCGTGCAGCCAATGGCCATGAACGGCAGCAGCCGCAGCAGTTCGCCGCGCACGACATCGCGGCGTGAGGGCAGCAGGTTGCCGAAGGCGGCGACGAAATCCAGCAGCACCAGCAGCGGAATGATCCGCGACAGCGGCATGAAGTGGATCAGCACTGGGCCGGCCACCAGCGCGGTGCCGAAACCGGCGATGCCGAAGACGATGTAGGCAGCGCCGACACCAAGCAGGATGGGCAGCCAGTCAAGGCCGGAAAACGACAGTTGGGCGAGCATGGCAGCAGTTCCTGGGAAGACAGGCAAAGGTTAGCCAGCCATGAGCCATGCCGACTAATATGCCTTTGTCGCCACACTCATCTCGAAAAGGCATGACATGACGTCGATCCGCCAATTGCGTTACTTCGTGGAAATCGCCGAATGCGGCAGCTTCAGCGCTGCCGCCGAGCGGCTGTACATCGCCCAGTCGGCGCTGAGCCGGCAGATCAAGGAACTGGAGCAGCAACTGGGCACGCCGCTGTTCGAGCGCACCGCGCGCCTGCCGCGACTGACACTGGCTGGCCAGGCCTTCCTGGAACGGGCGCGGCGCTTGCTGGCCGACCTGGCGCAGGCCGAGAGGGTTACCCGCGATATTGGCGAAGGGTTGCAGGGCAGCCTGCGCCTGAACCACTCCAGTACCGTACCGCTGACCGGCCCGTTGCTGGCTCGCCTGGGCGGCTACTTGCGCGACAACCCAGGGGTTTCGCTGGAAATTGCCCAGCAGTCGTCGGAGGCTCAACTGGAGGATATCGCTGCCGGGCGGTTGGATATCGGCCTGCTGCGCTTGCCGGTGCTGCGCCAGCATGAAGGGGTGGTGCTGCATGAACTGTTCAGCGAACCCCTGCTGCTGGCGGTCGCCGCCGCGCATCCCTTGGCCAGCGCGCCACAGGTGAAACTGGAACAACTGCGGGAAGAGCGCTTCATTTCCATTCCGCACCGGGACCGTGGCGGGCTGAGCTACCTGTCGGCCTCGATGTGCATGGAGGCAGGCTTTTTCCCGCGCGCGGCGCAGGTGCTGTCGCGCAAGACCACCCAGTTGCAGCTGATACAGGCGGGGTTTGGGGTGGCGTTGTTGCCGGAATGCATGCGTGAGATTGCGCCAGCCTCAGTCAGCTTCGTGGCGCTGGAGGGGGGGTGTGAGAGTACTGTGGCGATGGCTTGCAGGCGGGATGCAGGTTCGATGGTGCGCCAGTTCGTGACGGCGATGCAGGCCTGAAAGGCCCCATCGCCGGCAAGCCGGCTCCCACAGGGACAGCATGAGGCCCAAGCCAGCGCGATACCTGTGGGAGCCGGCGTGCCGGCGATAGGGCCGGGACAGACAACCGGGTCCGATGTCCTTTATGATGCCCGCCATGATCAGAGACCCTTTCGAACGACTCGGCCTGGACCGCGAGGTCCTTACCGTCAGCCAACTCAACGGCCGCGCCCGCGTGCTGCTGGAAGACGTGTTCCGCAGCGTGTGGGTGGAAGGCGAGATTTCCAACCTCGCTCGCCCGGCGTCCGGCCACATGTACTTCACCCTCAAGGACAGCGGCGCACAGGTGCGTTGCGCGCTGTTCCGGCAGAACGCCACGCGGGTGCGCCAGGCCCTGCGCGACGGCCTGGCGGTGCGGGTACGCGGCAAGGTTTCGCTGTTCGAAGGGCGTGGCGACTATCAGCTGATTCTCGACACCGTCGAGCCGGCCGGTGATGGCGCCCTGCGCCTGGCCTTCGAAGCACTGAAGGAAAAGCTCGGTGCCGAGGGGCTGTTCAGCGCCGAACGCAAGCAGCCGCTGCCAGCCCACCCGCAGCGCATCGGCATCATTACCTCGCCCACCGGTGCAGTGATCCGCGACATCATCAGTGTGTTCGGTCGCCGCGCCCCGCAGGTGGAGCTGAACCTGATCCCCACCGCAGTGCAGGGCCGCGAAGCCATTGCACAGATCGTGCGCGCGATCCGCCTGGCCGATAGCCTGGGGTTCGATGCGCTGATCCTGGCCCGGGGCGGCGGCTCGCTGGAAGACCTGTGGTGCTTCAACGAAGAAGCCGTGGCGCGGGCCGTGGCCGCTTGTGTCACGCCGATTGTCAGCGCCGTGGGCCATGAGACCGATGTCTCGATCAGCGACTTTGTCGCCGACGTGCGCGCGCCCACACCCTCTGCCGCTGCCGAGCTGCTGGCCCCCGACAACAGTGGCCTGCAGCAACGCCTGGATGGCCTGCAACGGCGCCTGCTGTTGCGCATGCAGAACCGCCTGACCCACGACCGCCTGCGCCTGGAGTCGCTGACCCGGCGCCTGCGCCACCCGGGCGAGCGCCTGCGCCAGCAGGCCCAACGCCTGGACGACCTGGACATGCGCTTGCGCCGCGCGTTCATGCTCAACCTCAACCAGCGCCACGAGCGCCTGGCACGCCTGGATACCCGCCTCGCCGCGCAGCACCCGGGGCGCACCCTGAAACTGCTGGGCCAACGCCTGGACAGCCTGGCCGAGCGCCTGCCACGGGCCATGCGCGAGGTGCTCAAGGACCGCCGCCAGCGCTTCCAGGCCCAGTTGCAGACGCTGCAGGTGGTCAGCCCGCTGGCCACCCTCGCCCGCGGCTACAGCATCCTGCTGGACGAACAGGGCCAGGCCATCCGCAGCGCCGAACAGACCCGCAATGGCCAGCGCCTGACCGCCCGCCTGAACGAAGGCGAGCTGTTGGTGCGGGTCGAAGACAACCACCTGACCCCGGTCACCCTCTCACTTCTGGACTGACACATGCCCCGCCTGCTCGCGCCCCTGCTTGCCCTTTCCCTCCTGCTGCTGGCCGGCGGCGCCCAGGCCAGCTACATCACCCGCACGCTGAACAAGCCGGTACCCGGCGGCGTGGCGGTGGTCGCCCTCGGCCCCGCCGCCAGCGCGCCCAGCGCCCGCTTCGACGGCAAGCCGGTGCTGGTGGTGAAAGAACAGGACAACTGGCTGGCCATCGTTGGCATCCCGCTGACCCAGAAGCCCGGCACCGCGGTGCTGAGCCAGGGCGGCCGTACCCTGCCCTTCACGGTCGGTAGCAAGAAATACCCCGAGCAGCGCATCACCCTGAAGAACACCCGCCAGGTCAACCCGAACCCGGCCGACCTCAAGCGCATCGACCGTGAGCTGGCCGAGCAGATCAAGGCCTATCGCAGCTTCAGCCCGACCCTGCCGAGCAACCTGATCCTCGACAAGCCGGTCAGTGGCCCGCTGTCGAGCAAATTCGGCGTGCGCCGTTTCTTCAATGGCGAAGAACGCAACCCGCATGCCGGGCTGGACTTCGCGGTGCCGGCCGGCACGCCGATCAAGACCCCGGCCAATGGCAAGGTGATTCTGGTGGGCGATTACTTCTTCAATGGCCGTACGGTGTTCGTCGACCACGGGCAGGGCTTTATCAGCATGTTCTGCCATATGTCGAAGATCGATGTGCAGGTGGGGCAGCAGTTGCGCCGGGGCGAGGTGGTGGGGCGTGTGGGCTCGACCGGGCGGGCTACCGGGCCGCACATGCACTGGAACGTCAGCCTGAACGATGCGCGGGTGGATCCGGCGATTTTCATTGGCGCGTTCCAGCCCTGAGATCGCGGCGCCTGCTTCGCGGGCATGCCCGCTCCCACAGGTCCCGCGCAGGATTCGAGGCCTGTGGTAATCCTGTGGGAGCTGGCTTGCCGGCGATGAGGCCAGAGCAGGTAAACTCGCTTCCAAGGTGTTGCGCCATCGAAAAATACTGCGCAAAAATCGAGAAGTACTCAGAAAATTACAGCGATAAAATCTCGCCTTTCAGCTTTTTTTAAGCATTCCTCTCAATTTTTCCTGAACGCTTGCCATCCCCCACCCCACTGGTTAGGGTTGAAGGCATGAAAACCTTCAGCACCCTCATCCTGCTCCGACAACATCGCAGCCTCTGCCTGGTCAGCGCCCGACTACCAGGCTGAATCGCGTCGCCTCGCCTTTCATCTCGTTATCGCTCGGCAGGCCCGATCTCGGCCGCACACAAAAGGATTGCTTCCATGACCATGCTCAAAGACCCTTCGAAGAAATACCGCGCTTTCCCGACTATCGACCTGCCTGACCGTACCTGGCCGTCGAAGACCATCACCGCCGCGCCAATCTGGTGCAGCTCCGACCTGCGTGATGGCAACCAGTCGCTGATCGAGCCAATGGATTCGGAGAAGAAACTGCGCTTCTGGAAGACCCTGGTGCAGGTTGGCGTGAAGGAAATCGAAGCCTCGTTCCCGTCCGCTTCGCAGACCGATTTCGATTTCGTGCGCACGCTGATCGAAGACGGCCACATCCCGGACGACACCACCATCCAGGTGCTCACCCAGGCCCGTGAAGACCTCATCGCCCGCACCTTCGAGTCGCTGCGCGGGGCGAAGAAGGCCATCGTCCACCTGTACAACGCCACCAGCCCGTCGTTCCGCCGCATCGTCTTCAACCAGGACAAGCAAGGCGTGAAGGACATCGCGGTGAACGCGGCCAAGCTGTTCGTCAAGTACGCCGCCCAGCAGCCGGAAACCCAGTGGACCTTCCAGTACTCGCCGGAAACCTTCAGCGCCACCGAGATGGAGTTCGCCAAGGAAGTCTGCGACGCGGTCATCGAGGTGTGGAACCCTACCCCCGAGCACAAGATCATCCTCAACCTGCCGGCCACCGTGGAAGTGTCCACCCCGAACATCTACGCCGACCAGATCGAATGGTTCTGCCGTAATGTCAGCCGTCGCGACAGCGTGATCATCAGCCTGCACTGCCACAACGACCGTGGCACCGGCATTGCCGCCACCGAACTGGGCCTGATGGCCGGTGCCGATCGCGCCGAAGGCTGCCTGTTCGGCAACGGCGAGCGTACCGGTAACGTCGACCTGGTGACCCTGGCGTTGAACCTCTACACCCAGGGTATCGACCCGCTGCTGGACTTCTCCGACATCGATGGCGTGCGCAAGGTGGTCGAAGAGTGCAACCAGCTGCCGGTGCACCCGCGCCACCCGTACGTGGGCGACCTGGTCCACACCGCGTTCTCCGGCTCGCACCAGGATGCCATCCGCAAGGGCTTCGCCAAGCAGCAGGAAGGCGAGCTGTGGGAAGTGCCTTACTTGCCGATCGACCCGGCCGACATCGGCCGCAGCTACGAGGCGGTAATCCGCGTCAACAGCCAGTCGGGCAAAGGCGGCATCACCTACCTGCTCGAGCAGGAATACGGCATCAGCCTGCCGCGCCGCATGCAGATCGAGTTCAGCCAGGTAGTACAGGGTGAAACCGACCGCCTGGGCCTGGAAATGACTGCCCAGCAGATCTACAGCCTGCTGCACAAGGAATACCTCCAGGCCAACGCCCCGTACGCGCTGGTCAGCCACCGCCTGCAGGAAGAGAATGGCCACAGCGCCGTGGAAGTGGAAGTTGCCGGTGAAGGCGAAACCACCCTGCACTGGCGCGGCAAGGGCAACGGCGCGCTGGAAGCACTGGTGGCCGGCCTGCCGATTGCCGTGGAGATCATGGACTACAACGAGCATGCCATTGGTGCCGGTACCAACGCCAAGGCCGCGGCCTATATCGAACTGCGCGTGGCCGGTGGCCGCCCGGTGCATGGTGTGGGTATCGATGAAAACATCACCACGGCCAGCTTCAAGGCACTGTTCAGCGCGCTGAACCGCTCGCTGAGCCTGCAGGAAGCCAAGGCGGCCTGAGCCGTACCGCAATGAATGAGAAAGCCCGCATCGTTTGATGCGGGCTTTTTTGTTGGCCTGTGCCGGCCTCTTCGCGGGCTTGCCCGCTCCCACAGGTACTGCACAGCTCCCGAGAGCGGCGCAATCCTGTGGGAGCGGGCAAGCCCGCGAAAGGGCCGGTACAGGCGCTGCAAGATCTCCAGGCAAAAAAAAGGGGCGCCGACCAAGCGCCCCACAAGCCGTAAAGCACACAACAAATTCAGTTGGCGTCCAGCAGCGCCATCGCCTCCGCGCTGCACGCTTCGATCCGCGCCCAGTCGCCGTTCTTGATCCAGCTGCTGTCGAGCATCCAGGTACCACCCACGCACATCACATTGGGCAGCGCCATGTAATTGCGCACGTTGGCCGGGTTCACACCGCCCGTAGGGCAGAAACGAATATCGCCGAACGGGCCGCCAAAGGCCTTGATCGCCGCCACGCCGCCGCTGATCTCCGCCGGGAACAGCTTGAAGCGGCGGTAGCCCAGGGCGTAGCCCATCATGATTTCGGACGGCGTGCTGATGCCTGGCAGCAGCGGGATCTCGCTGTCCACACCGGCTTCGAGAATGTCCTGGGTAATGCCTGGGGTAACGACGAATTGCGCACCCGCAGCTTCAACGGCGGCGAACATACCGCGATCGAGCACGGTGCCGGCGCCGACACAAAGCTCCGGGCGCTGCTCGCGCAACACCTGGATGGCCTTCAGGCCATATTGCGAGCGCAAGGTCACTTCCAGGGTACGGATACCGCCGGCGGCCAGGGCGTCAGCCAGCGGCAGGATGTCTTCCTCACGGGCGATGGTGATCACCGGCAGGATGCGCGCCTTTTCGCAAATGGCGTCGATCCGTGCGGCTTTGTCGGCCATCGAGAGCTTGGGCTGTGGGCGTTCGAGGGTGGTCATGACTGTGGATCCTTGGCTCATGGGCACCAGTAGATGTCCAGGGGGGCGTGAAGAAAAGCGCGAATCGGCATTTCGGTAAGGTCGTTGCCAGCCAGCGCGGCGCGCAGGGTAGCGAGTTTGCCCTGCCCTTGTACGGACAGCGCGGTAAAGGCGGAGCTGGCCAGCAGCGAGCGGGTCATCGACAGGCGCTGGTGCGGCACGCTCGGTGCCAGCAAGGGCAGGCAGCGGCGTGGGTTGGCCAGGTCGAGGCCTGCCTCCAGGTTGGGGCTGGCGGGGAACAGCGAAGCGGTATGGCCATCATCCCCCATGCCCAGCACCAGTACGTCGATCGGCGGCAGCTCGGCCAGGGCCTGATCGGCCTTGCCCGCAGCGGCATCGAGGTTCTCCGCCTGCTGGTAAAGGCCAACGAAGCGGGCCTTGGCCGCCACGCCCTTGAACAGGTGGCGAGCCAGCAGGCCGGCGTTGCTGTCGGCGTGCTCCACCGGCACCCAGCGCTCATCGGCCAGGCTGACGGTGACCTTGGCCCAGTCGAGGTTTTCGCTGGCCAGCTGCTCGAGGAACGGCACCGGGCTGCGGCCACCGGACAGCACCACGCAGGCCTGGCCCTTGGCGGCAATGGCCGCACGCAGGCGCTCGGCCACGTCATGGGCCTGGGTTGCGGCCAGAGCCTTGGCATCCGCCAGCTCGTGTACCTTCACAGCCGCTGGCAGTTTCAGTTCAGATATCCCCATACCACGCCCTCCCATCGCGTGTGATCAGTGCAATCGAGCTCATCGGCCCCCAGGAGCCTGCCGCGTATGGCTTGGGCGCATCGCCCGCGTTACGCCAGCCGGCGATCAGCTGGTCGCACCACTTCCAGGCATACTCGATTTCGTCCTTGCGCACGAACAGGTTCTGGTTACCGCGCATCACTTCGAGCAACAGCCGCTCGTATGCATCCGGAATCCGTGCACTGCGCCAGGTATCGGAGAAATTCAGCTGCAACGGGCCGCTGCGCAGTTGCATGCCTTTGTCCAGGCCCTGCTCCTTGGTCATCACCCGTAAAGAGATGCCTTCGTCCGGTTGCAGGCGGATGATCAGCTTGTTACCGATCTGCAAACGCTGTTCCGGGGCGAAGATGTAGTGCGGCGTTTCCTTGAAGTGGATGACGATCTGCGACAGCTTCTGCGGCATGCGCTTGCCGGTACGCAGGTAGAACGGCACCCCCGACCAGCGCCAGTTACGGATGTCGGCACGCAGGGCGACAAAGGTTTCGGTGTCGCTCTGGGCGTTGGCGTTGTCTTCTTCCAGGTAACCAGGCACCGGCTTGCCATCGCTGTAGCCGGCGATGTACTGGCCGCGCACCACACGGGTGCTCAGCCCTTCACCGGTGATCGGTGCCAGGGCCTTGAGTACCTTGACCTTCTCGTCACGGATGGCATCGGCCGATAGTTCGCTGGGCGGGTCCATGGCGATCAGGCACAGCAGCTGCAGCAGGTGGTTCTGGATCATGTCGCGCAGCTGGCCGGCCTTGTCGAAGTAGCCCCAGCGGCCTTCGATACCGACCTTCTCGGCGACGGTGATCTCCACATGGGAGATGGAATTCTGGTTCCACTGGGTTTCGAACAGGCTGTTGGCGAAACGCAGGGCGATCAGGTTCTGCACCGTTTCCTTGCCCAGGTAGTGGTCGATGCGGTAGACCCGGCTCTCTGGGAAGAACCGCGCCACGGCATCGTTGACCCGGCGCGACGACTCCAGGTCGTGGCCAATGGGCTTCTCCAGCACCACCCGGGTGCGTTCGGCCAGCCCGGCCTTGTCGAGGTTTTCGCAGATGGCCCCGTACACCGCCGCAGCGGTGGCGAAGTAGGCGATCAGCGGCAGCTCGCCCGGCAACTGCTCGGCCAGGGCCTGGTAGCCCTCGGGCTGGAGGAAGTCCAGGTGCTGGTAGCTCAGCCTGGCGAGGAAACGGCCCAGCGCGGCGGGCTCGATATCGGCCTCGGGCACATGCCGGCGCAGGTGCGCTTCGATGCTGTCCAGGTGGCCCTGCGCACTACCGGCCTCGCGGGCCAGCGCCAGCAGGCGGGTTTCCGGGTGCAACAGGTTGGCCCGGTCGAGCTGGTAGAGCGCAGGAAACAGCTTGCGCAATGCCAGGTCGCCGAGGGCGCCAAACAGGGCAAAGGTGCAAGGTTCGACACTGATCGCAGCCATGATGTTGGTTCTTTCCTAAAGTTGGTCTAGGAATACCGCTTTCACATACGGTTTTCAAGGGATAATGTAGTAAAAACCACAACATTACACACAAGTGTTACAGACAAGTGGTACGTCAACCGCGCCGACAGTACGATAGACGACCGTGCAAAAAGCCTGCTGCTCCCACAGCCGGCTGTCTTCCCGACCCAAGGACACACCCCATGGACCGCGTGCGAAACCTCCTGGAACAGATCCAGGGCCGCCTCGACGAGCTGAACAAGGCCGAACGCAAAGTCGCCGAAGTCATCCTGCTCAACCCGCAACAAGCCACCCGTTTCAGCATCGCTGCGCTGGCCCAGGCGGCCAAGGTCAGCGAACCGACCGTCAACCGCTTCTGCCGCTCGTTCGGCGTCAGCGGCTACCCCGAGCTCAAGCTGCAGCTGGCGCAGAGCCTGGCCAGCGGCGCCGCCTACGTCAGCCGCGCGGTGGAGGCTGACGACGACCCGGCCGCCTACACCCAGAAGATCTTCGCCAGTGCCATCGCCTCGCTCGACAGCGCCTGCCAGCAGCTTGACCCGCAGCAGGTCAGCCGTGCCGTGGACATGATGATCCAGGCCCGGCAGATCCACTTCTTTGGCCTGGGCGCCTCGGCCCCGGTGGCGCTGGACGCCCAGCACAAGTTCTTCCGCTTCAACCTGGCAGTATCGGCCCACGCCGACGTGCTGATGCAGCGCATGCTGGCCTCGGTGGCACACACCGGCGACCTGTTCGTGATCATCTCCTACACCGGGCGCACCCGCGAACTGGTCGAGGTGGCCCGCCTGGCCCGGGAAAACGGCGCCTCGGTGCTGGGCCTGACCGCTGCCGGTTCGCCACTGGCCAATGCCTGCAGCCTGAGCCTTCACATTCCGCTGCCGGAAGACACCGACATCTACATGCCGATGACCTCGCGGATCATCCAGCTGACCGTGCTCGATGTGCTGGCCACCGGCATGACCCTGCGGCGCGGCGTGGACTTCCAGCCGCACCTGCGCAAGATCAAGGAAAGCCTCAACGCCAGCCGCTACCCGATCGAGGACGACGAGCTCAACTGAGCCGGTGTGCCTGCAGGCGCAGGTGGGCACGCTGCCCCGGCGCCAGGCTCAGGCCCTCGCCACTGCCGCTGGCGGCCTCGACACAGACGAAGCGCTGGCATTCACGCCCGGTCACGCCCATCAGCGGGCGGTTGCCCGGGTGCCAGACCACCGTGTCGTCGCTGTCACCGGTATCGATGCACAGCTCGCGCTGCCAGGCCGGGTCCTGCAGTTGCACCCGCGGCGTGCCGGGGTAGACTTTCTGGCAGCCGCCCTTGAGCTTCAGCGCGCCATCCTCACGGCAGGCCTGGCGGTTCAGGCGGTCGTAGCCTTCTATATCCTCCAGCCCGGACAGCGCTATCTCGGACACGTCACTGATGCGCCAGTAGGCCAGCAGGGCATGGCTCAGCTGGCAGGGTTCGCTGTCCTGGTGCTCGGTGCTCAGGCTCAGCTCCATGCGGCTACCCAGCCGGGCATGCAGGTCGACCTGCCAGTCGCACAGGTCCAGCCGCCATTTCAGGGTTACGCCCTCCTCGTCCTCGCGGCTGTCCACCAGCTTCCAGTCGAGCAGGCGCGCCCAGCCATGGGCCGGCCACAAGTCCTCGCTGGGGTGGCGGCCATACCATGGCCAGCACACAGGCACACCACCGCGGATCGCCCCCACCTGCGGCCACTGCTCGGCGCACCACAGCCAGGGCCGTTCACCCGCTGGTTGAAAATGCAGCAGTTGCGCACCCTGGCGGCTGAACACCGCCTGGCAACGGGGATGGTCGATGATCAGCACATCGCGCTGCTGGTAACGCTCCCACTCGAATGTCGGCCGGGGCCGCTGCGAGGTAAAGAAGCGATGGAGCGGATGTTCGGGCATGGTTCAGAGCTCTTGTTGTTTGAGATAGCGCTGTCTCGGCCTATCCCCGACAACCACTGAAGGCCAGTGGCTGCCGGGTACCGAAGTGGATTGGCGTAAATTTACAACAATTGCTCTCAGAATGACGACTGAATCTTCAAACCCGCGACCAGCGCGTTGTCCACCTCATCCACCCCGCCGGGGCTTTTGATGTACTGCAGGTTGGGCCGCACGGTCAGCCAGTTGGTGACGTGGAAGCCGTAGTAGAGCTCGGCGTTGTACTCGGTACGCTGCAGCGGCACGAAGCCTGGGTTGTCGTAATCGCTGATGCCGCTCTGGGCGTTGAGCAGTTCGGCGCGCTTCTTCACGTCGTCATTCACATGAATGCGCGCCACGCCGAAGCCGATATCGTCCTTGGGCCGGGCGTCGAATGCGCCTTTGTAGACCAACCCCAGTTGCTGATAGTTGTCGACGACGTTGGTGGCCTTGTCGTGCACGGTGAAGTTGGCGAACAGGCTCAGGCCACGGTTGACGTCGCCGCCATGGGCGGTGACCTGCTGCTGCGCCACCACCCACCAGCCATGCTTGCTGGAGTGCGACTTGAAGGCTTCGCCCGTCAGCGCCTGCGGGTTGCCGTTGACGTCATCGAACACATCGTCGGCCTTGGCCGTGCTGTAGTAGTAACCCAGGCGGTACTCGCCCGGCAGGCCGTTGACCTTGGGTGACCACACTGCTTCCACCGGCAGGATCGCGCCCTTGGTGCCGCTGCCACTGAGCTTGAAGCCGTTGCCGGTTTCCAGGTTGGAAGGGTTCTGCTCGAAGGCGCCGACCTGGACGAAGAATTCCGGGGTGATGTTGTATTTCACCCGCAGCGCCCACTGGCTGACCGGCCAGTTGTACCAGATGCCGCCGACCCAGTTGCCCACCTGCGAGCCGCAGAAGGCCAGGTTCTGGAAGTCGCAGGGGAAGCTGTTGAAGTCCTCGCCCTCGCCGAAGCGGCCAAATTTCACGTCCAGTGCGCCGTCGAAGTACTTCTGCTTGACCCACATCTGGGTCAGGCGCCAGGTCTGGCCGCGGCCCCACACCTCCTGCACCGAGCTGAACTGCCCGGCGCGCGGATCGCTGATGCGGTCGTTGGACAGGTTGCGGCCGCTGCGCTCGGTGATCGCCAGTTTGAACTCGGCGTCATGCCAGCCAAAGATTTTTTGCAGGTCCAGGTGCGCGCCCAGGGCGAACTGGTCGCTATAGCGCGCGGTCTTGTCGTCGTTGTAACCACCGTGCAGGTTACCGGCAACCTCACCGACATAATCGAGGGTGAAGTCATAGCCCTTTTCCAGCAGCTCGGTGCGGGTGCCGCCCCAGTCGCCGGTCATCCACTTCGATTCGCTGGAAAAAGCCTCGGCAGCCTGCGCGCCGCTGCCAGCGGCCATCGCCAGCGGTGCGAGCAAGGCGAGCGAACCTAATGTCCTGATGCGTTTGCGCTGTTCCATCCCTTTGCGTCCTCTTTGTTCTTATTGACGGTGTAGACGAGTTATCGGCCTTTGAAGTGCGCCACATTGTCTTTCATGGTTGCGGCAGTAGTGGCAAGGTGCAGGCGCTCGCCGCTGGCGGCGTCGAACAACAGCACCCGGGCCGGGTCGAATTGCAGGTTCAGGCTGTCGCCGACCCGGCACGCCACATCCGGCGCCAGGCGGCAGCAGACCTTGGTCTGGTTGAGGGTGACGAACACCAGCAGGTCTGGCCCGGTGGGCTCGGTCACCTGCACCTCGGCGCGAATGCCGGGCAGGCCATTGCCCTCGGCTGCACCCAGGGCAATCTGCTCGGGGCGGATGCCCAGGATGATCTCGCGGCCATCCAGCTCGTCAGCGGCTACCCCCAGGGGCAGTTCGCAACGCGCCTGGCCGCTGTCGAGCACGGCCAGCAGGCGCCCGTCCTGTTGCGTGAGGCGCACCGGGATGAAGTTCATCGGCGGCGAACCAATGAAGCTGGCGACGAACTGGTTGGCCGGATCGTTGTAGATCTGCTGCGGGGTGCCGAACTGCTGGATGATGCCGTCCTTCATCACCGCCACCTTGTCGCCCAGGGTCATGGCCTCGATCTGGTCATGGGTGACGTACACGGTGGTGGTCTTCAGCCGCTGGTGCATCAGTTTCATTTCGGTACGCATCTCGACGCGCAGCTTGGCATCGAGGTTGGACAGCGGTTCATCGAACAGGTAGATCTTCGGCCGCCGCGCCAGCGCCCGGCCCATGGCCACGCGCTGCTGCTGGCCACCGGACAGCTGCGCCGGCTTGCGCGCCAGCAGGTGCTCGATCTGCAACAGCTTGGCCACCCGCGCCACTTCCTCGTCAATCGCGGCCTGGGGCAGCTTGCGGATCTTCAGGCCGAACTCGATGTTCTCGCGCACGCTCATGGTCGGGTACAGCGCGTAGGACTGGAACACCATGGCGATGTCGCGGTCCTTGGGGCTCATGCCGCTGACGTCCTGCTGGTCGATGAGTATCGCGCCGCCGGTGATCTGCTCCAGCCCGGCGATGCAGTTCATCAAGGTCGACTTGCCGCAACCCGACGGGCCGACCAGGATCAGGAACTCGCCATCCTTGATCGACAGCTGGATGTCCTTGAGGGTGTCCGGCAGGCCGCTGCCGTAGGTCTTGTTCACATTGCGAAGTTCGAGCGTTGCCATGACTTACCCCTTTACCGCGCCAGCAGTCAGCCCGCGGACGAAATATTTGCCTGCCACCACGTAGACCAGCAGGGTTGGCAGGCCGGCGATCATCGCCGCCGCCATGTCGACGTTGTATTCCTTGGCCCCGGTGCTGGTATTGACCAGGTTGTTCAGGGCCACGGTAATCGGTTGCGAATCGCCGCTGGAGAACACCACGCCGAACAGGAAGTCGTTCCAGATCTGGGTGAACTGCCAGATCAGGCAGACCATGATGATCGGCGTGGACATCGGCAGGATGATGCGGCGGAAGATGGTGAAGAACCCGGCACCGTCCAGGCGCGCAGCCTTGACCAGCGCATCGGGGATGCTCACGTAGAAGTTGCGGAAGAACAGCGTGGTGAAGGCCAGGCCGTAGACCACGTGCACCAGCACCAGGCCGGTGGTGGTGCTGGCCAGGCCGAGCTTGCCGAGGGTGAACGAGGCCGGCAGCAGTACGGTCTGGAACGGCAGGAAGCAGCCGAACAGCAGCAGGCCGAAGAACAGCTGCGAACCGCGGAAGCGCCACATCGACAGCACATAGCCGTTCAGCGCGCCGATGGCGGTGGAGATGAGCACCGCTGGCACGGTGATCATGATCGAGTTCCAGAAGTAACCGCTGACCGTGCTCCAGGCCTTGACCCAGCCGATGCCGGTAATTGCCGCCGGCCAGCTCAGCAGGTTGCCGGTGCTGATGTCTTCCGGGGTCTTGAAGCTGGTCAGCAGCATCACCACCAGCGGCACCAGGTACAGCAGCACCGCCAGCAACAGCACCGCGTGGATGGCGATGCGGCTCGGGCTAAGCACCGCTTTGTCGAGAGGGCTATGCATGGCGTTTGCTCCGCAGCTCCGAGTACAGGTAAGGCACGAGGATCGCCAGGATCGCCCCGAGCATCAGGATGGCGCTGGCCGAGCCCATGCCCATCTGGCCGCGGCTGAAGGTGAACGAGTACATGAACATCGCCGGCAGGTCGGACGAGTAGCCTGGGCCGCCGGCAGTCATGGCCGCCACCAGGTCGAAGCTCTTGATGGCAATGTGCGCGAGGATCATCAGCGAGCTGAAGAACACCGGGCGCAGGCTGGGCAGTACCACGCGCCAGTAGATGCGCGGCAGGCTGGCGCCGTCGATCTGCGCGGCACGGATGATCGACGGGTCGACGCCACGCAGGCCGGCGAGGAACATTGCCATGATGAAGCCCGAGGCCTGCCACACGGCGGCGATCACCAGGCAGTACACCACCCGGTCGGGATCGATCAGCCAGTCCAGGCGAAAGCCCTCCCAACCCCAGTCACGCAGCAGCTTGTCCAGGCCCATACCCGGGTTGAGCAGCCACTTCCAGGCGGTGCCGGTGACGATCATCGACAGCGCCATGGGGTACAGGTAGATGGTGCGGATGAAACCTTCGCGACGAATGCGCTGGTCCAGCAAGACCGCCAGCACTACGCCGATGACCAGGCTGATGGCGATGAACAGGCCGCCGAACAGCATCAGGTTCTTGCTTGCCACCCACCAGCGGTCGTTGTCGAACAGCCGGGCGTACTGCGCCAGGCCGGCCCATTTGTAGGTCGGCAGGAAGGTCGAGGTGGTGAAGGACAGGACGAAGGTCCAGAGGATGTAGCCGTAGAAGCCCACCAGGACGATGAACATGCTCGGCGCCAGCACCAGCTTGGGCAGCCAGCGCTGTAGCGCGTCCAGGGGTGAGGCCCGCAGTTGGACGGTTGCTGTGGTCATGATTTGGTACCCAAAGCCCAGGCAGTGTGGGGCACTGCCTTTTGTGTTGTCGGTACTGGCCCTATCGCCGGCAAGCCAGCTCCAACAGGTAACCCACAATTTTCAAAGGCAATGAAAATCCTGTGGGAGCCGGCTTGCCGGCGATAGGGCCGTCAGCGTTTTACTGGGCAGCCTGGATCGCCGCCGCCAGCTTCTTCGCCGCATCGGCCGGGTCGGCCTTGGTGTCGTTGATGTAGTTGGTCACCACATCGAAGAACGCGCCCTGCACGGCCAGCGTGGTGGCCATGTTGTGCGCCATGCTCGGCTGCAGGCCGCCATTCTTGGCATCGGCCAGGAAGTCCTTGGCGGAGGTTTGCGCGCAGGCGTCGAAGCCATACTTGCCCATGTCGGCCAGCATGTCGTTGCGCACCGGGATCGACCCCTTGTTGCTGCTGAAGACCTTCTGGAAGTCCTCGCCCAGCACCTTGCGGGCAATATCCTGCTGGCCGGCAGACGTGCCGGCGTCGTTCTGCTTGAACACCACCAACGAGTCGATGTTGTACAGGAACGCCTTGTCGGTGCCGGGGAATGGCACGCACTGGTAGTCCTTGCCGGCGGTTTTCTTCGCCAAGGTCCATTCGCTCTTGGCCCAGTCGCCCATGATCTGCATGCCGGCCTTGCCGTTGATGACCTTGGCCGCTTCCAGGTTCCAGTCCTGGCCTTTGCCGTCCGGGTCCATGTAGGTGGCGACCTTCTTCAGTTCGGTCAGCGCCTTGACCATCTGCGGGCCGGTCAGGGCCGCGCTGTCGAGGTCGACCAGGGCTTTCTTGTAGCCATCGGCCCCCATCACCGCCAGCACCACGCTTTCGAACACGGTGCTGTCCTGCCACGGCTGGCCGCCATGGGCGAGCGGGATGAAGCCGGCGGCCTTGAGCTTGTCGGCGGCGGCGTAGAATTCGTCGAGGGTGGCTGGCGCCTTGTCGATGCCAGCCTTCTTGAAGACGTCGGGGTTGATCCACAGCCAGTTGATGCGGTGGATGTTCACCGGCACGGCGACATAGTCACCGTCGTACTTCACGGTGTCCGCGACCTTCTTGTCGAGCAGGGAGTCCCACTTTTCGTCCTTGGCCACGCCCTTGAGCACATCGGCGTCGAGCAGGCCGGTGGCCGCCCAGTCCTGGATGTCCGGGCCCTTGATCTGCGCGACACCCGGCGGGTTGCCGGCCACGGCGCGGCTCTTGAGCACGGTCATGGCGGTGGCACCACCGCCACCGGCGACGGCGCCGTCCTTCCAGGTGAAGCCATCTTTTTCGACCTGGGTCTTGAGCACATCGACCGCCGCTTTTTCACCACCGGAGGTCCACCAGTGCACAACCTCGACACTGCCTTTGGATTCGGCGGCCAGGGCATTGAGTGGAAGCAGGGAGGCCAGGGAGATGGCGGCAGCGAGACGGAGCGTGGAATTCATCGAAGCACCTTTCTTGTTGTTATGCCGTGCAAGTCGATCGCTTGCGTTGCATGAAGTCTAAACAGCGTGCTCGCCTCGCCAGGTAACGAAGCGATGCGTGAATGTCATCGTTTGGTTACATTGCCGGCCAAGCTGCTGGCCAGGCTGGGTGCCAGTGGCAAGCCCGGCAGCAGCAGCGCCTGGTAGGCATGGTAGAGGTCGGGCTTGCCGGGCCAGATGGTCGCGGCCGGCTGGTTGTGCGCATCGAGTTCGTGGTGCCAGCTGCCAGCGCCGTGGTCGATGAAATGGTTGGCGATGAAGTCCCAGCAACGGCGGTACCACTGCTCGTAGTGCGCCTCGCCCGTGCGCTGCAACAGGGCCGCGGCGGCGGCGCAGGCTTCGGCATGTACCCAGTGCAGGCGTGCGCGCACCACCGGGCGATCGTCCCAGTCCAGGGTGTAGACGAAACCGGGCGCGCCATCGACGTTCCAGGCTTGCTGGCAGGCTGTATCGAACAACGCGCGGGCACAGTCTGGCAGCCACTGCGGGGCAAGCAGGCGGGCCCGTTCCAGGCTGGCTTCCAGATGCAGCAGCAACCGCGCCCACTCCAGGGCATGCCCGGGCGTGGAACCATAAGGCCGAAAGTGGTCGGCCGGGTGCGCCTGGTTGTAGTGCGGCAGTGGCTGCCAGAGGGCGTCGAAATGCTCGATGACCCGGTAGCCGTTGGCGGCGGCATGGGAATGGATGATGCGTTCGGCGATGCGCAAGGCGCGTTGCAGCCACAGGCTGTCGCCAGTGACGTCTGCCAGGGCCAGGAAGGCCTCGACCGCGTGCATGTTGCTGTTGGCGCCACGGTACTGCTCGGGCAACTGCCAGGCACGGGAGAAGGCTTCCCGCAGGGCACCCTCCTCTTCGCTCCAGAAATGCGCTTCGAGCACCTGCACCGCGTCTGCCAGCAGGGCTGGTGCACCGCCAGCACCTGCCATCACCGCCGAGCTGGCGGCCAGGGCGACAAAGGCATGCAGGTAAGCCGCCTTGCCGCTGTCGTCATGGCCACCGGGGTGGGCGAACCAGCCGCCGTAGGTGGCATCCTGCAGCGCGCCACGCAGGGCGGCCACACCGTGTTCGGCATAGGCCAGGTAGCCGGGCACGCCCTGCAGGTGGGCCAGGGCGAAACAGTGGGTCATGCGGGCGGTGATCAGGGTTTCGGCGCGGGCACCGGGGGCAAGCAGGCCTGCGGCGTCGAGGCTGCCGAAGCCATCGGGCAGTTTCGAAGCCGTGGCGAAGGCCAGCAGGCGCTGCCCTTCGGCCATGCGCCAGGCGGTGTGGGCCGGGGCGTCGAGCCAGCGGGTGGAAGCCAGGTTGGAGGTGCTCATGGGCCAGCTTGATCCTTGCCAGTCGTCTGCGAATTCTAGCCAGCGGGGTTGGGTGGGTTGTCACGAAGGACAGTGGGTTTGTCACCGAGTAGTTACATTTGTGTGACCCGCAATGGCCCTATCGCCGGCAAGCCAGCTCCCACCTCGACCGCATCGACCTGAAGCCATGCGCAGTCCCTGTAGGAGCCTGGCTTGCCAGCGATGAGGCACTGACAGGCAACACAAGACAGTTGCTTCAACAAGGCCCGCAAAAATCTCAAGGCTTGCGCTGTACCTGTGGGAGCCTGGCTTGCCAGCGATGAGGCACTGACAGGCAACACAAGACAGTTGCTTCAACAAGGCCCGCAAAAATCTCAAGGCTTGCGCTGTACCTGTGGGAGCCTGGCTTGCCAGCGATGAGGCACTGACAGGCAACACAAGACAGTTGCTTCAACAAGGCCCGCAAAAATCTCAAGGCTTGCGCTGTACCTGTGGGAGCCTGGCTTGCCAGCGATGAGGCACTGACAGGCAACACAAGACAGTTGCTTCAACAAGGCCCGCAAAAATCTCAAGGCTTGCGCTGTACCTGTGGGAGCTGGCTTGCCGGCGATAGGGCCGGTACAGGCAATACAACCCTTCAGTCCATGCCCCGCGGCAGATACAAGGTCACCCGCAACCCGCCCTCACGCAGGTTCAGCAAACTCACCTCCCCCCCATGGCTATGGGCAATGTTTCGCGCAATCCCCAACCCCAGCCCGTACCCCTGCTGCTGCCCGGCCAGACGGAAGTGCGGCTCGAACACCTGTTCCAGTTGCTGCTGCGGCACCCCCGGCCCCTGGTCATCCACCTGCAGCACGAACCCCTCGGCACTGTCGATGATGCGCAACCGTGCCCGCTCGCCGTACTTGATGGCGTTGTCGATCAGGTTGCCGATGCAGCGCCGCAGCGCCAGCGGCTTGCCCGGGTACGGCGCCAGCGCCCGGCCTTCGAGCGTGATGCGGCCATCGCCCAGGTAAGGCTCGGCCAGGATTTCCAGCACCTGGTTGAGATCGACCGGCTCGATGTTCTCGTGGATGTCGGTGTCCTTCACGCACTGCAACGCGCCTTTGACCAGCAGCTCCAGCTCGTCCAGGTCCTGGCTGAACTTGGCCTGCAGGCGCTCGTCCTCCAGCAGCTCGACGCGCAGGCGCAAGCGGGTGATTGGCGTGCGCAGGTCGTGGGAAATGGCACTGAACAGCTGGCTGCGCTCGGTCAGGTAGCGGCTGATGCGTTCGCGCATACTGTTGAACGCACGCCCCACCTCGACCACCTCGCTGCCACCACCTTCGGCCACCGGCGCCACATCGGCGCCCAGCGACATCTCCCGCGCAGCCCGCGCCAGGCGCTTGAGCGGCCAGCTTTGCCAGTGCACCAGCAAGCCGATGAACAACAGCAGCAAGGCCGTGGTCAGCACGATGAAGCCGATCTGCTGACGCGGCAGGCGCTCGGCCTCCAGGCTGGTGTAGGGCTCGGGCAGCAGCGAGGCGATGTACAGCCACTCACCCTCGCCCAGGCGGATCTGGGTGACCAGCACCGGCGGGTTGAGTGGCTCCAGGGTCAGCGAGTAATGCGCCCAGGAGCGTGGCAGTTCGTCGAGCTTCAGGCCGCTGTTGAAGATACGCAGGTCGTCCGGCCCGACGAACTCCACGGAAATTTCCATCTGCGAACCCAGGCGCTCATGCAGCACTTGCTGGAACACATCGATCACTGCCTGCTTGCGCGGGGTAACGGGCAGTAGCGGCATGTCCAGCGGCTTGGCGTTGAGCGACACGAAAAAGCGCGTGCCGCCCATGCTGCGCAGCTGGTCGAGGACCATCGGCCGGTAGGCCACCGGCAACGAACGGAAGTAGCTGACACTGGCACTCATCGAATGAGCCAGGCTGCTGGCGCTGGCACGCAGGCCCTGCAACTGGCTGGCGCGCAATTGGGCAACCCAGATGATGCTCGACAACCCCTGGGCCAGCAGCACTACCAGCAAGGTCAGCAGCAGCATGCGCCCCAGTAGCGAGCGCGGCAGCAGTCGCCAGCGCCGCTCAGGGCGCATTACAGACATGGGCAGCCAACAGGTAGCCGCTGCCGCGTACGGTGCGGATCAGCCGGGGGGGTTTGTCGGTATCGCGCAGGCGCTGGCGCAGGCGACTGACAGCCATGTCGACGATGCGGTCAAGCGGCATCGGCTCGCGGCCACGGGTGGCGTTGCCGATGGTGTCGCGGTCGAGGATCTGCTGTGGGTGGTCGAGGAACAGCTTGAGCAGGGCGAAGTCGGCGCCGGAGAGAATCACCTCCTCACCGTCGCGATGGAACAGGCGGTGGCTGACCGTGTCCAGGCGCCAGTCGTCGAAGGCCAGCACCGCACTGCTCGGCGCCGCCTGGCCAAACTCGGCGCGACGCAGCAGGGCCTTGATCCGCGCTTGCAGTTCGCGGGGGCTGAACGGCTTGCCCAGGTAGTCGTCGGCGCCCAGCTCCAGGCCGATGACCCGGTCGGTTTCGTCGGAGCTGGCGGTGAGCATGATGATCGGTACCCGTGCCTGGCGCGGGTGCTGGCGTACCCAGCGGCACAGGCTGAAGCCGTCTTCGTCGGGCAGCATGACATCAAGGATGACCAGGTCGCAGGGGGTGGACTCCAGCGCGCGGCGAAAGCCCTTGCCGTCGGCTTCGGCATGCACCTGGAAGCCGGAGCGGCTCAGGTAGGTTTGCAGCAGTTCGCGGATTTCCTGGTCGTCGTCGACCATCAGGATCGATTTGCCGGCAGTGCTCAAGATGGTCCGTCCTTTTGTTAGTTACAGGTCTTTGTTGCCTGTTTCTTATTGGGGCCGCTTTGCGGCCCTTCGCGGGCTTGCCCGCTCCCACAGGTGTGTCGCTATGCCCATGACTTGTGCGATCCCTGTGGGAGCGGGCAAGCCCGCGAAGGGCTGCAAAGCAGCCCCAGTCAGTGATCCAGCGCCTGCTGCAAGGCTACCCCAGCCCCCAGCAACCCGGAAAACTCCGCCGTCACCAGCCAAACCGGTACGCCAGCGAAATAGCCACTCATGCAGCCCTTGTCGGAAAAACTCACGGCAAACCCGCTGCGCACGAACAGCTCGGCAAAGCGCGGGATCACGCCGCCGACAATATAGACCCCACCCCGCGCGCCCAGCGTCAGAACATTGTTACCAGCGACTCGGCCGAGGAACCGGCAAAACTGCTCGATCACCGCCAGCGCCCGCGGCTCGCCGCCGAGCGCGGCATCGGTGATCTGTGCCGGGGTCTTGTGTCGGGGTGTGTCGCCGTCCAGCGCGCAGATTGCCTGGTACAGGCGCAGCAGGCCACCGCCACTGAGCACGGTTTCGGCGCTGACATGGCCGATCTGCCCGTGAATCTGTTGGTGAATCGCCGCTTCGCGGGCATTGCCCACCGGCAGGTCGACGTGCCCGCCCTCGCCCGGCAGGGCATGCCAGTGCTGTTCGCCCAGGCGCAATAGCGCACCCACGCCCAGCCCGGTACCCGGGCCGATGACCAGGACCGGCCGCGACAGGTCCGCCTGGCCTGGGCACACTTCGCGGAACTCGCCGGGGCGCAGGCGGGTCATGCCCAGCGCCATGGCGGTAAAATCGTTGATCAGCAGCAGCCGCTCGACCTGCAATGTCTGGCAGAAGGCCACGCGGCTGAGGCGCCAGTGGTTGTTGGTGAAGCGGAACTCATCGCCATCGACCGGCCCAGCCACCGCCAGGCAGGCAGCAGTCACGCCGCCGCGGGTAATGCCCAAGCCTTCAAGGTAAGCCTCGATGGCCTGTTCCGGGCTGGTGTAGTCCTCGGTGGCGAAGACCTTCACTTCGTGCAGCTGGTTGTCACGCCACAACGCAAAACGGGCATTGGTGCCGCCGATGTCGCCAACCAGCAGGTCCTTCATTTGAGGTTCTCCAGGGCCGAGGTGAACGCACTGGCGCCCTGCTCTGCCGGGCTGAACGCCATGCGCATGAAGCCGAACAGCTCGCGCCCGCAGCCCAGGTCGTTGCCCTGTGGCGCTGGCGGCAGGTCGCGGCTGGCCAGTTCTTCGGCCGACACCATTACCCGCAGCGTGCCTTCGACACCATCGACCCGCACCATATCACCATCACGCACCCGTGCCAGCGGGCCGCCGTCATAAGCCTCTGGGCAAACGTGAATGGCCGCCGGGATCTTGCCCGAGGCACCGGACATGCGCCCGTCGGTCACCAGCGCCACCTTGAAGCCACGGTCCTGCAGCACGCCGAGGAACGGTGTGAGCTTGTGCAGCTCGGGCATGCCGTTGCAGCGCGGGCCCTGGAAGCGCACCACGGCGACGAAGTCACGCTCCAGCTCGCCGGCCTTGAACGCATCGGCCAGCGACTGCTGGTCGTGGAACACCCGCGCCGGGGCCTCGACCACCTGGTGCTCGGGGGCGACAGCGGACACCTTCATCACACCGCGGCCAAGGTTGCCCTCCATCACCCGCAGGCCGCCTTCGGCCGAGAACGGCCGCGCCACCGGGCGCAGGATGCTTTCGTCCAGGCTGTGCTGCGGCCCTTCGCGCCACACCAGCTTGCCGTTGTCGAGGAACGGCTCCTGGGTGTAACGGCGCAGGCCATGGCCGGCCACGGTGTTGACGTCTTCGTGCAGCAGCCCGGCATCGAGCAGCTCGCGGATCAGGAAAGCCATGCCGCCCGCGGCCTGGAAGTGGTTGATGTCGGCCTTGCCGTTGGGGTAGACGTGGGACAGGGTCGGTACCACCTCGGACAGGTCGGCCATGTCCTGCCAGGTCAGCTGGATACCCGCGGCCTGGGCAATCGCCGGGATGTGCAGGGTATGGTTGGTCGAGCCGCCGGTGGCGTGCAGGGCGACGATGGAGTTGACCAGCGCCTTCTCGTCGACGATTTCACCCAGCGGCATGAAGCTGCCGCTGGCCTTGGTCATGCGCGTGACCTGCTGCGCGGCCTCGGCGGTGAGCGCATCGCGCAGCGGTGTGTACGGGTTGACGAACGAGGCACCCGGCAGGTGCAGGCCCATCACTTCCATCACCAGCTGGTTGGTGTTGGCAGTGCCGTAGAAGGTACAGGTGCCAGGGCTGTGGTAGGACTTCATCTCCGACTCCAGCAGCTCTTCGCGGCTGGCCTTGCCTTCGGCATAGCGCTGGCGCACGTCGGCCTTCTGCTTGTTGGAAATGCCAGAGACCATCGGCCCGCCCGGAACGAAGATGGTCGGCAGGTGGCCGAAGCGCAGCGCCCCCATCATCAGGCCGGGGACGATCTTGTCGCAGATGCCCAGCATCAGCGCGGCGTCAAACATGTTGTGCGACAGGGCCACGGCGGTGGACATGGCGATCACTTCGCGGCTGGCGATGGCCAGCTCCATGCCCGGTTCGCCCTGAGTCACGCCATCGCACATGGCCGGCACGCCACCGGCGAACTGGCCGACCGAGCCGACCTCGCGCAGGGCCTGCTTGATCTGCTCGGGGAAGTGCTGGTACGGCTGGTGCGCCGAAAGCATGTCGTTGTAGGCCGAGACGATGGCCACGTTGGCCGCGTTCATCAGGCGCAGGGTCTGCTTGTCGTCGCTGCCGCAACCGGCCACGCCATGGGCGAAGTTGGCGCACTGCAGGCTGGCACGCATGGGGCCGTCACTGGCCGCGCCGCGAATCAGTTGCAGGTAGCGTTCGCGGGTGGCACGGCTACGTTCGACCAGCCGCTGGGTGACCTCAAGGATGCGCGGATGCATGTACTGGACTCCAGGCTAATTGTAAGGGCGGTTTACCGGGCATTTCCCCTCCAAACGATTGCGGCCTAGGCTCAAGGTAGAGGAGCCCGCTGCATCGGTGGAGGCACGTCGCCCAACCACTCGTTGTATGTTTAAACAAAATACTGCCACTAAAAAGGCTTGTTTTCTATCGGCAGGTGAATAATCTTGTAATTCCAACAACAAAACCGTTTCAGTGAAGCTCCTTTGTGCCACAGGTTTCACTCGGACTGCCAGAGGTACTGCCATGACCCTACGCATCGCCATCAATGGATTCGGCCGCATCGGGCGCAACGTCCTGCGCGCACTGTATACCCAAGGCTACCGCCAGGACCTGCAGGTCGTCGCCATCAACGACCTGGGCGACAGCGCCATGAATGCCCACCTGCTCAAGTACGACAGCGTGCACGGCACCTTCGACGCCAGCGTCGAGGCCGACCACGAAAGCCTCACGGTCAATGGTGACCGTATCGCGGTCAGCGCCATCCGCAACCCGGCCGAACTGCCCTGGAAGGCCGAGGCGATCGACGTGGTGTTCGAATGCACCGGGCTGTTCACCGAGCGCGCCAAGGCCGCCGCACACCTGGCTGCGGGAGCTGGCAAGGTGATTGTCTCGGCACCGGCCAAAGGCGCCGATGCCACCGTGGTGTACGGGGTCAACCATGACATCCTGCGGGCCTCGCACCAGATCATTTCCAATGCCTCCTGCACCACCAACTGCCTGGCACCGATTGCCCAGGTGCTGCACCGCGAGTTCGGCATCGAACAGGGCCTGATGACCACCATCCATGCCTACACCAACGACCAGGTGCTGACCGATGTGTATCACGGCGACCCGTACCGTGCGCGCTCGGCGACCCAGTCGATGATCCCGAGCAAGACCGGCGCTGCCGAGGCCGTGGGCCTGGTGCTGCCGGAGCTGGCCGGCAAGCTTACCGGCATGGCGGTACGGGTGCCGGTGATCAACGTGTCGCTGGTGGACCTCACCGTCAACCTCAAGCGCGAGGCCACGGCCGAGCAGGTCAACCAGCTGTTCCTCGAGGCCAGCAAGCATTCCAGGGTATTGGGCTACAACGCCTTGCCACTGGTTTCCTGCGATTTCAACCACAACCCGCTGTCGTCGATCTTCGATGCCAACCATACTCGGGCCAACGGGCGCATGCTCAAGGTGCTGGCCTGGTATGACAACGAGTGGGGGTTCTCCAACCGCATGCTGGATAACTGCCTGGCGTTGTGCCGCGCCCGCTGAGCTTCGGCACGCTCCCTGTAGGATCGGCCTTGTGTCGCGATGGGCTGCGCAGCAGCCCCCTGCAATCTGTGCCACGGCCAAAATCCTGGGGCTGCTGCGCAGCCCATCGCGACACAAGGCCGCTCCTACACGGGGACTGCGCAAGGCTGGGACTCACAATCTTTACCTTTTCCTAACATTTCCAGGCTTGACCTTCGATATGGATGATAAGCATTATCATTAACCTTTCGTCGGCCAGGTCCCCCAGTGAGTCAGTCCCGGTTCAACTCTGTCTTCCTCGTCCAGCGCCTTACACTGCTGCGCACCTTGCAGCGCATGGTGGGCAACCCCAATACGGCCGAGGACCTGCTGCAGGAAACCTACCTGCGGGTGTCCCGCGCCCTCGGTGAGCGGCCCATCGAACACATCGAACCGTTCGTGTTCCAGACCGCACGCAACCTGGCCCTCGACCACCTGCGCGCGCGCCGGGTGCAATCGCGCATGCTGGTCGACGACGTGCCCGACGAGGTCCTGCACAGCGTGGCCGCGCCGGCCACCAGCAGCGAGGATGCGGCCCATGCCGAGCAGTTGCTCAAGCACCTGAGCATCAGCCTCAACCAGTTGAGCGAACGCCAGCAGCGCATCTTCATCCTCAGCCGCCTGCATGGCGCCACCTACCTGGAAATCGCCGAACAACTGAATGTTTCGCCCAGCACGGTACAGAAGGAACTGAAACTGATCATGGCGATCTGCATGGGTGTCGCCGACCGCCTCAAGTGAGGCAACGCAAAGCCCTTGCCACGCCCCGCCTCAGCCTTGATCATTCGCAAAAAACCATTCAAGGATTCACCGTGACCGACAGCCCCCCTCGCCCGTCACCCGCCGGGCCCAGCGCCCGTGCTCGTGCCATGGACGAGGCGCTGGACTGGCTGGTACGCCTGCAATGCGCCGACGCCGAGGACACCCAGGCCTTCGAAGCCTGGCTGAGCGCAGCGCCGGAAAATGCCGAGGCCTATGTCGAGGCAGAAGCATTGTGGAACGGCGCACCGCTGCACCAGGTGGCCGTGCAGATGCATCAGCAACAGCGCCGCTCGTGGCGCGGGCGCCTGCGCAGCCACTGGAAACCCCTGGCCACGGCGGCGCTGCTGCTGGTCGGGCTGTTCACCCTCGGCAACCTGCCCATGCGCCTGCAGGCCGACCACCTGACGGTGGTGGGCGAGCGCCAGCGCCTGCAGCTGGAAGACGGCGCGAAAGTGCTGCTCAACACCAATTCGGCATTTGCCAGCGAGCAGCGTGACGGCCGCCGGATTGCCCGCCTGCTACAGGGCGAGGCCTATTTCCAGGTCCCCGAGGGCGCGCTGCTGCCACTGGAAGTGCAGGCCGGGCCGTTGCGCGCGCAGGTGCGCGACACCGACTTTGCCGTGCGCTACCTCGACGGCGAGGCACAGGTGCGGGTGCAGCGCGGCGATGTCGACCTGCAGGGGGCCCGCGACCAGCGCATCCGCCTGAGTGCCGGCGACAGCATCAGCGTCGGCCCCCAGGGGTTCGGCCAGCGCCAGCGCCCCGACATGCACAAGGACCTGGCCTGGGTCGACGGCCGCCTGGTGTTCGAGAACTGCCCGCTGAGCCAGGTGCTGGCCGAGGTGCAGCGCTACTACCCGGGCTGGATCATCAACCGCAACGCGCAGCTGGAAGACATGGCGGTCACCGGCAACTACCGCCTCGACCAACCGCTGGAAACCCTTCGCGCGCTGGCCCACATCACCTCGGCACAGCTGCATGAGTACCCGGCGCTGGTCATCCTGAACTGATCCGCAAATCTGAAACCCGACACGGTCCCTGTGGGAGCGGGCGTGCCCGCGAACACGGGCAACGCCCGTGCCATCCACCGCGGAGCCTGTTTCGCGGGCATGCCCGCTCCCACAGAAATCGCGATACAGATCGCCAGACCGCAATCCAACTTTTTTTACGCAGTCACGCTACCCCGCCCGTCTCGTTATAGCCAATGCAACTGATTCTCGTTTGAAAACGAGGACAGCCATCACCTATAACAGTCCGCGCGTCAGGGAGCGCTTCCGATGTTCACAGGTCCTACCCGCCCCTCCACTCTTCCTCGCCATGGAGGGCAACTGCCCCTCCTGAGCCTTTCCCTACTGAGCCTAGCCCTGCTCGCCAGCGGCGCCATCAGCCTGCCGGCACTGGCCGCCGAGCCGGCACAGGCCAGCAGCCCGCGCATGGGCGACTACCGCTTCAGCATCGGCCAGCAGCCGCTGGTTTCGGCCATCAATGCTTTCAGCCAGGTCACCGGCTGGCAGGTCGGCTTCAGCGCCGAACTGGCCGACGGCGTGGCATCGCCAGGGGTGCAGGGTTCGCTACCGCCGGAAGCCGCACTCAAGCGCCTGCTGCACGGCACCGGCCTGGGCTTTCGCAAGATCAGCAACGGCAATGTGGTGCTCGAACGCCAGGCCAGCGCCAATGTGATTGCCCTGCAGCAGGTGACCGTCAGCGCCACCCGCAGCGCCCAGGACGTCAGCCAGGTGCCGAGCACCGTCAGCGTGCAGACCCGCGAGCAACTGGACCGGCAGAACGTCAACAACATCCAGGACCTGGTGCGCTACGAACCGGGCGTGTCGGTAGCCGGCACCGGCCAGCGCAGCGGCCTGAACGGCTACAACATCCGTGGCATCGACGGCGAGCGCATCCTCACCCAGGTCGATGGCGTGTCGATCCCCGACAGCTTCTTCTTCGGCCCCTTCGCCCAGACCCAGCGCAACTACGTGGACCCGGAGATCGTCAAGCGTGTGGAAATCCTCCGCGGCCCGGCTTCGGTGCTGTACGGCAGCAACGCCATTGGCGGCGCGGTGAGCTACTTCACCCTCGACCCGGACGACATCATCAAGCCCGGCAAGGACGCAGGCGCCCGCCTGAAGACCGGCTACAGCTCGGCCGACGAAAGCTGGCTGACCTCCGCCACCGTCGCCGGCCGCCAGGGCGACTTCGACGGCCTGTTGCACCTGAGCCAGCGCAACGGCCACGAAACCGAGACCCACGGCGGCCACAGCGGTGACGGCCTGGCCCGTACCGAAGCCAACCCGATGGACGTGCGTACCACAAACGTGCTGGCCAAACTGGGCTGGAACTACGCCGACGACGCGCGCCTGGGCTTCACCTACGAACGCTACAAGGATGACCGCGACCAGAACATCCTCAGTGCGGTGGGCGGGCCGTTCATTCCTGGCCTTGGTGCCTCGGGTTACTACAAGGCGCGCACTGGCAACGACACCATCACCCGCGAACGCTTTGGCATCAACCATGAGTTCGGCCTGGATTCGCTGGTCGCCGACCATGTGAAGTGGAGCCTGAACTACCAGATCGCCAAGACCGACCAGCACACCGAGGAAGTCTATGTGCCGCCTGGCCGTCAGGTGCTGCGTACCCGCGACACCCTCTACAAGGACCGCCAGTGGGTATTCGACGCCCAGCTGGACAAGGCCTTCAGCCTCGGCGCCACCGACCACCTGCTGACCTACGGCACCACCCTCAAGCACGAGAAAGTCACCGGTTCGCGCAGTGGCACCGGCACCTGCCTGGCCGTTGGCTCAGATTGCTCCGGCGCTGGCGCCGAGCGCCCGGCAGACGGCCAGGCCCTGGTCAGCGACTTCCCGGACCCGACCGTGAACACCTACAGCCTGTTCGTGCAGGATGAAATCCGCTGGAACAACTGGACCTTCATGCCTGGCGCTCGTTACGACTACACGCGCATGGAGCCCAGGTTCACCAAGGAGTTCCTGCGTGGCCTGGAGTCCACCGGTACCGCGCCTACCTCTCAGGACGACTCGGACAAGAAATGGCACCGCGTCTCGCCCAAATTCGGCCTGACCTATGCATTCAACGACAACTACACCTGGTATGGCCAGTACGCCGAAGGTTTCCGCACCCCGACTGCCAAATCCATGTACGGCAAGTTTCAGAACATCGAGCAGGGCTACCGGGTAGAAGGCAACCCGGGGCTGGAGCCTGAAAAGAGCAAAAGCTATGAAACCGGCCTGCGTGGCAACTTCGACGCTGGCAACTTCGATGTGGCGGTGTTCTACAACAAGTACCGCGACTTCATAGACGAGGACGCCGTGAAAAGCGCCAACCTGGAGCAGACATTCAAGGCCAACAACATCAAGCACGCCACCATCAAGGGTGCCGAGGTCAAGGGCCGCCTGAACCTCGACCACTTCGGTGCGCCGCAGGGCCTGTTTACCCAGGGCTCGATCGCCTACACCTATGGCCGCAACGATGACACCGGCGAGCCACTGAACAGCGTCAACCCGCTCAAGGGCGTGTTCGGCCTGGGTTACGAACAACAGCACTACGGCGGCCTGCTGAGCTGGACACTGGTCAAGCGCAAGACCCGCGTCGACGACAGCACCTTCTACTCGCCCGACGGCTCGAGTTCCAAGTTCCGTACCCCCGGCTATGGGGTGCTGGACCTGACCGGTTACTACAAGGTCACCGACGACGTGACCATCAACGCCGGCCTGTACAACCTCACCGACAAGAAGTACTGGCAGTGGGATTCGGTACGCAGCTACGACGGCCAGGGTGAAGCGGCCGTGACCCAGCCGGCCAACATCGACCGCCTGACCATGCCGGGGCGCAACTTCGGCATCAATGTGGTTTGGGATATCTGACCTGGATTATCGCTGACAGGTTTGTTTCGTCAGTGCCGGCCTCTTCGCGGGTGAACCCGCTCCCACAGGTATTGCGCAGACCTCGGGGCTGTAATGTCCCTGTGGGAGCGGGTTTACCCGCGAAGAGGCCAGCACTACCAGCACAAATACCAGCTTTTTTTACTGTCCCGCCCTCGCTGTTTCGTCTTGTCTCTAGACGCCCCTTTTCCAAGGACTGCCCCATGACCGACCGCCCAGCCCTGCGCTCCCAGCGCCTCAACCAGATCACCCACGCCCCCCACGCCGAACTGGATGCCCTGGTCAAAGCCCACGCGCCCTTCGACAGCCGCGAAAGCTTCGCTCGCTTCGTGGTCGCCCAGTACCTGTTCCAGGCCGAGCTGCAGGCCCTGTACAACGACCCGCAACTGATCGCCATCGTCCCCGACCTGGCGGAGCGCTGCCGCGCCGAACAGGCCCGCCTGGACCTCGCCGACCTCGACACCGAAGTACCGCCAGCCGTGCCGGGGGCCCTGCGCAACCCGAGCCTGGGCGAGGCAATGGGCTGGATCTTCGTCTCCGAAGGCTCCAAACTGGGCGCTGCGTTTCTGATCAAGCGTGCCGTGGCCCTGGAACTGTCCGACAGCTTCGGTGCCCGACACCTGGGCGAACCGGCCGGTGGCCGTGCCGAAGGCTGGAAGCAGTTCACCCGCATTCTTGATGGCCTGGCCCTGTCGGCCGAAGAGGAAGCCGCTGCCGAACGCGGCGCAGTTGCTGCCTTCGAGCGCTTCACCGAGCTGCTCAAGCACGCCTACGCCGCGGATGCCGCGCTGGTTTGACACGCCGTAGCCGGCCACCCTACCGGTGGCCGAACCGTTTTATGCAGTGAGACCATGACCCGACCCGCCCGCTCGAAACTCGCCCGCCTGCTGTATGCGCTCCTGGCTTACGTGAGCCTGGGCGTGGGCCTGGTCGCGATCGTCATTCCAGGCCTGCCGACCACCGAATTCATCCTGCTGGCCGCCTGGGCGGCCACGCGCAGTTCGCCGCGCCTGTCTGCCTGGCTGGAGAACCACCGGCTGTTCGGGCCGATCCTGCACAACTGGCGCAATGGCAAGGTGATCCAGCGCCGGGCCAAAGTCAGCGCGACCCTCAGCATGTTGCTGTGCGCGGGCCTGATGCTGACGTTCCTGGAACACCGCTGGCCAGTGTTCCTGGCCATTGCCGGCATGACCCTGGGCAACCTGTGGATCTGGTCCCGCCCCGAGCACGCCCCCTGCCCTGCCCCGTCACAAGCTCAGCAGCCCTGAGTACAGGGCATAGGCCGCCAGCGCGGCACCTGCCAGCACGGCGGCGAAGATCAGCTTTTCCCAGGTGGTGAACAAGGTTTTTCCCTGCTCATGCTTGGCCCTGGCGAACAGGATCACGCCCGGCGCGTACAGCAGCGCCGACAGCAACAGGTACTTGAGCCCGCCGGCGTACAACAGCCACACGGCATACACCAGGGCAACCAGCGCCACCAGCAGGTCCTTGCGGCGCAGGGCCGGCTGCCCGGCGTAGGTTTCTGCACGCACCGCCAACAGCACGGCGTAGGCCGCCGACCACAGGTAGGGCACCAGGATCATCGACGAGGCCAGGTAGATCAGGCTGGTATAGGTACCGGCGGAAAACAGCGTGATCAGCAGGAAGCCCTGGATCATGCAGTTGGTCAGCCACAGGGCGTTGGCCGGCACATGGTTGGCGTTTTCCTTGGCCAAGAAGCGCGGCATAGTCTTGTCCCGCGCCGTGGCAAAGAGGATCTCGGCGCACAGCAACGCCCACGACAGCAGCGCACCAAGCAGCGAAATCGCCAGGCCGATACTGATCAGCAAGGCGCCCCAAGGCCCGACGATATGCTCCAGCACCGAGGCCAGTGACGGGTTCTGTAGCCCGGCCAGTTCAGGCTGGGTCATCACCCCCAGCGACAGCACGTTGACCAGCACCAGCAACGCCAGTACCCCCAGGAAACCGATCACCGTGGCCTTGCCCACATCCGAGCGGCGCTGGGCGCGCCCGGAATACACGCTGGCGCCCTCGATGCCGATGAACACGAACACGGTTACCAGCATCATGTTGCGCACCTGTTCCAGCACGCTGCCGAACTGCGGGTTGCTCAGGCCCCAGATGTCACGGGTGAAGATATCGGCGCGAAAGGCGAACGCGGCAATCACCACGAAAATCAGCAACGGCACCACCTTGGCCACGGTGGTCACCTGGTTGATGAACGCCGCTTCCTTGATGCCGCGCAACACCAGGAAGTGCACCGCCCACAGCAGCAGCGAGGCGCAGCCGATGGCGATTGGCGTGTTGCCCTCGCCGAACACCGGGAAGTAGAAGCCCAGGGTGCTGAACAGCAGCACGAAGTAGCCGACGTTGCCCAGCCAGGCACTGATCCAGTAACCCCATGCCGAGGAAAAGCCCATGTACTCGCCAAAGCCGGCCTTGGCGTAGGCGTACACCCCCGAGTCCAGCTCCGGCTTGCGGTTGGCCAAGGTCTGGAACACGAAGGCGAGGGCCAGCATGCCGACTGCGGTGATACCCCAGCCGATCAGCACCGCCCCCACATCGGCACGCGCCGCCATGTTCTGCGGCAGCGAGAAGATCCCGCCACCAATCATCGAGCCGACCACCAACGCGATCAGCGCGCCCAGGCGCAGCTTCTGTCCCGGTTCGCTCATGAGCCTTCCTTTTTTTGCGCGCTGTCATGGGCTTGAAACAGCCATGCGGGCCATATAAATGTTGTTACTTATAATGATCCTGATCAATGAAGCTATAGCACTAATAACTGCTTTGTCTATGCCACCCTTTGACTAAAAACTAGCAGCTCCCGAGCAACTAGAAAAGAATCCGATAAAACTCGAAATTCTTGTGAAAAATTTGCGAAAGCGGCAAAAACGGCTAGCGTCAAGCATCGCAGGCTGAACAGAGCGTTTGCTCTAGAAGGACATGGAGGTGCCAGCGTGCAAGGCCTGCAGCAGAAGTTGTCGGCACTCTCCAGGAGCTTCGTGAAGGAATTTTCCTACTTCACGTCGCCATGAACTGACCCAAGTCAGCGAATGGCAGCGGCGTCGGATTTACTCTGTCGTCAACTTTCTCCTGGCAGGAGTTGTTAAATGTCTGATACATCCGGAAAACTAAAGCTCGGCGCGTTAGTTGCACTTGTGGTCGGTTCGATGATTGGTGGCGGGATCTTCTCGCTGCCGCAAAACATGGCTGCCAGTGCAGGGGTTGGCGCTGTACTGATCGGCTGGGCAATCACCGCGGTCGGCATGCTGACCCTGGCGTTCGTGTTCCAGACCCTGGCCAACCGCAAGCCTGACCTGGATGGCGGGGTGTATGCCTACGCCAAGGCCGGTTTTGGCGACTACATGGGCTTCTCCTCGGCCTGGGGCTACTGGATCAGTGCCTGGCTGGGTAACGTCGGCTACTTCGTGCTGCTGTTCAGTACCTTGGGCTACTTCTTCCCGATCTTCGGCGAAGGCAACACCCCAGCCGCCATCATCGGCGCGTCGGTGCTGCTGTGGGCCGTGCACTTCCTGGTGCTGCGCGGCATCAAGGAAGCGGCATTCATCAACCTGGTCACCACCGTGGCCAAGGTGGTGCCGTTGCTGCTGTTCGCCCTGATCTGCCTGTTCGCCTTCAAGCTCGACATCTTCACCGCCGACATCTGGGCCTTGGGCACACCAGAGCTTGGCAGCGTGATGAACCAGGTGCGCAACATGATGCTGGTCACCGTGTGGGTGTTCATCGGCATCGAGGGTGCGAGCATCTTCTCGTCGCGGGCGGAAAAACGCTCTGACGTGGGCAAGGCCACGGTCATCGGCTTCGTCACCGTGCTGCTGTTCCTGGTGCTGGTCAACGTGCTGTCGCTGGGCATCATGACCCAACCGGAACTGGCCAAGCTGCAGAACCCGTCGATGGCTGCCGTGCTGGAGCATGTGGTCGGCCACTGGGGCGCGGTACTGATCAGCGTCGGCCTGATCATCTCGCTGCTCGGGGCCCTGCTGTCGTGGGTGCTGCTGTGCGCCGAGATCATGTTCGCCGCCGCCAAGGACCACACCATGCCGGAGTTCCTGCGCCGCGAGAACGCCAACCAGGTACCGGCCAACGCCCTATGGCTGACCAACGCCATGGTGCAGATCTTCCTGGTGATCACGCTGTTCTCCAGCAGTACCTACCTGTCGCTGATCTACCTGGCCACCTCGATGATCCTGGTGCCCTACCTTTGGTCGGCCGCCTATGCCTTCTTGCTGGCTCTGCGTAGCGAAACCTACGAGCAGGCCCTGGCCGAACGGCAGAAGGACCTTGTGATCGGTGGTATCGCCCTGTTGTACGCCGTCTGGCTGCTGTACGCCGGTGGCGTGAAATACCTGCTGCTCTCGGCCCTGCTCTACGCACCTGGCGCAATCCTGTTCGCCAAGGCCAAGCGTGAGGTTGGCCAACCTGTCTTCACCAACGTGGAAAAACTGATCTTCGCAGCCGTGGTCATCGGCGCCCTGGTGGCAGCCTTTGGCCTGTACGACGGCTTCCTGACCCTTTGACCCACGTCTTCGTTCAACTGGAGGAATGAAATCATGTCCGCTGAAAAACAGAAGTACGGTGTCCACTCCGAAGCCGGCAAACTGCGCAAGGTCATGGTTTGCTCGCCGGGCCTGGCGCACAAGCGCCTGACGCCGAGCAACTGTGACGAGCTGCTGTTCGACGACGTGATCTGGGTCGACCAGGCCAAGCGTGACCATTTCGACTTTGTCACCAAGATGCGCGAACGTGGCGTGGATGTGCTGGAGATGCACAACCTGCTGACCGACATCGTCCAGCAACCCGAGGCACTGAAGTGGATCCTCGATCGCAAGATCACCTCCGACACCGTCGGTGTCGGCCTGACCAACGAAGTGCGCAGCTGGCTCGAAGGCCTCGATCCACGCCACCTGGCCGAGTTCCTGATCGGCGGCGTGGCAGGCCAGGACCTGCCGGAAAGCGAAGGCGCCAGCGTGGTCAAGATGTACAACGACTACCTGGGCCACTCCAGCTTCATCCTGCCACCCCTGCCCAACACCCAGTTCACCCGCGACACCACCTGCTGGATCTATGGCGGTGTCACGCTCAACCCGATGTACTGGCCGGCGCGCCGCCAGGAAACCCTGTTGACCACCGCCATCTACAAGTTCCACAAGGAGTTCACCGGCGCCGACTTCCAGGTGTGGTATGGCGACCCGGACAAGGACCACGGCAACGCCACCCTCGAAGGCGGTGACGTGATGCCGATTGGCAAAGGCATCGTGCTGATCGGCATGGGCGAGCGCACCTCGCGCCAGGCCATCGGCCAGTTGGCGCAAAACCTGTTCGCCAAGGGCGCGGTGGAAAAAGTCATCGTCGCCGGCCTGCCGAAATCCCGTGCCGCCATGCACCTGGACACCGTGTTCAGCTTCTGCGACCGCGACCTGGTCACGGTCTTCCCGGAAGTGGTGAAAGAGATCGTGCCGTTCATCATCCGCCCGGACGAAAGCAAGCCTTACGGCATGGACGTGCGCCGCGAGAACAAGTCGTTCATCGAGGTGGTGGGCGAGCAGCTTGGGGTCAAGCTGCGCGTGGTCGAAACCGGTGGCAACAGCTTTGCCGCCGAGCGCGAACAGTGGGATGACGGCAACAACGTGGTGGCCATCGAGCCGGGCGTGGTCATTGGCTACGACCGCAACACCTACACCAATACCCTGCTGCGCAAGGCCGGGATCGAGGTCATCACCATCAGTGCCGGCGAACTGGGCCGGGGCCGGGGCGGCGGCCACTGCATGACCTGCCCGATCGTGCGCGACCCGATCGACTACTAACGACCATTACCCCCGGCCGCCCTCACAAAGCGGCGGCCGGTGCGCTCACCAAACTCAAGGAGAAAAGTCATGGCGTTCAATATTCACAACCGCAACCTGCTCAGCCTGGAACACCACAGCACCCGCGAGCTGCGCTACCTGCTGGACCTGTCCCGCGACCTCAAGCGCGCCAAGTACACCGGCACCGAGCAGCAGCACCTGAAAGGCAACAACATCGCGCTGATCTTCGAAAAAACCTCTACCCGTACCCGCTGCGCCTTCGAAGTGGCCGCCTATGACCAGGGCGCCAATGTCACCTACATCGACCCGAACTCCTCGCAGATCGGCCACAAGGAAAGCATGAAAGACACCGCCCGCGTGCTCGGGCGCATGTACGACGCCATCGAGTACCGTGGCTTCAAGCAGGAAATCGTCGAAGAGCTGGCCAAGTTCGCCGGCGTTCCGGTGTTCAACGGCCTGACCGACGAATACCACCCCACCCAGATGATCGCCGACGTGCTGACCATGCGTGAGCACAGCGACAAGCCGCTGCACGACATCAGCTACGCCTACCTGGGCGACGCCCGCAACAACATGGGCAACTCGCTGCTGCTGATTGGCGCCAAGCTCGGCATGGACGTGCGCATCGCCGCGCCCAAGGCGCTGTGGCCGCATGACGACCTGGTCGAGCGTTGCCGCAAGTACGCCGAGGAAAGCGGTGCGCGCATCACCCTCACCGAAGACCCGGTTGCCGCGGTCAAGGGTGTGGACTTCGTGCACACCGACGTGTGGGTATCGATGGGTGAGCCGATCGAAGCCTGGGGTGAGCGCATCAAGCTGCTCAAGCCGTATCAGGTGAATGCACAGCTGATGAAGTCCACCGGCAACCCGCGGACCAAGTTCATGCACTGCCTGCCGGCGTTCCACAACTCCGAAACCAAGGTAGGCAAGCAGATCGCCGAACAGTACCCGGACCTGGCCAACGGTATCGAAGTGACCGACGACGTCTTCGAGTCGCCGGCCTGCATCGCCTTCGAGCAGGCGGAAAACCGCATGCACACGATCAAGGCGATCCTGGTGTCGACACTGGCTGACCTCTGACAACCACCTCGATCCTGTGGGAGCTGGCTTGCCGGCGATACAGGCAACTCGGTGCATGGCACCGGCTTCGCCGGTGATCGCCGGCAAGCCAGCTCCCACAATGGATCGAGGCGCTCACCCTATATCCGCAAAGGACATTCCCCATGCGTATCGTTGTTGCATTGGGCGGCAACGCCCTGCTGCGTCGCGGCGAGCCCATGACCGCTGACAACCAGCGCGCCAATATCCGCACCGCCACCGAACAGATCGCCAAGATCCACCCAGGCAACGAGCTGGTCATCGCCCACGGCAACGGCCCGCAAGTTGGCCTGCTGTCGCTGCAGGGCCTGTCCTACAAGCCCGACGAGGCCTACCCGCTGGACGTGCTGGGTGCCGAGACCGAGGGCATGATCGGCTACATGATCGAACAGGAGCTGGGCAACCTGCTGGCCTTCGAGGTGCCGTTCGCCACCCTGCTGACCCAGGTCGAAGTGGACGCCAACGACCCCGCCTTCAAGGACCCGACCAAGTTCATCGGCCCGGTCTATGGCAAGGAAGAGGCCGAGCGCCTGGCCAAGGAAAAGGGTTGGGTGGTCAAGGCCGACGGCGACAAGTACCGTCGCGTGGTGGCCAGCCCGAAACCCAAACGCATCTTCGAGATCCGCCCGATCAAGTGGCTGCTGGAAAAGAGCAGCATCGTGATCTGCGCCGGCGGCGGCGGCATCCCCACCATGTACGATGAGAACCGCAAGCTCAAGGGCATCGAGGCGGTAATCGACAAGGACCTGTGCTCGGCCCTGCTGGCAGAGCAGCTGGACGCCGACCTTCTGATAATCGCCACCGACGTCGATGCGGCGTATGTTGACTGGGGCAAGCCCACGCAAAAGGCAATTGCCCAGGCCCACCCCGACGAACTCGAACGCCTCGGCTTCGCCGCCGGCTCCATGGGGCCGAAGGTGCAGGCGGCCTGCGACTTTGCCCGCAACACCGGCAAAGTGGCAGTGATCAGTTCGCTGGAGAACATCGAAGACATCGTCAAAGGCACCGCCGGCACTCGGGTTTCCACCGCTAAGCCGGGGATCAGCTACCGTTGAATGCAGTGGGCGGGCGCCAGCGCCCGCCATTTTCGACCTTCCAAAGGAGCTTGCCATGGCCCAGTACCAGCCCGGTCATGTACACATCGAGCGCACCGCGCTGAACCAGAACGACCACAGCTATGACCTGAACATCGAATACGAGGCAGTGTCGGACCCCAAGGAAGGCAGAGGCATCCAGTTCAAGATGCATGGCAGCATCGAAGGCAAGCCAGTGGAAGAAAAGTTCTTCCTGGCCAAGGACCAGGTGTTGCCCAGCTTCCTCATGCAGCTGAGCCGAAGGGCGCAGTCGTACCTGAAGCCACCGAAGAAATTCGAGAGCCTGAATTCGCCGCACAAGCTTTATGACCATATGTTCGCGGACATTCGCGAAAAGCTGGATGTGAAATCGGGCGATCCGATCAAGCCTGAACATCTGGAGTGATTTCAAGAACCGGGGGCTGCTTTGCAGCCCATCGCGACACAAGGCCGCTCCCACAGGTTGGCCGCTGACCTCAAGGCCTGCGCGATACTTGTGGGAGCGGCCTTGTGTCGCGATAGGGCCGCAAAGCGGCCCCGGCGATGTTGAGGCATACTACCGCCCTCCCCGGCCACAACCGCACCCTCCCCATGCGCATCCACGTCAGCTTCATCGACCGCGTCGGCATCACCCAGGAAGTCCTCGCCCTGCTCGGTGCCCGCAACCTCAACCTGGACGCCGTGGAGATGGTCCCGCCGAACGTCTACATCGACGCCCCTACCCTCAGCCCCGCCGTGCTCGAAGAACTGCACGACGCGCTGTTCGAGGTACATGGCGTGCAATCGGTGGACGTGGTCGACATCCTCCCTGGCCAACGCCGGCACCTGCAGCTCGATGCCCTGCTGGCTGCGATGAGCGACCCGGTGCTGGCGGTGGACAGTGCCGGCAAGGTGCTGCTGGCCAACCCGGCGCTGATCGAGCTGTGCGGCCGCGAATCGGCCGGGCGCTCGGTGGGTGAACTGTTCGGCGACCCGGCGCTGCTGCAGGCCCTGCTGGACAACAACTTCCACCTGCCCATGCGCGAGATGCAGCTCAACGGCCAGAGCCTGCTGCTGGACGCCATGCCGATCACCAACGCCGGTGGCCTGCTGACGCTGTACCCACCCACGCGCATGGGCGAACGCCTGTCGGCCATGCACCACGACCATGCCGAAGGCTTCGATGCCCTGCTCGGTGAGTCACCGGCCATCCGCACCCTCAAGGCCCGCGCCCTGCGCGTGGCGGCGCTTGATGCACCGCTGCTGGTGCATGGCGAAACCGGCACCGGCAAAGAGCTGGTAGCCCGCGCCTGCCACGCCATCAGCAGCCGCCACGCGGCGCCATTCCTGGCCCTGAACTGCGCCGCGCTGCCCGAGAGCCTGGCCGAGAGCGAACTGTTCGGCTACGCCCCCGGCGCCTTCACCGGCGCGCAACGGGGCGGCAAGCCCGGGTTGATGGAGCTGGCCAACCAGGGCACGGTATTCCTCGATGAAATCGGCGAGATGTCGCCATACCTGCAGGCCAAGCTGCTGCGCTTTCTCAGCGATGGCAGCTTCCGCCGGGTGGGTGGCGACCGCGAAGTGAAGGTGGATGTACGCATCATCAGCGCCACCCACCGCGACCTGGAGCGCATGGTCGCCGAAGGCAGCTTCCGCGAAGACCTGTTCTACCGCCTGAACGTGCTCAACCTGCAAGTGCCGCCGCTGCGCGACCGTGGCCAGGACATCCTGATGCTGGCGCATTTCTTCATGCAGCAGGCCTGCACGCAGATCCAGCGCCCACCGTGCCGGCTGACCCCGGCCACCCATTCGGCACTGCTGGCCAACCCTTGGCCGGGCAATGTGCGCCAGCTGCAGAACGTGATATTCCGCGCCGCAGCCATCTGCGAGGGCAACCTGGTGGATATCGGTGACCTGGACATCGCCGGCACCTCGGTGGCCCGTGGCCAGGACGGCGAAGTGGCCAGCCTGGAACAGGCCGTGGGCGATTTCGAGCGCGAGCTGCTGCAACGCCTGTACGCCAGCTACCCATCGACGCGGCAACTGGCCGGGCGCTTGCAAACTTCACATACCGCCATTGCGCAACGCCTGCGTAAATATGGAATACCGGGCAAAGCCTGATACCTGTCAGATAGCGTCAACGGGGCTGCTGCGCAGCCCATCGCAGGCAAGCCAGCTCCCACAGAGATCGCGCCAACTTTCAGAATTTGAGCAAGACAGTTGCTCCCACAGGTATCGCGCACGTCCTGAATTCTGCGCGATACCTGTGGGAGCTGGCTTGCCTGCGATGGACCGCAAAGCGGCCCCTGATAGTTATTGTAATAATCCGGTTGTTATTCAGGCTTTTCCTACGCCAGTGAAAGATACTCTCCCACGGATGCCTCGTAGAATGGTGACAGTGTATTCCCACCTGTCACCCCACTTGTCCGCCCCATAGCGGGAAGTGGTCCGCTACTGGATATAACGAGAGCACCTGATGTTTGAACTCGATTTTTACGGGACGCTTGTAGCCGCCTCTTTGGTACTGTTATTGGGACGCGGCCTGGTCGCGCGTATTGGTTTCCTGCGCACTTACAATATTCCGGAACCTGTCGCTGGCGGCCTGGTAGTGGCCTTGGCGTTCCTGGCGTTGCGCAGTTTCGATATCCACGTGCAATTCGATACTTCACTGCAAACCCCTCTGATGCTGGCATTCTTCGCCACCATTGGTTTGAGTGCAGACTTCGCCAGCCTGAAAAAAGGTGGCCGCGTGGTTACCGTGTTCCTGCTGGTGGTGACTGGCTTGCTGCTGGTCCAGAACGCCATGGGCATCGGCCTGGCAACGGCACTGGGGCTCGACCCGCTGATGGGTCTGCTGGCCGGCTCCATCACCTTGTCCGGCGGCCACGGCACAGGCGCTGCGTGGGGGGCCACTTTCACCGAGAAGTTTGGCCTGGCCTCGGCCTCCGAACTGGCAATGGCATCAGCTACCTTCGGCCTGGTACTGGGTGGCCTGATTGGTGGCCCGGTCGCCCGGTTGCTGATCAAGCGGGTATCGACGCCTGGTATCGAAGAAGCAGCACCACAACTGCCCAAAGGTTTCGAACAACCGGACAAAGAGCGCCTGATTACACCGTTTTCATTTATCGAAACACTGGCGCTGATCGCTGTCAGTTTGCTCGCGGGCTCGTTACTTAACGGTTTTCTGAAAGGCACTGTATTTGAACTGCCAACGTTCGTTTGCGTGTTGTTCGTGGGCGTGGTGTTGCGAAACGGCCTTTCGGCGCTCGGCTTTTATCAAGTCTTCGAGCGGGAAGTCTCGGTATTGGGTAATGTGAGCTTGTCGTTATTCCTGGCTATTGCCTTGATGTCGCTCAAACTGTGGGACCTTTCAGCACTGGCATTACCGTTCTTTGCATTGCTCGCCGCACAGACATTGGTCATGGCACTGTTCGCGATATTCGTCACGTTCCGGGTCATGGGCCGCAACTATGATGCAGCGGTACTGGCTGCCGGGCACTGTGGTTTCGGCCTGGGCGCAACGCCGACGGCAATCGCCAACATGCAAGCGGTGACCCAGCGCTACGGAGCCTCGCGCATTGCCTTCCTGGTGGTGCCGATGGTGGGGGCGTTCTTCATCGACATCATCAATGTCATCGTCATCAAGCTGTATCTGGCGCTGCCCTGGTTTGCCTAGATCGAAGTCAGGCCGTGTTCCAGGGCGTATTTCACCAGTGCCGCAGGCGTATCGATGTTGAGCTTGCGCCTGATGCTCAGCCGATAGGTTTCTACTGTTCGGACACTGATATCCAGCTCTCGGGCCATTTTCTTGTTGTTGTGCCCCTTGGCGATCATTGACAGCACTTGCAGTTCACGGGGTGTCAGTTCGTGCTCGTCCCGGTTGCTCCCGGCGAGCTTGCGAGTGATTTCCGAGCTGTAGAAGCGTCCTCCCGCAGCAATGGCCTCGATGGCCGCGATAAGCTCTGCGGAGGGCGCGTTCTTCAGCACGTAACCTAGCGCTCCGGAACTGATTGAAGTGCGCACGTACTCCTGGTTGTCGTACATGCTCAGCATGAGGATCCTGATATCCGGGTAGAGTTCGCGCAGCTTGCGCGTGAGCTCCAACCCATTCATGTCCTGAAGCCCTACATCGACCAGGAGGATGTCCACTTCGGTACTCGCTACCAACTCGATTGCCTGGGCCGCTGACTCGGCCTGGCCGACCACCTCGAAATGCGGGATCGCGCACAGCAGAGCCTTGACGCCATCACGCACAAGGACGTGGTCGTCGACCAGGGCGATTCTGACCGGATGGGTTACGCTCATGGGGGCCTCGAGGGTTGGAGTGGCAAAGCTGCTCAGCTGATCGTAACCGGTATCTGCACTTGTAGTTCGGTACGGCCGTAAGAGGATGCGATGTTGACGCTACCCGAGTGGTGCTCCACTCGTTCGCGAATGTTCCTCAGGCCGATACCGTGGCATTCGTCTGCTGCACGGGTGTCGAACCCTACCCCGTTGTCCTCGACACGCAACACGATCATGCCCTGCTGTTGCGTGACGGAAACGATCGCTGCAGTGGCCTTGGCATGACGCTCCACGTTCGCCAGGGCCTCTTGAATGATGCGGAACAGCGTCAACCTGAGGCTGGTATCGATGTCCGCCGCATCCATTTCACATTCATACTGAGTGTGAATCGAAGTACGTTGCTCGAACTCACTGACATGTTGCTCGATGGCCGGCGACAACCCCAACGTGTCCAGAAGCGAGGGGCGCAGATCATGGGAAATACGGCGTATCTCACCGATCGCCGCGCCAAGCCTGCAAGTACCTTTGCGCAGGTTTTCCAGGCCCTCGCTTCGGCCGTTGGCCAGTTCGATGGCGGCCAGCTCATACTGGAACTTGATCGACACCAGCTCCTGGCTGATCCCGTCATGCAGTTCACGCGAAACCCGCGAGCGCTCCTCCTCCTGCAGGTTCACGATCCGCTGGTTGAGCGTGGAAAGCTTACGGTCCGCCAGGCGATGTTCACTGACGTTCAGCATCAGGCCACCGGTAAAAATCACCAGTACGGCAATCAACGAGAACGAGGCGATCGCCAGAACCGTGGTCAGTACCCCGGTAGCGACTTCTTGCCGAGACTTGCGGGTCGCCACCTCCACATCGTCGATGTATATGCCTGTGCCAAGCATCCAACCCCAACGGTCCAGCATCACGACATATGACAGTTTCCCGGTAATCTGCCCGGAAGAAGGCTTCTGCCAGTCGTACAGCTGGTATCCATCGCCCTCCCTGGCGCTCTTGAGTAGCGCCTGGATGACCGGTAGCCCGTTCTTGTCGGTCAGCGTAATGAGTTGCTTGCCAACCAGCTCGGACTGCCTCGGGTGCATCAGGTTCTTGCCCTGCTGGTCGTACACGAAGAAGTAGCCGTCTAGGCCGAAGTTGGCTTGGGACAGGATCTCCAGTGCACGCTGCCGAGTTGCTTCATCATCGGTGCTTCCTTCATACAACGGCGCGATGAGGCTCATCGCCAGGCCCAGGTAGTTTTTCAACTCGGCCTTCTTTGCTGCCATGATGCTGCTTTCAACCAGGCGTGCCTGTTCCTCCTCCAGCTTGCGGCTCTGGGCAAACACGAGGACACAGATGAACAGGACCGAAAGGATGAGTGGAAGCACACTGAGGGTGACGATCTTGTGCTTGAGTTGCATGGTCATTTCCAATGCAGGAGCGGGCCGGCAACAGCACTATGCCTGCTGCCGGCCTTCCAATGCGAGAGCACCACGATGAACGTTGCGCCTGCCGGGGCTTGTCAGCGCTCAGCAGCAACGAACAGGGCGTCCCTTCCCACCACCGTAACGTGCCTCCTGTCGCTCCCGGAAAAACGCCTCGTAGGACATCAGCGGCTTTTCCGGGTGCTTGAGCTGCATGTGCTCCACATAGGCGTCGTAGTCTGGCATGCCGACCAGCATCCGGGCGGCTTGCCCCAGGTACTTACCCATCTTGCTCAGGTCATTGAACATTCCGGGCGCCCCCTCAGGCGTCCGGCTGTGGCTGGAACGGTGATTCCTTGTCGGTGCGCTCGGGCATGACCCAGGCACGGCGCCCAACCTTCACGGCAAAACAAAGAATGCTCAGGACCACCAACAGGAACAGTGCTGTCAGCGTCGCGTTGGTATAGGCATTGAACACTACGTGCTGCATTTGCATCAGATCCTTCGCAGGCGCCAGTACCTGGCCTGCGGCGGCAGCATCACTGTACTTCTTGGCAAGCGCCAGGAAGCCCATCGAGGGGTCCTTGTCCAGCAGCTTGATAAGACCGGCCGTAGTGGTGCAGATCAGCAGCCAGACGGCTGGAATCAAGGTAACCCAGACGTATCGCTGACGCTTCATGCGGATAAGCACCACACAGCCGAGCATGAGCGCGATCCCGGCCAGCATCTGGTTGGAGATGCCGAACAGCGGCCACAGGGTGTTGATGCCACCCAGCGGGTCGATCACCCCTTGGTACAGCAGCCAGCCCCACATGGCCACGCAACCTGCGGTAGCGATGAGGTTCGCTGTCCAGGAGTCGGTCTTCTTCAGTGCCGGCACGAAATTGCCGAGCAGGTCCTGCAGCATGAAGCGTCCCGCACGGGTGCCGGCATCGACGGCAGTGAGGATGAACAGTGCCTCGAAGAGAATTGCAAAGTGGTACCAGAACGCCATGGTGTTCTCGCCTGGCAGTGCCTGGTGCAGGATCTGGGCAATCCCCACGGCCAAGGTCGGCGCTCCACCGGCGCGAGCCAGGATGGTGTGCTCGCCAATGTCGGCGGCAGTCTGTTGCAGAATCTCCGGCGTTATGGTGAAGCCCCAGCTGCTCACGGTAGCCGCCACGGTCGCGACATCGCCACCCACCACGGCGGCTGGGCTGTTCATGGCGAAGTAGATCCCAGGTTCGATGACCGATGCCGCGACAATGGCCATGATCGCGACAAAGGACTCCATCAGCATCGCGCCGTAGCCGATGTAACGGGCATGACTTTCATTGGCCAACAGCTTGGGTGTGGTACCCGAGCTGATCAACGCGTGGAAGCCAGACACCGCGCCGCAAGCCACGGTAATGAACAGGAAGGGGAACAGGGCGCCCTTCCAGACCGGGCCCGTGCCATCGATGAAGTGGGTAACGGCTGGCATTTTCAGGTCGGGGGCGATGACCAGGATGCCGATTGCCAGGGCGACGATGGTCCCGATCTTGAGGAAGGTCGAAAGGTAGTCCCGTGGCGCCAGGATCAGCCATACGGGCAGTACCGCGGCAACGAAGCCATAGCCGATGAGCATCCAGGTAATCTGCAACCCGGTGAAGGTGAAGGCAGGCCCCCAGACTGGGTCGGCGGCGACCAGGCCACCGCACCAGATGGACGCCAGCAGCAGGACCACGCCGATCACGGAGATCTCACCGATACGCCCTGGGCGCAGGTAGCGCATGTAGACGCCCATGAACACTGCAATCGGCAACGTGGCCATTACCGTGAACATGCCCCAGGGGCTCTCCGCCAGCGCCTTGACCACGATCAGCGACAACACCGCGAGGATGATGATCATGATCAGGAAGGCACCGAACAAGGCGATGGTACCGGGGATGGAGCCCATCTCTTCGCGTACCAGTTCGCCCAGGGAGCGACCGTTGCGACGGGTAGAGATGAACAGCACCATGAAGTCCTGGACAGCACCCGCCAGGACCACACCGGCGATCAGCCAGAGCGTGCCGGGCAGGTAGCCCATTTGTGCGGCAAGCACCGGGCCAACCAGAGGGCCGGCGCCGGCAATGGCAGCAAAGTGGTGCCCGAAGAGAATGTGCTTGTTGGTCGGTACGTAGTCCAGGCCGTCGTTGTTGAGTACGGCGGGCGTGGCGCGTGCGGCGTCCAGTTGCATCACCTTGTTGGCGATGAACAGGCTGTAGTAACGGTAGGCAATGAGGTAGATGGCAACTGCTGCGGTCACGATCCAGAGGGCGTTGATGGCTTCGCCCCTGCGCAGGGCAAGCGTGCCCAGCGCAAATGCACCAAGCAAGGCAACGGCAAACCAGGCAATTCGGGTAGCCAGTGTGGTCATCGAATTTTCTCCTGTCGCGGGTGGTAAACCTGCGACGGCTTTTGTTGTTGTATGTGTCCGGATAAGGACGGCGACACTTTCGCCATCCCGGGTCCACAAGAAAATTCGCAGTACTACGGGCGCGATCTACGTAGAACTACGTAGACCGCGCATCGCAAAAAGGACTGCCTGAAGGGCTGGCGGCTGTAACTCGCGCCCTGCAGGCAGGTTCGTATCGATTTCGATACACCGTATTCAAATCGATACACATCCATTCGGATACGGCTGTGCAAGGGTTTGATCCCCAAACCCTTTTCCATCCCCCGCCCGCTGTAGCGTTTTCATTCCACAAGAATGACAAAATGATTACGCAAAATAGTTAACACATTGATTCATAACGTTTTTTAACGATTGGCCGCATTTTTGCTAAGGGAATCCCAACCCCAAGAGCGCGGAGCCACTGCGCCTAACGCCCTGCTTCCCGAGGATTCCCCATGAGCGAGTTGCGTTTCACTGAAGATCACGAATGGCTGCGCGTCGAAGCCGATGGCAGCGTCACCGTGGGCATCACCGCCTACGCCCAGAACGCCCTTGGCGATGTGGTTTTCGTGCAACTGCCAGAGTTGCAGCAGTATGAGAAAGGCAGCGAAGCGTCCACCGTCGAGTCGGTCAAGGCCGCCAGTGGTGTGTACATGCCCCTGACCGGCGAAGTGGTCCAGATCAACGACCAACTCGAAGACAGCCCGGAACTGGTCAACGAAGACCCGATGGGCGAAGGCTGGTTCTTCCGTTTCATTCCCGCCGACGCCAGCGCCGTGGCCGCCCTGCTCGACCAGGACGCCTACGACCGCCTGATCAAAGCCAACGACGACGCCTGAGGAACCCCACCATGACCATCAACCTCGGCACCGCCAACGAATTCATCGCCCGCCACATCGGCCCGCGCGCCGCTGACGAGCAGGCCATGCTGGCCGCCCTCGGCTTCGACTCGCTGGAAGCCATGACCGCCGCGGTCATTCCCGACAGCATCAAAGGCACCAGCGTGCTCGGCTCGCACGACGGCCAGAGCGAAGCCGACGCGCTTGCCGCGCTCAAGGCCATCGCCGGCAAGAACCAGCTGTTCAAGAGCTACATCGGCCAGGGCTACTACAACACCCACACTCCGGCGCCGATCCTGCGCAACCTGCTGGAAAACCCGGCCTGGTACACCGCCTATACCCCGTACCAGCCAGAAATTTCCCAGGGCCGCCTGGAAGCGCTGCTGAACTTCCAGACCCTGATCAGCGACCTGACCGGCCTGCCGATCGCCAACGCCTCCCTGCTCGACGAAGCCACCGCTGCGGCCGAGGCCATGACCTTCTGCAAGCGCCTGTCGAAGAACAAGGCCAGCCACGCCTTCTTCGCCTCCGTGCACTGCCACCCGCAAACCCTCGACGTGCTGCGCACCCGTGCCGAGCCGCTGGGCATCGAGATCGTGGTCGGCGACGAGCGCGAGCTGGGCGATGTCAGCGCCTTCTTCGGCGCCCTGCTGCAGTACCCGGCCAGCAACGGTGAAGTGTTCGACTACCGCGAAGTGGTCGAGCGCTTCCACGCCGCCAACGCCCTGGTCGCCGTGGCCGCCGACCTGCTGGCCCTGACCCTGCTGACCCCGCCGGGCGAGTTCGGCGCCGACGTAGCCATCGGCAGCGCCCAGCGCTTCGGCGTGCCACTGGGCTTCGGTGGCCCGCACGCGGCCTACTTCTCCACCCGTGACGCGTTCAAGCGCGACATGCCGGGCCGCCTGGTCGGCGTGTCGATCGACCGCTTCGGCAAGACCGCCCTGCGCCTGGCCATGCAGACCCGCGAGCAGCACATCCGCCGCGAAAAGGCCACCAGCAACATCTGCACCGCCCAGGTGCTGCTGGCCAACATCGCCAGCATGTTCGCCGTATACCACGGCCCGGCCGGCCTCAAGCGCATCGCCGAACGTACCCATGCCCTGACCGCGATCCTGGCCGCCGGCCTGAAGACCCTGGGCGTGCAGGTAGTGGGCGCCAGCGCCTTCGACACCCTGACCCTGGCCACCGGCAGTGCCACTGCCAGCCTGCATGACAGGGCGCGCGCCCAGGGCATCAACCTGCGCCAGATCGACGCGGCCCACGTGGGCCTGTCGCTGGACGAAACCAGTAGCCAGGCCGATGTCGAGGCCCTGTGGCAGTTGATCGGTGGCGACCAGGCCCAGCCGGACTTCAACGCGCTGGCCGCCAGCACCGGCTCGCTGCTGCCTGCCGCCCTGCTGCGCCAGTCGGCCATCCTCGCGCACCCGGTATTCAACCGCTACCACAGCGAAACAGAGCTGATGCGCTACCTGCGCCGCCTTGCCGACAAGGACCTGGCGCTGGACCGCAGCATGATCCCGCTGGGCTCGTGCACCATGAAGCTGAACGCCGCCAGCGAAATGATCCCGGTCACCTGGGCCGAGTTCGGCAACCTGCACCCGTTCGCCCCGGCCGAGCAGAGCCAGGGCTACCTGCAGATGACCACCGAGCTGGAAGCCATGCTCTGCGCCGCCACCGGCTATGACGCCGTGTCGCTGCAGCCCAACGCCGGTTCCCAGGGCGAGTACGCGGGCCTGCTGGCCATCCGCGCCTACCACCGCAGCCGTGGCGAAGGCCACCGCGACATCTGCCTGATCCCGTCGTCGGCCCACGGCACCAACCCGGCAACCGCGCACATGGCCGGCATGCGCGTGGTGGTCACCGCCTGTGATGCCCGCGGCAACGTCGATGTCGAGGACCTGCGCGCCAAGGCCATCGAGCACCGCGAGCGCCTGGCCGCGATCATGATCACCTACCCGTCGACCCACGGCGTGTTCGAGGAAGCGATCGGCGAAATCTGCGCGATCATCCACGACAACGGTGGCCAGGTGTACATCGACGGCGCCAACATGAACGCCATGGTCGGCCTGTGCGCCCCGGGCAAGTTCGGCGGCGACGTATCCCACCTGAACCTGCACAAGACCTTCTGCATCCCGCACGGTGGTGGCGGCCCGGGCGTCGGCCCGATCGGCGTCAAGTCGCACCTGGCGCCGTTCCTGCCCGGCCATGCGCAGCTGGAAAACACCGAGGGCGCGGTTTGTGCCGCGCCGTTCGGCAGCGCCAGCATCCTGCCGATCACCTGGATGTACATCCGCATGATGGGCGGTGCCGGTCTCAAGCGTGCCTCGCAGATGGCGATCCTCAACGCCAACTACATCGCCCGTCGCCTGGAAGAGCACTATCCTGTTCTGTATACCGGCGGCAATGGCCTGGTGGCCCACGAGTGCATCCTCGACCTGCGCCCACTGAAGGACACCAGCGGCATCAGCGTCGACGACGTGGCCAAGCGCCTGATCGACTTCGGCTTCCACGCCCCGACCATGTCCTTCCCGGTGGCGGGCACGCTGATGATCGAACCGACCGAAAGCGAGTCCAAGGAAGAACTGGACCGTTTCTGCGACGCGATGATCCAGATCCGCGAAGAAATTCGCGCGGTCGAGAACGGTAGCCTGGACAAGGACGACAACCCGCTGAAGAACGCCCCGCACACTGCGGCCGAGCTGGTTGGCGAATGGGCCCATGGCTACAGCCGCGAGCAGGCGGTGTACCCGCTGCCGAGCCTGGTGGAAGGCAAGTACTGGCCACCGGTCGGCCGGGTCGACAACGTGTTCGGCGACCGCAACCTGGTGTGCGCCTGCCCGTCGATCGAGAGCTATCAGGACGCCTGACCCGGCGCTCAGGCCTCATCGCCGGCAAGCCAGCGCCCACAGGGGCCTCACCGCACTCAAGGCTAGTGCAGTACCTGTGGGAGCTGGCTTGCCGGCGATCGAGTGCGCAGCACTCGCCTTACTTACCGGAGGGAATGAGCAATGTCTTTGAGCGTCTTCGACCTGTTCAAGATCGGCATCGGCCCCTCCAGCTCGCACACGGTCGGCCCGATGCGCGCCGCCGCGCGCTTCGCCGAAGGGCTGCGCCGTGATGGCCTGCTGGCCCGCACGGTCAGCGTCAAGGCCGAGCTGTACGGCTCGCTCGGCGCCACCGGCAAGGGCCACGGCAGCGACAAGGCCGTGCTGCTGGGCCTTGAAGGCGAACACCCCGATGCCATCGACACCGATACCATCCCTGCCCGCCTGCAGGCCATCCGCGACAGCGGTCGGCTGAACCTGCTCGGCGAGCACAGCATCGCGTTCATCGAAAAGCAGCACCTGGCGATGATCCGCAAGCCGCTGGACTACCACCCCAACGGCATGATCTTCCGCGCCTTCGACGAGGCCGGCCTGCAAATCCGCAGCCGCGAGTACTACTCGGTGGGCGGCGGTTTCGTGGTCGACCAGGACGCTGCCGGCCACGACCGCATCGTCGAGGACAGCACACCGCTGACCTACCCGTTCAAGACCGCCAAGGAGCTGCTCGGCCATTGCACCGGGCAAAACCTGTCGATCAGCCAGGTAATGCTGGCCAACGAGGCGGCCTGGCGCCCCGAGGCGGAAACCCGTGCCGGGCTGCTGCGCATCTGGCAGGTGATGCAGGACTGCGTCGAAGCCGGTTGCCAGCATGAAGGCATCCTGCCGGGCGGGCTCAAGGTCAAGCGCCGGGCACCGGCGTTGTACCGCCAGCTGAGCCGCAACCCGGAAGCCAGCCTGCGCGATGCCCTGTCGGTACTCGACTGGGTCAACCTCTATGCCCTGGCGGTGAACGAGGAAAACGCCTACGGCGGGCGTGTGGTCACTGCGCCGACCAACGGCGCGGCGGGCATTGTCCCGGCGGTGCTGCATTACTACATGCGCTTCGTACCGGGAGCCAACGAGGACGGGGTGGTGCGGTTTCTGCTCACCGCCGCGGCCATCGGCATCCTGTACAAGGAAAACGCCTCCATCTCCGGCGCCGAAGTAGGCTGCCAGGGCGAGGTTGGCGTGGCCTGCTCGATGGCCGCCGGGGCGCTATGCGAGGTGATGGGCGGCACCGTGCAGCAGGTGGAGAACGCTGCCGAAATCGGCATGGAACACAACCTGGGCCTGACCTGCGACCCGATTGGCGGGCTGGTCCAGGTGCCTTGCATCGAGCGCAACGCCATGGGCTCGGTGAAGGCGATCAACGCGGTGCGCATGGCCTTGCGCGGCGACGGGCAGCACTACGTGTCGCTCGACAAGGTCATCCGCACCATGCGCCAGACCGGCGCCGACATGAAAAGCAAATACAAAGAGACCGCCCGTGGCGGCCTGGCCGTCAACATCATCGAATGTTGACCCGACAACAACAGCAAGGAGTCACCGATGTCCGAAACACTGCTCAAGACCCCACTGCACGCCCTGCACCTGGAACTGGGTGCGCGCATGGTGCCGTTCGCCGGCTTTGACATGCCGGTGCAGTACCCGTTGGGCGTGCTCAAGGAACACCTGCACACCCGCGAGCAGGCCGGCCTGTTCGATGTCTCGCACATGGGCCAGATCACCCTGCGCGGCAGCGATGCCGCCAAGGCCCTGGAAAGCCTGGTGCCGGTGGATATCATCGACCTGCCGGTGGGCATGCAGCGCTATGCCATGTTCACCAATGAGCAAGGCGGCATCCTCGACGACCTGATGGTCGCCAACCTGGGTGACGACACGCTGTTCCTGGTGGTCAACGCCGCCTGCAAGGACCAGGACCTGGCCCACCTGCAAGCGCACATCGGCAGCCGTTGCGAGGTGCAGCCGCTGTTCGAGCAGCGCGCCCTGCTGGCCCTGCAAGGCCCGGCGGCGGTCAAGGTGCTGGAGCGCCTGGCCCCGGAAGTGGCCGGCATGACCTTCATGCAGTTCCGCCCGGTGAAACTGCTGGGTGAAGACTGCTTCGTCAGCCGCTCGGGCTACACCGGCGAAGACGGCTACGAGATCTCGGTACCGGTACATGCCGCCGAAGCCCTGGCCCGCCGCCTGCTGGCCGAGCCCGAAGTACAACCGATCGGCCTGGGTGCGCGCGACTCGCTGCGCCTGGAAGCCGGCCTGTGCCTGTATGGCCACGACATGAACACCGAGACCACGCCGGTGGAAGCCAGCCTGCTGTGGGCCATTTCCAAGGTTCGCCGTGCCGATGGCGCGCGTGCCGCCGGTTTCCCGGGTGCCGAGGCCATCTTCGCTCATCAGCGCGATGGTGTGGCGCGCAAACGTGTGGGCCTGTTGCCACAGGAGCGTACCCCAGTACGTGAAGGCGCGGATATTGTCGATGCAAACGATAAACCTGTAGGCAAAGTGTGCAGCGGCGGCTTTGGCCCGACACTCGGTGCACCTGTAGCAATGGGTTATATCGATAGTGAACATACCGCTATCGACACCCCACTGTTTGCCGTGGTGCGTGGCAAGAAGGTTGCCTTGAAAGTCAGCAAAATGCCTTTCGTGGCACAACGTTACTACCGGGGCTGAAGCCGCTTTGTGAAGGTTGCGGGCAGGTTCGACATATTCGTTTTCGAACCTGTCCAATAACTTTTGAACATGGCGCCAGGCCAGGCGCCATGCCGTTTCCGACAAATCGGTCGGTTATCGGCAAACGGCCGATTTTCCATACGACCAAGGGCTTGTTTTTCGCTCGGGAGTTGGCGTAGAGTCACTGCACTGTGTTTGCATGGGTCGCAACAGTTCGTGACCTGGGCCAGTAGCCGCAATCTGCTACAACCCGTTCGACGTCTCTTACTTTCCTGCAACCCAGCCCAGTAATCTTTTGCTTCCTTTATTGCAAAAGAAACTGTCATCAAAATTCAAGCTTCATAGGAAATAAGACAATGGCTGAGCGTCAGAACGGTACCGTCAAGTGGTTCAATGACGAAAAAGGTTACGGCTTCATCACCCCAGAAAGCGGTCCGGATCTGTTCGTGCACTTCCGCGCTATCGAAGGTAACGGCTTCAAGAGCCTGAAAGAAGGCCAGAAGGTCACCTTCGAAGCAGTCCAGGGCCAGAAAGGCATGCAGGCTGACAAAGTCCAGGTCGCCGGCTAAGCCGAACCCGACTTCGAGAAAAGCCCCTGCCAAGTGCAGGGGCTTTTTTTTGCCCGTAGAATAGCGGCTTCGTCTTCTGGAGCCGTTTTGCATGTCCAAGCCTCTGCTCACACCCCAGGGTGATTTTCCGCCGGTCGGCCTGGGCCGGCGCCTGGCGGCGATGTTCTACGACTTCCTGCTGTGCACGGCGCTGCTGATCGTGACCGCCGGTGCCTACAAGATGATCCAGATGGCGATCATCGGCGAAGCCCGCATGCGTGAGCTGACCGAGGCTGGCGCACTGGACGGCGACCCGCTGTTGTCCACCGTGTTGCTGTTTGTCCTGTTCGGTTTCTTTGCCAAGTTCTGGACCCATGGCGGGCAGACCCTGGGCATGCAGGTGTGGGGCGTGCGGGTGCAGAACGCCGATGGCACAGCCATCAGCCTGTGGCAGGCGCTGCTGCGCTTCGTGGTCTCGATTGCCTCGTGGCTGTGCCTGGGGCTGGGGTTTTTCTGGGTGTTTATCGACAAGCGCCAGCGGGGCTGGCATGACATCTATTCGGAAAGCCAGCTGGTGCGGGTGCCGAAGCAGAAGAAATGAGCTGAGACCTGTATTGCCTGCTCCGGCCTCTTCGCGGGCTTGCCCGCTCCCACAGGTTCATCACAGGTCCTGAGGATGGTGAGGTTCCTGTGGGAGCGGGCAAGCCCGCGAAGAAGGCAACACAAATGCCAGCAAAAAGCCGACCCTGAGGTCGGCTTTTTTGTACAACTCAGGCCATCAACCTGCCCGGCGCAACAACCACACACCGGCCAGCGCGCAGATGCCTGCCGGGATCAGCACCGCCAGCAGCGGCGGGAAGCCGAACACCTGGCTCGAAGGCCCCAGCAGGTCCTGGGCGATGCGGAACACGAAGCCCACCAGTACACCGGTGAACACGCGCTGGCCAAGGGTTACCGAACGCAGCGGGCCGAAGATGAAGGAAATGGCCATCAGCACCAGCGCCGCGGTCACCATCGGCTGCAACACCTTGGTCCAGAACGCCAGCCAGTAACGGGCATTGTTCAGGCCCTGGTCGGACAGGTAGTGGATGTAGTCCCACAGCCCGGTGATGGACAGCGACTCCGGCGCCAGGATCACGGTATTGAGCAGTTGCGGCGTGAGCGAAACGTCCCAGCGCTCCTGCGGCGCGGTCACCACTTCGGTGTGGTCGCCACGGAAGAAGGTGGTGCGCACGTCGCTGAGCATCCAGTGGTCGTCCTGGTACTGTGCACGGCGGGCGAAGCTCGAGGTGACGATCTTGCGCTCGCTGTCGAAGCGGTAACGGGTCACGCCCAGCAGCAGGCCGTTGGGCTGCACGGCGTTGATGTGCACGTACTCCTCGCCCTGGCGGTGCCACATGCCGCGCTTGGAGCTTTGCGCATCACCACCACCCTGGGCCAGGGAACGGTCGGCCTGGGCCTTGTTCTCGGTCACCGGCGCCACGTACTCGCCGATCAGCAGGCCGACCAGCATCAGTACCAGCATCGGCTTCATCACCGCCCAGACGATGCGCCCGATGGAAACCCCGGCAGCACGCATGATGGTCAGTTCGCTGCTGCTGGCCAGGCTGCCCAGGCCGATCAGGCAGCCGATCAAGGCGGCCATCGGCAGCATTTCGTACAGGCGCCGCGGTGCGGTCAGCAGGACGAAGTTGCCCGCCTCCATCACCGTGTAGGTGTCACTCAGGTCGCTCATCTCGTCGATGAAGGCAAACAGCGAAGCCAGGCCGAGGATGATCCCCAGCACGGCGAGGATGGCCAGCAGCACGCTCTGGCCGATGTAGCGGTCGAGCTTACCCATGGGCCACCTCCGCACGACGGGCGGCGCGCTTGAGACGCAGCGGCTCCCAGTACATCAGGCCCAGGCCGATCAGCAGGAACAGGCCGTGGACCCACCACATGCCCAGGGCGATCGGCAGTTTGCCCTTCTCGAGGGCGCCACGTACGGAAATCAGCATTGTCAGGTAGGCCATGTACAGAAGAATTGCCGGCAGCAGCTTGAGGAAGCGGCCCTGGCGCGGGTTGACCCGGGACAGCGGCACCGCCAGCATGGTGACGATGAACACCAGGATCGGCAGCGACAGCCGCCATTGCAGCTCGGCGCGCTCACGCAGGCCTTTCTTGCCGATCAGCTCGGAAGTGGGGATGGCTTCGCGATCGGTCACTTCCTCGGCGACTTCCGGCTTGGGCAGCAGCACGCCGTAGGTGTCGTACTTGATTGCACGGTAATCGGCCTGGCCCGGGTTGCCGTCGTAACGGTAACCGTTTTCCAGCACCAGGTAGCGGTTGCCGTCGGCCTGGATTTCCTGGTGGCCTTTTTCGGCAACCAGCACCGACGGGGCGCGGTCCTTGGTCTTGTCCTGGTTGAAGCGCTTCTCGGAAATGAACACCCCGGCCAGGTTGATGCGGTCGTCCGACAGCTCTTCGGTGTAGGTCACCCGCGAGCCGTCGCGCAGGGTCTGGAAGCGGCCCGGCACCAGGGTGTCGAACTCGGTCAGGGCATCCTGCTGGCTGATGATCTGCTGCACCTGGGCCACACCCAGCGGCGCCAGGCTCAGGCTCAGCCAGGCCACCAGCAGGGCAACCAGGGCGGCCGGTGCCATGGTCAGGCCCAGCAGGCGCTGCTGGCTCATGCCGGTGGCCGACAGCACGGTCATCTCGCTTTCCAGGTACAGGCGCCCGTACGCCAGGAGAATGCCGAGGAACAGCCCCAGAGGCAGGATCAGCTGCAGGAAGCCCGGCAGGCGGAAGCCCATGATCAGGAACAGCACGCTCGGGTCGAGCACACCCTGGGCAGCCTGGGCCAGGTACTTGATGAAGCGCCCACTCATGATGATCACCAGCAGCACGGCGCTGACGGCGCTCAAGGTCACCAGGACCTCGCGGGACAGATAACGAAAGACGATCAAACCAGACACTCCTGGGTTGTCAGGGCGGACTGCCAATCAATGGCGCCAGACAATGACTTAGTACAGCCAAGACCAATGCCGGTTCGCCAAAGGCGAACCTCCATGTAAAGTGCGCGCATTATCCTGTGATTGACCGCCCCTGTCACTTCGCCGCGCATGAAGGCGCATAACGGGGTTGTCAGCACGCTTGCCGCAGGCTCAAACTGGCAGCTTTTCCGCTGGCACGCGACGACGCGGCCAGGCCCGTCCAGAGCGCTGGAACACACAGCGCCGACTGTATCGATCATTCGGGGATCCTGACATGGAACTGGTTGTAAAAAGCGTAGCTGCTGCATCCGTAAAAACCGCCACCCTGGTCCTCCCGGTAGGTGAAAACCGCAAGCTCGGCGCCGTGGCCAAGGCCGTCGACCAGGCCAGCGAGGGCGCCATCAGTGCCGTGCTCAAGCGTGGCGACCTGGCCGGCAAGCCGGGCCAGACCCTGCTCCTGCAGAACCTCGCGGGCCTGAAGGCCGAGCGCGTGCTGCTGGTGGGCAGCGGCAAGGACGAAGCCCTGGGCGACCGCGCCTGGCGCAAACTGGTCGCCAGCGTCGCCGGCGTGCTCAAGGGCCTGAACGGCGCTGACGCAGTGCTGGCCCTGGACGACATCGCGGTCAGCAACCGCGATGCCCACTATGGCAAGTACCGCCTGCTGGCCGAAACCCTGCTCGACGGCGAATACGTGTTCGATCGCTTCAAGAGCCAGAAGGCCGAGCCGCGCGCCCTGAAGAAGGTCACCCTGCTGGCCGACAAGGCCGGCCAGGCCGAGGTCGAGCGTGCCGTCAAGCATGCAAGCGCCATCGCCACCGGCATGGCTTTCACCCGCGACCTGGGCAACCTGCCGCCCAACCTGTGCCACCCAAGCTTCCTGGCCGAACAGGCCAAGGACCTGGGCAAGGCGCACAAGGCGCTGAAAGTCGAAGTGCTGGACGAGAAAAAGATCAAGGACCTGGGCATGGGCGCGTTCTACGCCGTCGGCCAGGGCAGCGACCAGCCACCACGCCTGATCGTGCTCAACTACCAAGGCGGCAAGAAGGCGGACAAGCCGTTCGTGCTGGTGGGCAAGGGCATTACCTTCGACACCGGCGGCATCAGCCTCAAGCCTGGTGCCGGCATGGACGAAATGAAGTACGACATGTGTGGTGCCGCCAGCGTGCTCGGCACCCTGCGTGCGGTGCTCGAGCTGCAGCTGCCGGTCAACCTGGTGTGCCTGCTGGCCTGCGCCGAGAACATGCCGAGCGGCGGCGCCACCCGCCCGGGTGACATCGTCACCACCATGAGCGGGCAGACCGTGGAAATCCTCAACACCGACGCCGAAGGCCGCCTGGTGCTGTGCGACACCCTGACCTACGCCGAGCGCTTCAAGCCGCAGGCAGTCATCGACATCGCCACCCTGACCGGTGCCTGCATCGTCGCCCTGGGCAGCCACACCACCGGCCTGATGGGCAACAACGACGACCTGGTCGGCCAGTTGCTCGACGCCGGCAAGCGCGCCGACGACCGTGCCTGGCAGCTGCCGCTGTTCGATGAGTACCAGGAGCAGCTGGACAGCCCGTTCGCCGACATGGGCAACATCGGCGGGCCGAAGGCCGGCACCATCACCGCCGGCTGCTTCCTGTCGCGCTTTGCCAAGGCCTACGACTGGGCGCACATGGACATCGCCGGCACCGCCTGGGTCAGTGGTGGCAAGGACAAGGGCGCCACTGGCCGCCCTGTGCCCCTGCTGACCCAGTACCTGCTGGACCGCGCTGGCGCCTGACGCCATGAAGCCGGTGGCGCCCCGTGCGCCGCCGGCCGGCGATACCACCATGAGCAAAGTCGATTTCTACATCCTGCCCACCGACTCGCTGTCGGCGCGGCTCGATTTCGCCTGCAAGCTGTGCGAAAAGGCCTGGCGCCTTGGCCACCGGGTCTACCTGCATTGCCAGGACGCCGAGCAGCGCAGCGAGCTGGACCAACGCCTGTGGCGTTTCAAGGGCGAGGCCTTCGTGCCCCACGACCTCGCGGAGGTACATGCCGATGCCAGCGTGGCATTGGGCCTGGCCGCCGACAGTGCAGGCGATCACCACGACCTGTTGATCAACCTGGGCGCCGGCGTACCGGCCTTCGTCGGCCAGTTCGAACGGGTGGCCGAAATAGTCGTTGAAGAGCCTGGCATCCGCCAATCGGCCCGTGAACGATTCCGTTTCTACCGTGAACAGGGCTATGCTCTGCAAGACCACCGCTTACAGCGACTTTGACGACGATGGACAAGCCCTCCCCCCTGCCCGATTCCGCCCATCTGCTCGATGACCTCGAGTCGATACGCCAGTTGCTTGGCGACGCCGACCTGCAACCGCCGCTGCTGACCGAGACGGTGGAGCAGATCCCGTTGCTGCTGGAAGAAGCGCCCGGCAATCATGTGCCTGCGGCCGAACCGGTAGCTGCCGAACCCGAAGATGACCCGCAGACCCGTCGCCAGGACACCCTCCTGCACCTGGAAAGCGAACTGCGTGCGGCGGCGCAGATGATCATGCAGGACGTGATCAACGACTTCACCCCGCACATCGAGAACGAGATCAAGCGCCGGCTGGATGCGCGGATCGAGCGGTTGATCAAGCGTTCCGAGTAAAACCGAACATCCGGGTCGCCTGCTTCGCGGGCACGCCCGCTCCCACAGGGCCCCCACAGCCCACAAGACCTGTGGTGCACCTGTGGGAGCGGGCGAGCCCGCGAAGCAGGCGCCACTGTTCCGACAGTTGTCAGCAGCTTGTCGCCTGCGGCCCCCAGCTTGGTTATACTTCCCGGCTTTCCCGAATAAATGCACAGGGTCCCGCCGCGCATGGATAAGACCTACCAGCCGCACGCCATCGAAACTTCCTGGTACAACACCTGGGAGTCCGAGAACTATTTCGCCCCACAAGGTGCAGGCGAGTCCTACACCATCATGATCCCGCCGCCGAACGTGACCGGCAGCCTGCACATGGGCCACGGGTTCAACAACGCGATCATGGACGCCCTGATCCGTTTCCGCCGCATGCAAGGCCGCGACACCCTGTGGCAGCCAGGCACCGACCACGCCGGTATCGCCACCCAGATGCTGGTCGAGCGCCAGCTCGAGGCCAAGGGCCAGAACCGGCATGACCTGGGCCGCGAAAAGTTCCTGGAAAAGGTCTGGGAATGGAAGGACCAGTCCGGTGGCAACATCAGCCGTCAGATCCGCCGTCTGGGCTCGTCGGTCGACTGGAGCCGCGAGCGCTTCACCATGGACGACGGCCTGTCCGAAGCGGTCAAGGAAGCCTTCGTGCGCCTGCATGAAGATGGCCTGATCTACCGCGGCAAGCGCCTGGTCAACTGGGACACCAAGCTGCACACGGCCATCTCCGACCTCGAAGTGGAAAACCACGACGAGAAGGGCCACCTGTGGAACCTGCGCTACCCGCTGGCCGACGGCGCCAAGACCGCCGAAGGCAAGGACTACCTGGTAGTCGCCACCACCCGTCCGGAAACCCTGCTGGGTGACGCCGCCGTGGCGGTCAACCCGAACGACGAGCGCTACCAGGCACTGATCGGCAAGTTCGTCGAACTGCCGCTGGTCGGCCGCCGCATCCCGATCATCGCCGACGACTACTGCGACCCCGAGTTCGGTACCGGCTGCGTGAAGATCACCCCGGCCCACGACTTCAACGACTACGAAGTCGGCAAGCGCCACAACCTGCCGCTGCTGAACATCTTCGACAAGAACGCCTTCGTGCTGGCCAGCGCGCAGGCCTTCAACCTCGACGGCAGCGTCAACGAGCAGGTGGACACCCGCCTGCCGGCCCAGTATGCCAACCTCGACCGCTTCGTCGCGCGCAAGCAGATCGTCGCCGACCTGGATGCCCAGGGCCTGCTGGTCAGCATCGATGACCACGCGCTGAAAGTGCCGAAAGGCGACCGTTCGGGCACCGTCATCGAGCCGTGGCTGACCGACCAGTGGTACGTTTCCACCAAGCCGCTGGCAGAACCTGCCATCGCCGCCGTGGAAGATGGCCGCATCCAGTTCGTGCCCAAGCAGTACGAGAACATGTACTTCTCCTGGATGCGTGATATCCAGGACTGGTGCATCAGCCGCCAGCTGTGGTGGGGCCACCGCATCCCGGCATGGTACGACGAGGCCGGCCAGGTCTATGTCGGCCGCAACGAGGAAGAAGTGCGCGCCAAGCACAACCTGGGCGCCGACGTGGTCCTGCGCCAGGACGACGACGTACTCGACACCTGGTTCAGTTCGGGCCTGTGGACCTTCTCTACCCTGGGCTGGCCGGAACAGACCGAGTTCCTCAAGAAGTTCCACTCCACCGACGTGCTGGTGACCGGCTTCGACATCATCTTCTTCTGGGTTGCGCGCATGATCATGCTGACCATGCACCTGATCAAGAACGAGGATGGCACCCCGCAGGTACCGTTCAAGACCGTGTACGTGCACGGCCTGGTACGTGACGGCCAGGGCCAGAAGATGTCCAAGTCCAAGGGCAACGTGCTGGACCCGCTGGACATCGTCGACGGCATCACCCTCGACGCCCTGCTGGAAAAACGCACCAGCGGCATGATGCAGCCCAAGCTTGCCGAGAAGATCGCCAAGCAGACCAAGGCCGAGTTCCCCGAAGGTATCGCCAGCTACGGCACCGACGCCCTGCGCTTCACCTTCTGCTCGCTGGCCTCCACTGGCCGCGACATCAAGTTCGACATGGGCCGCGTCGAAGGCTACCGCAACTTCTGCAACAAGATCTGGAACGCCGCCCGCTACGTGCTGGACAAGGGCGAGGACTGCGGCCAGAACGGCGAGGCCTACGAGCTGTCGCTGGCCGATCGCTGGATCATCTCGCAGCTGCAGCGTACCGAAGCCGAAGTGACCCGCCAGCTGGAGCAGTTCCGCTTCGACCTGGCCAGCCAGGCGCTGTACGAGTTCATCTGGAACCAGTACTGCGACTGGTACCTGGAGCTGTCCAAGCCAGTGCTGTGGGACGAGAACGCCCCGGTCGAGCGCGCCCGTGGCACTCGCCGCACCCTGGTCCGCGTGCTGGAAGTGGCGCTGCGCCTGGCGCACCCGTTCATGCCGTTCATCACCGAAGAAATCTGGCAGCGCATCGCGCCGCTGGCCGGCATCGAAGGCAAGACCATCATGCTGCAGCCATGGCCGGTGGCCAATGAAAGCCGCATCGATGCTGCCGCCGAAGGCGACATCGAGTGGCTCAAGGAGCTGATGGTCGGCCTGCGCAACATCCGCGCCGAAATGAACATCGGCCCGGGCAAGCCGCTGCCGCTGTTCCTGAAGAACGCCAACGCCGACGACCAGCGTCGCCTGCAGGAAAACGAAGCCCTGCTGAAGAAGCTGGCCAAGGTCGAGTCGTTCACCGTACTGGGCGATGCCGACGAAGCGCCGCTGTCGGCCACCGCCCTGGTCGGTGACCTGCAAGTGCTGGTGCCGATGGCCGGCCTGATCGACAAGGATGCCGAGCTGGCGCGCCTGAACAAGGAAATCCAGCGCCTGCAGGGTGAAGTGGCACGCGTGGGTGGCAAGCTGTCCAACGCCGCCTTCGTCGACAAGGCACCGCCTGCCGTGATCGAGAAGGAACGCGCCAAGCTGGCCGAGTCCGAACAGGCCCTGGCCAACTTCACCGAGCAGCATGCGCGGATTGCAGCGCTTTAATCACTAGAGAAAAGCTGGGGCCGCTTTGCGGCCCTTTCGCGACACAAGGCCGCTCCTACAGGGACGGCGCCGGTCTGAAGGGCGCCGCTATCCTGTAGGAGCGGCCTTGTGTCGCGAAAGGGCTGCAAAGCAGCCCCAGGCTCTATCAGCCACCGCTCGTATAGGGCTGGACACTGCCATGACCCCGAACAAACCCACCCTGCACCCGCGCAACCGCCACCAGGGCCGCTACGACTTCCCCAGCCTGATCAAGGCCCACCCTGACCTGGCGCGCTTCACCATCACCAACCCCCACGGCAAACCCAGCATCGACTTCGCCAACCCCGAGGCCGTGCGGGTGTTCAACCGTGCCCTGCTGAAGGCCCAGTACGGCATCCAGCACTGGGATATCCCCGCCGACTACCTGTGCCCGCCGATTCCCGGTCGCGCCGACTACATCCACGTGGCCGCCGACCTGCTGGCCGACGACAATGCCGGCGAGATCCCCAAGGGCGCCCAGGTGCGTGCGCTGGACATCGGCGTGGGGGCCAACTGCATCTACCCGCTGCTGGGCCACAGCGACTACCGCTGGCGCTTCCTCGGCTCGGACATCGACCCCGTGGCCCTGGCTTCGGCCAAGGCCATCGTCCAGGCCAACGGCCTGGGCAAGGCCATCACCCTGCGCCAGCAGGCCAACCGTGCACACATCCTCAGCGGCCTGCTGCAGGAGGGCGAACGCTTCGACCTCACCCTGTGCAACCCGCCCTTCCATGCCTCACGCGACGAAGCCACCCGTGGCAGCCAGCGCAAGTGGAAGAACCTCGGCAAGCAGGACCCCAAGCGCAAGCTGCCGGTGCTCAACTTCGGCGGCCAGAACAACGAACTGTGGTGCGAAGGCGGCGAGATCCGCTTTGTCAGCCAACTGGTCAGCGAAAGCGTGCAGTACGCCGAGCGGGTACTGTGGTTCACCAGCCTGGTGTCCAAGGCCAGCAACCTGCCGGGGATCGAGGCTGCGCTCAGGAAAGCGGGCGCCAAGGCCGTGCGCATCAGTGAAATGGGCCAAGGGCAGAAGCAGAGCCGCATGGTCGCCTGGAGCTTCCACGACGACGCCGCGCGCCAGGCTTGGCACGCCGGGCGTAAAACCCAGGCATGAAAAAACCGCGCCCGGGCAAGCCGGGCGCGGTTTCGTCAAAGCTTCAACAATTACTTGTTGATGGCGTCGGTCAGCACTTTGGCTGGAACGAACTTGACGACTTTCTTGGCAGCGATTTCGATGGCAGCGCCAGTCGAAGGGTTGCGGCCGGTACGGGCAGGACGCTCAGCGACTTTCAGCTTGCCGATGCCTGGCAGAGTGATTTCAGCGCCGTTTTCCAGCTGGTCGGCAACGATCTGGCCCAGTTGCTCCAGAGCGTTCTTGGCGGTGGCTTTTGGCGCGGCGATCGATTCGGCGATGTCGGCAATCAGTTGGTCTTTGGTCAATGCCATGGTGGTGTTCCTTCCCTATCAAATTCGATGGTTATGCAGCGGACTACGACGTTATCGGGCCAGCCCCTGAAAGTGGAGGGCCGCGCCAATCGCGTATGTAGATACGCAAATCGACGTTTGGTTCGACACGACGACAGCACGCTGCCAGCAATGCGCCACACAAGGGGCGCAAGACCGCGCAAAGCTACCACAGGAACGGATAAATATCCGCTGCGCGCTTCGATTTAATGCAGGTTTTTCGGGGGTTTTAGCCTAAAACGCACAAATTTGAACAAAAAACGAACAACCGGCATTTCTGCCAACATCCGGCCACTGCACCACCTTGTGTCTAGGGTAAACTGGACGACTTTTGCAGCTCGCCGAGAATTCCATGCCAATCCGTCATTGCATCGTTCACCTGATCGACAAAAAGCCCGATGGCAGCCCCGCCGTGCTGCATGCCCGCGATTGCGAACTGGCTGCCTCCGACGCCATCGAAAACCTGCTTGCCGACCTCAATGACAGCTACAACGCCAAGCAAGGCAAGGCCTGGGGCTTTTTCCACGGTGAGTCCGGCGCCTACCCGCTGAGCGGCTGGCTGAAGCAGTACCTGGACGAAGAAAAGGACTTTACCGCCTTCAGCCGCGTGGCCGTGGAGCACCTGCAGAAGCTGATGGAAGAGTCCAACCTGTCCACCGGCGGCCACATCCTGTTTGCCCATTACCAGCAAGGCATGACCGAATACCTGGCGATCGCCCTGCTACACCACAGCGAAGGCGTGGCGGTGAACGCCGAGCTCGACGTGATGCCTTCGCGCCACCTCGACCTTGGCCAGCTGCACCTGGCGGCGCGCATCAACCTGTCGGAGTGGAAGAACAACCAGAACTCCAAACAGTACATTTCGTTCATCAAGGGCAAGAACGGCAAGAAGGTCTCGGACTACTTCCGCGATTTCATCGGCTGCCAGGAAGGCGTGGACGGCCCGGGCGAAACCCGCACCCTGCTCAAGGCCTTCAGTGACTTCGTCGAGAGCGAAGACCTGCCGGAAGAGTCTGCCCGCGAAAAAACCCAGACCCTGGTCGAGTACGCCACTACCCAGACCAAGCTGGGTGAGCCGGTCACGCTGGAAGAGCTGTCCAGCCTGATCGACGAGGACCGGCCCAAGGCGTTCTACGACCACATCCGCAACAAGGACTACGGCCTGTCGCCGGAAATCCCCGCAGACAAGCGCACCCTCAACCAGTTCCGCCGTTTCACCGGGCGTGCCGAGGGGTTGTCGATCAGCTTCGAAGCGCACCTGCTGGGGGACAAGGTCGAGTATGACGAGGAGGCAGGGACCTTGATCATCAAGGGCCTTCCGACCACCTTGGTGGATCAGTTGAAGCGGCGCAAGGACTGATGGCCCCGGGGCCGCTTCGCGCCCCATCGCCGGCAAGCCAGCTCCCACAGGTACTGCACAGGCCTGAGGTCCATGCAGTCGAAGTGGGAGCTGGCTTGCCGGCGATGGGGCGCGAAGCGGCCCTAACTAACAGCCACTACTGCGCCATAGGAGGCCACCAAAGCCTCCTTCGCCGACTTGCGCAGCCGCTTCACCAGCCGCTCCTGGCGCAACGCCTCGCCCTTGTCCGGCCATTGCTCCACATACACCAGCGCCTGGGCCGGGCTGGTCTTGAAGTAGCGCGCGCCCTGCCCTTTCTGGTGCGCCAGAAAGCGCCGCTGCGGGTCATCGCTGATACCGCAATACAGCGATCCATTGGCAGCCCTTACCAAGTAGACATACCAGGGTTTGCTCGCGGCAATTTCGACGGGCTCACTCACCCTGGGCCTGCTGGAATGCTCGCAATCCTGTGAACGCCTGCTGGCGTACCTTGTTCTGCACCAGCGGCGACCAGCCCAGCAGCATGCCAGGCACACCCAGCGCCTGCCGCGACCAACTCCACAAGTCGAATTGGTCATCGTGCTGGCAGATCAGCCCGTCACGAATCACGAAACGCGCCTGGATATCGTTGACCACGATGCGGCCGGTCTGGCTGAACAGGTAGGTGGCCACCCAATGTGCGGCGCCCGTGCGTTCATCGGCGCGGACGTTGTCGAAGGTCAGGGTGAAGTCCTTGGCCCGGCTGGTGAGCATTCGCCACATGTCGCCTGCATCCTTGCCACGCAAGGTGCCGAAGACCGGGTCGCTGAAGACGATATCGTCGCTGTAGCAGGCGACCATGGCCTCGGCGTCCAGGCGCTGGAAGGCCTGGTAGAAGCGGGTGATCAGGTCGCGGTTGGCGTCGCTCATGGGGGCTGGTCCGTCCTGGGGGATGATAGCAGCACGATAATCTGCCCCGGTTGCTTATGCCAGTACCGGCCTCTTCGCGGGCGCGCCCGCTCCCACAAGATCCATGCATGCTTTGATCCTGTGGCTCTCCTGTGGGAGCGGGCGTGCCCGCGAAGAGGCCAGCACTGCCAATATCAGCTTCAGACTTTCTCGCTGCTCACCTGCACATGCAAAGCCCGCCCGGCGCCCAGGCCGAAGACGATGGCCCCCACCCCCAGCACGGCAAAGATCCACCCCACTGCCGCCCAGCCCCCGGTCAGGTCATGCACCAGCCCCACCGCAAACGGCCCCATCGACGCCAGGGTATAACCCACCCCCTGCGCCATGCTCGACAGGTTCGCCGCCACATGGGCATCCTTCGAGCGCAGCACGATCAAGGTCAGCGCCAGGGCAAAGGTACCGCCCTGCCCCAGGCCCAGCACAACCGCCCAGCCCCACAGCCCGGAAAGCGGCGCATACAGGCAACCGAACAGGCCGGCCAGGGTAATCAGCATGACCAGCACGATCGCCAGGCGCTGGTCCTTGCCGCGAGTGGCCAGCCAGGGCGCACTGAGCGAACTGACCAGCTGCACGATCACCGACCCCGACAGCACCAGCCCCGCCTCGGTCGGGCTCAGGCCGCGACCGATCAGGATCGATGGCAACCAGCCAAAGACGATGTAGGCCAGTGACGACTGCAGGCCCATGTACAGGGTCACCTGCCAGGCCAGCGGATCACGCCACAGCCCACGCACGCGATAGGCCACCTTGTGCAGGCCATGTCCTTGGCGGGCCTGCGGCAGCCATACCAGCATGGCGAGCAGGGCCGGCAACATCCAGAAGCCAAGCCCCAGCGCCCAGCTGCCGTCGAAATGCTGGGCCAGGGGCACCGTGGCGCCAGCCGCCATGGCGGCGCCCAGGCACAACGCCATGGTGTAAACGCCGGTCAGCGTGCCAGCGTGCTGCGGGAAATCGCGCTTGACGATGCCCGGCAGCAGCACGCCAATGATGCCGATGCTGGCCCCCGCCATGAGGCTGCCGAGGAACACCCCGGTGGCCCCCAGGCTACTGCGCACGACAATGCCAAGCGCCAGGGTGGCGAGAATGCCGAGGATCACCCGCTCGCTGCCAAAGCGCCGCGCCAGCACCGGCGCCAAAGGGGCGAACAGGCCCAGGCACAGCACTGGCAAGGTGGTCAGCAAACCGGCCTGCGAGGCGTTCAGCCCCAGGCCTTCGGACACCTGGCCCAGCACTGGCGCCATGCTCGACAATGCCGGGCGCAGGTTCAAAGCCACCAGCACCAGGCCGAGCAACAACAGCCAAGGCCGCTGTACCTGTACCGGCTGCTGTTGGACCTGTTCGTCGTCAGCCTCGGCGTCGATCAGCAACTCTTCGAGGTCCCGCTCGCTCGGTGGGGTGTTACGGGTGATGGAATCAGCCATGGCCTTCTCGGAGTCAGGATTCGATAAGGGTACGGCTCAGGCGCTTGGCCTGCTCCGCATCGCGTTGCTCGATGGCGGCAAGGATCTGCCCATGCAGGTCGAACGTGGACTGGCAGCGCGGCACGGTCGCCATGTTGTGCTGCAGCGCGGCAGCCACCACCCCGGAAAAGTACCGGTACAGCTCACTCAAGGCCGGGTTGTGGGCGGCATCGACCAGCCGCTGGTGAAACACCAGGTCGCAGGCCACATAAGCATCGATATCACCGTGAAAATGCCCGGCACTGTTGGCCAGGGCATCACGCAGCGCCTGCAGGTCGGCGTCGGTTCGGCGCAGCGCGGCCAGGCCGATGGCCTCGGCTTCGAGGATATGTCGGGTTTCACGGGCCTGCTCGGGCGTGCAGCGTGACATCGCCTGCACCGCCTGCAGCGGGTCCTGGGCCGTGCGCAGATAGCTGCCGTCGCCCTGGCGGATCTCCACCAGACCACTGAACGCCAGCACGCGCATGGCCTCGCGTACGGTGTTGCGGCTTATGCCCAACTGCAGGGCCAGTTCCGGCTCGGTCGGCAAACGCTGGCCAACCTGCCAGTCGCCCAGCACGATGCGTTCGCGCATGCGCTCGACGGCCAGTTCGACCAGGGACCGCTTGGTCAATTCGGTACTCATGCTACTCAACCAATCATCCGATGAATTGGCGCAGCATACCGGTGGGCAAAGTGTTTGTCATTGAAGAGAGCTGCGATTAGAAACCTGGCGCGATTTTTTGTGGGAGCGGCCTTGTGTCGCGAAAGGGCCGCAAAGCGGCCCCTGGATTTCAGCGCAGATGCAAAAACTGCTGGGGCCGCTTTGCGGCCCTATCGCGACACAAGGCCGCTCCTACAAGGACCGCGCAGGGCAGTGGATGACGTCAGGTCAACGCATCGAGCAGCGCCTGGTTCATCTCTGGCGTACCGATGGTGATGCGCAGGAACTGGGCAATGCGCGGCTGCTTGAAGTGGCGCACGATCACGCCCTGCTCGCGCAGGCGTGCAGCCAGCTCACCGGCATCTTGTTGCGGATGGCGGGCGAAGATGAAGTTGGCCGCCGACGGCAGCACTTCGAAGCCCTTGGCCTGCAGCTGCCCGACCAACACCTCTCGGCTGTCGATCACCTTGCGGCAGGTTTCCTCGAAGTACTCGCGGTCCTCGAACGCCACCGCCGCGCCGACGATCGCGGCTCGGTCCAGCGGGTAGGAGTTGAAGCTGTTCTTGATCCGCTCCAGCGCCTCGATCAGGTCCGGGTGCCCCACCGCCAGGCCAACCCGCAGCCCGGCCAGCGAGCGCGACTTCGACAGGGTCTGGGTGACCAGCAGGTTGTCGTAGCGGTCCACCAGGCTGATCGCCGTTTCGCCACCGAAGTCGATGTAGGCTTCATCGACCACCACCACCGAATCACGGTTGGCCTGCAGCAACTGCTCCACCGCCTGCAGCGGCATCAGGCAACCGGTCGGCGCGTTGGGGTTGGGGAAGATGATGCCGGCATTGGGCTTGTTGTAGTCCTCGATGCGGATCTGGAACTGCTCGTCCAGCGCCACCTGCTCAAAGGCGATACCGTACAGGCCGCAGTAGACCGGGTAGAAGCTGTAGCTGATGTCAGGGAACAGCAGCGGTGCGTCGTGCTGGAACAGGCCGTGGAAGATGTGCGCCAGCACCTCGTCCGAGCCGTTGCCGACGAACACTTGTGCCGGCGTCACGCCGTAGTACTCGGCCACCGCCTGCTTCAGCCGGTCACCGTTCGGGTCCGGGTACAGGCGCAGGTTGTCGTTCAGCTCGCCGCGCATGGCCTCCAGCGCCTTGGGCGACGGGCCGTAGGGGTTTTCGTTGGTGTTCAGCTTGACCAGGCGGGCCAGCTTGGGCTGCTCGCCCGGCACGTAAGGCACCAGGTCCTTGACGAAGGGGCTCCAGAATCGACTCATGCTCAGTTCCCCTTCTCTTGGGTCAGGATGCGGTATTCAGCGCTGCGGGCGTGGGCGGTCAGCGACTCGCCACGGGCCAGGACCGAGGCGGTGTGGCCCAGCTCGGACGCGCCCTGCTCGGAGCAGAAAATGATCGACGAACGCTTCTGGAAGTCATACACCCCCAGCGGCGACGAGAAACGCGCGGTGCCGGAGGTCGGCAGCACGTGGTTGGGCCCTGCGCAGTAGTCGCCCAGCGCTTCACTGGTGTGGCGGCCCATGAAGATCGCGCCAGCGTGGCGGATGTGCGGCAGCCAGGCCTGCGGGTCGGCCACCGACAGTTCCAGGTGCTCGGGTGCGATGCGGTTGGCCACTTCCATGGCCTGCTGCATGTCACGCACCTGGATCAGCGCACCACGGCCATTGATCGACTTCTCGATGATCTCGGCACGTTCCATGGTCGGCAGCAGCTTGTCGATGCTGGCGGCAACGCGGTCGAGGAAGGCGGCGTCCGGGCTGACCAGGATGGCCTGGGCATCTTCGTCGTGCTCGGCCTGGGAGAACAGGTCCATGGCGATCCAGTCCGGGTCGGTCTGGCCGTCGCACACCACGAGGATTTCCGACGGGCCGGCGATCATGTCGATACCCACCTGGCCAAACACGTGGCGCTTGGCGGTGGCAACGTAGATGTTGCCCGGGCCGACGATCTTGTCCACCTGCGGCACGCTTTCGGTACCGTAGGCCAGGGCGGCGACGGCCTGGGCGCCACCGACGGTGAACACACGGTCGACACCGGCGATGCAGGCAGCCGCCAGCACCAGCTCGTTGACCTCGCCACGCGGGGTCGGCACCACCATCACCACTTCGGCCACACCGGCGACCTTGGCCGGGATGGCGTTCATCAGCACCGACGACGGGTACGACGCCTTGCCACCCGGTACATACAGGCCGGCGCGGTCCAGCGGGGTGACCTTCTGGCCAAGCACGGTGCCGTCGGCCTCGGTGTACTGCCAGGAATCCTGCTTCTGCCGCTCGTGGTACATGCGCACACGGTTGGCAGCCTTTTCCAGGGCTTCGCGCTGGACCGGGGTAATGCGGGTCAGGGCCAGTTCCAGGCGCTCGCGACCGAGGATCAGGTCATCGATGGACTTGGCATCGACACCATCGAAACGCTGGGTGAATTCCACCAATGCCGCATCGCCACGCTCGCGCACGGCCTTGATGATGTCGAGCACGCGCTGGTTGACCGCGTCATCGGACACACTTTCCCAGCTCAGCAGATGATCCAGATGTCGGGCGAAATCCGGATCAGCAGCGTTGAGACGGGCAATTGCAGTGGACACGGTCATGGCGAGGGCCTCGATTATTGGCGAATGCTCAGGCGCCCTAGGCTACCAGTCCATCCGCGCGGGCACCCGAGAAAAATGGCTATGACGCGGATAGACGGGCGCGGCAGCGAAGGCCGCGCGCAGTCGGTAGAGAGTCAGCCGCGGTGTCGCGATTCGACCGCACCGCGCAGCGTGTCGATCAGGCTCTGGATACGGGCGTGCTGCATTTTCATGGAGGCCTTGTTGACCACCAGGCGCGAGCTGATCGTGGCGATCAGTTCCTGGGGCTCCAGGCCGTTGGCACGCAGGGTGTTGCCGGTGTCGACCACGTCGATGATCTTGTCGGCCAGGTTGATCAGCGGTGCCAGCTCCATCGAGCCGTACAGCTTGATGATGTCGACCTGGCGGCCCTGTTCGGCGTAGTAGCGTTTGGCTACGTTGACGAACTTGGTAGCCACGCGCAGACGGCCCTTGGGCTCGGGTGCGCCGACCACGCCAGCGGTCATCAGCTTGCAACGGGCAATCTGCAGGTCCAGGGGCTCGTAAAGGCCCTGGCCGCCGTACTCCATCAGCACATCCTTGCCGGCCACACCCAGGTCGGCGGCACCATGCTCGACATAGGTCGGCACGTCGGTGGCACGCACGATCAGCAGGCGCACATCGTCCTGCGTGGTGGGGATGATCAGTTTGCGGCTCTTGTCCGGGTTCTCGGTCGGCACGATACCGGCCTCGGCCAGCAACGGCAGGGTATCGTCGAGAATACGGCCTTTGGAAAGCGCGATGGTCAACATTGGAACGTCGGTCCTTAAGCGGCTACTGCCGGCCGGGCGTCGAGCCCGACCGCATTTGATTCATTGTGGGAGCGGGCTTGCCCGCAAAGCAACCACCGCGGTGCATGGCACCGGCTCTGCCGATATTCGCGGGCAAGCCCGCTCCCACACGGTATGCCGAAGGGCTACTAGCCCGGTACGCGACGGATTTTCGCGCCCAGCATCTGCAGTTTTTCTTCGATGCACTCGTAACCACGGTCGATGTGGTAGATGCGATCGATCAGGGTATCGCCTTCGGCTACCAGCGCCGACAGCACCAGGCTGGCGGAAGCACGCAGGTCGGTGGCCATTACCGGGGCACCCTTCAGCGCCTTGACGCCAGTGACGATGGCAGTGTTGCCTTCGACCTGGATCTGCGCGCCCATGCGGTGCATTTCGTAGACGTGCATGAAGCGGTTTTCGAAGATCGTCTCGATCACTGCACCTGTGCCTTCGGCAATGGCGTTGAGCGAGATGAACTGCGCCTGCATGTCGGTCGGGAACGCCGGGTACGGGGCGGTACGCAGGTTGACGGCTTTCGGCCGTTTGCCGTGCATGTCCAGCTCGATCCAGTCCTCGCCAGTGTTGATGTCGGCGCCGGCTTCCTTGAGTTTTTCCAGTACGGCTTCAAGGATGGTCGGATCGGTGTCCTTGACCTTGACGCGGCCGCCAGTCACGGCAGCGGCAACCAGGTAGGTACCGGTCTCGATACGGTCCGGCATCACGCGGTAGTTGGCCGAGTGCAGGCGCTCGACGCCATCGATGACGATGGTGTCGGTACCAGCGCCCTGAACCTTGCCGCCCATGGCGTTGATGAAGTTGGCCAGGTCGACCACTTCCGGCTCGCGCGCGGCGTTCTGCAGCACGCTGCGGCCCTTGGCCAGGGCAGCGGCCATCATGATGTTCTCGGTACCGGTCACGCTCACGGTGTCGAAGAAGAAGTGCGCACCGCGCAGGCCACCCTCAGGCGCCTTGGCCTTGATGTAGCCGGCTTCGACTTCGATCTTCGCGCCCATGGCCTCGAGGCCACGGATGTGCAGGTCGACCGGGCGCGAGCCAATGGCGCAACCGCCAGGCAGGGCCACTTCGGCCTCACCGAAACGGGCGACCATCGGGCCCAGCACCAGGATCGAGGCGCGCATGGTCTTGACCAGCTCGTAAGGTGCAACCAGCGTCTTGATGGTGCGAGGGTCGATCTCGACCGCCAGCTTTTCGTCGATCACCGGCTCGATGCCCATGCGGCCGAACAGCTCGATCATGGTGGTGATGTCGTGCAGGTGCGGCAGGTTGCCCACGGTGACCGGGCCGTCGGCCAACAGGGTCGCCGCCAGAATCGGCAGGGCTGCGTTCTTCGCGCCCGAAATGCGGATCTCGCCATCAAGGCAAGCGCCGCCAGTAATAATCAGTTTGTCCATTGGAATCTCGCCGCCACGTTGGCTCAGGTGCGCTCAGCCCAGGCTGCGCTGCTGAAAAATTTCATGGTTACCGCATGGATGCTGCCATTGGCGATCCACGGATTCAGGTGAGCATAGATCGCCTGCTGGCGTTTGACCGGGCTCAGGCCAGCCAACTCGTCGCTGATCACGTTCAACTGGAAGTTGCAGCCTTCGCCTTCAACTTCGACCCGGGAACCCGGCAATTTCTCTTCAAGGAAGCTTTTAACTTCTACGGCCTGCATGCTCAACCTCAATCGGCGCCCGATGCGCACGGGTCGGCCATCATACAAAAAAGCCCCTCGCCTGCGAAGCCCAACGAGGGCTTCGCTGACCGAGGGGCCATCATCCGTGCCAGGCCATCAGGTTGCCAGCACTTCATCGAGGTCATAGACCTCGGCAATTTCCCGCATATCGTCGGGCATGCTGCGCACCTGGCAACCCTTGCCGGCGGCCTGGGCATCACGCATGAATGCCAGCAGCAACGACAGGCCGACACTGGTGGAGCGCTGCACTGCCGAGCAATCGAGCACCAGCTGCGCCTCGCGGCAGGCCGCGATCAGCGCCTTGCCCTGCTTGCGCAGGGCCGGCCCGCTGCGGTAGTCCAGCACGCCGGCCAGGCGCAGCACGCCCGGCTCGGCCATGCTTACACCGGCCTCACTCATTTGACGGTCTTCTCTGGCGAGTTGTCGGCGGCCTGCTTGGCCTTGGCCACTTCGCCGGCCCAGCCGTCGATGGTCTTGTCCAGGTCGTTGCCATTGCGCTGCATGGCGTCGGCGAACTGGTCGCGGAACAGCTTGCCGATGTTGATGCCGTTGACGATTACGTTACGCACCTTCCACTCGCCGCCGATGTTTTCCAGGGTGTACTGCACCGGATACACGGCACCGTTGTTGCCGGTGACCTTCATGCCAACGCTGGCGCGCTTGCCGTCATCAGCCTTGGCCGGGTCGACAGTGATGCCCTGGTTGTTGTACTCGAGCAGGGCATTGCCATAGAACTGCATCAGGCTGCGCTTGAAGTTTTCCTGGAAGCGCTGCATCTGCTCGGGGGTAGCCTTGCGCGAGTACTTGACGGTCATGATGCTTCTGGAAATACCGTCAGCGTCCACCACCGGGCCGAGGATGCGGTTCAGCGCATCGTAGAAGGCGTTGGGGTTGGACTTGTACTGTTCCTTGTTGGCCTTGAGGTCGCCCAGCAGTTCAGTGGTGGTGCCCTGAACCACATCGTGAGGCGTCTGCGCAGCCATGGTCAGCAGGGGGAAGGCCGCCAGCAGGACCAGCAGGCCACGTCGCAGGATGGAAATCATGGAAACTCCTTAATTAGCCGGTTGCGCTTCTTTCGGTTCCTTGCCAACGGAGTTGAGCAGGAACTTGCCAATCAGATCTTCCAGCACCAGCGCCGACTGGGTGTCGTGGATGGTCCCGCCGTCCTTGAGCACCTGGTCCTCACCGCCCACGCTGATGCCGATGTACTTCTCGCCAAGCAACCCGGCGGTCAGGATCGAAGCAGTGGAGTCGGTCGGCAGGTTGTCCACCGACTTGTCCAGCTGCAGCGTCACCCGACCGGTGTACGAATCACGGTCCAGATCGATGGCGGTAACCTTGCCGATGGTCACACCGGCCATGGTCACTTTAGCTCTGACCGTCAAACCGGCGATATTGTCGAAGTAGGCATAAACTTTATAGGTATCGCTGCTCGGGCTGGCCGACAGCCCGCTGACACGCAGGGCGAGCAGCAGCAGCGCCAGGATCCCGGCCAGGAGGAACAGGCCGACACCGATTTCCAGGGTGCGGTTTTGCATCAGAAATCTCCAAACATCAAGGCGGTCAGAATAAAGTCCAGACCCAGCACTGCCAACGAGGCATAGACCACGGTCTTGGTGGTGGCACGGCTGATCCCTTCTGAGGTGGGCTCACAGTCGTACCCCTGGAATACGGCGATCCAGGTCGTGACGAAGGCAAATACCAGGCTCTTGATCAGCCCGTTGAGCACGTCGTCGGTGAACGAAACACTGTTCTGCATGTTGGCCCAGAACGAGCCCTCGTAGACGCCCAGCCAGTCCACCGCCACCCACGAGCCACCCCAGATGCCGACCACGCTGAAGATCAGCGCCAGCAACGGCAGCGAGATGAAACCGGCCCACAGGCGCGGCGCGACGATGTACTTGAGCGGGTCGACGCCGATCATTTCAAGGCTCGACAACTGCTCGGTGGACTTCATGTTGCCGATTTCTGCGGTCAGCGCCGAACCGGCACGGCCGGCGAACAGCAATGCCGTCACCACCGGGCCGAGCTCACGCAGCAGGGTCAGGGCGACCATCTGCCCCACTGCCTGCTCCGAGCCGTACTTGGTCAGGATGCTGAAGCCCTGCAACGCCAGCACCATGCCGATGAACACGCCGGACACGACGATGATCGCCAGCGACAGCACGCCCACCGAATACAGCTGCTTGACCAGCAGCTGGAAGCCGCCACCGATGCCGCCACGGCCGATCAGCGCATGGAACAGGAACAGGCAGGAGCGCCCCAGCACCGCCAGCACGTCGATGGCCGAGCGCCCCAGCAGGCGGACACGTTCGAGTAAGGATTTTCTGCGCATCAACGCGCTCCCAGCAGGTCGGCGCGGTAGTCAGGCGCAGGGAAATGGAAAGGCACCGGGCCGTCCGGGTCGCCCTTCATGAACTGGCGAATGCGCGGGTTGTCCGAGCCCATCAGCTCGTCAGGCGTACCCTGGCCCAGCACCTGGCCATCACCTACCACATAGATGTAGTCGGCGATGCTGGCGGTTTCCGCCAGGTCGTGGGAAACGACGATGCTGGTGATACCCAGGGCGTCGTTGAGCAGGCGGATCAGACGCACCAATACACCCATGGCGATCGGGTCCTGGCCGACGAACGGTTCGTCGTACATGAGGATCTGCGGGTCCAGGGCAATCGCCCGGGCCAACGCCACTCGGCGTTTCATGCCACCGGACAGCTCGTCGGGCATCAGGTCGATGGCTCCGCGCAGCCCCACGGCCTGCAGCTTCATCAGCACGATATCGCGGATCATCTCGTCCGACAGCTGGGTGTGCACGCGCAGCGGGAACGCGACGTTCTCGAACACATCGAGATCGGTGAACAGCGCGCCGCTCTGGAACAGCACCCCCATTTGCTTGCGGGCGTCGAACAGGTCGCTGCGCGACAGCGTCGGCAGGTTTTGCCCGGCAACCCAGACCTCACCGCTGGAGGGGCGCAACTGCGCGCCCATCAGGCGGAGCAACGTGGTCTTGCCGCAACCCGATGGCCCCATGATACCGGTGACCTTGCCGCGCGGGATGCGAATGTCGACGTTGCTGAAAATGCTGCGCGAACCGCGTTTGAAGGTAACCCCCTTCAACTCGACCGCGTAGGCGCTATCCACACTCATCTAGACTCCTTGCTAGTGCAGCCTCGTCCTAATGGACGTCGGCCTCCATCTGGAAGGCACAAGCGCCCCTGGCAGGCCGAATAGCGGCGAACTATAGCACCGCTGACAGCGCCGCCCCAAGGTCGGCTAACGAGTCGTTCAGCCCTGCGACAGGCTGGCGAGACATTCACCACGGCAATCGAAAGCGTGAGGGTTTCTTTCATTGCAGCTATAATCGCCGCCTTTTCATCAGGCATTGCTTTTTCGACATGAGCCAATCCAGCGAGCTGATCCAATCCGCCCAACGCACCCTGCGCCTGGAACTCGAGGCCGTAGAGGCCCTGCTGGCGCGCATCGACGACAATTTCGTCAAGGCCTGCGAACTGATCCTGGCCAGCAAGGGCCGGGTCGTCGTGGTCGGCATGGGCAAGTCCGGGCACATCGGCAACAAGATCGCCGCCACCCTGGCCAGCACCGGCACGCCGGCGTTTTTCGTGCACCCGGCCGAAGCCAGCCATGGCGACATGGGCATGATCACCCGCGATGATGTCATCCTTACCCTGTCGAATTCCGGCAGCACCGCCGAAATCGTCACCCTGCTGCCGCTGATCAAGCGCCTGGGCATCAAGCTGATCAGCCTGACCGGCAACCCGGACTCGCCCCTGGCCCAGGCTGCCGAGGTCAACCTCGACGCCCGCGTCGAGCAAGAGGCCTGCCCGCTGAACCTGGCCCCCACCTCCTCCACCACCGCATCGCTGGTGCTGGGCGACGCGCTGGCCATTGCCCTGCTCGAAGCCCGCGGCTTCACCGCCGAGGACTTTGCCTTCTCGCACCCGGGTGGTGCACTGGGCCGCCGCCTGCTGCTCAAGGTGGAAAACGTGATGCACGCCGGCGACGAACTGCCCCAGGTGCCCCGCGGCACCCTGCTCAAGGACGCACTCCTTGAAATGTCCCGCAAAGGCCTGGGCATGACCGTGATCGTCGAAGCCGATGGCAAGCTGGCAGGGATCTTCACCGACGGCGACCTGCGCCGCAGCCTGGACCGCAACATCGACGTCCACACCACCCTGATCGACCAGGTAATGACTGTGCACGGCAAGACGGCCCGCGCCGAAATGCTCGCGGCCGAGGCCCTGAAGATCATGGAAGACCACAAGATCGGCGCCCTGGTGGTGGTGGACCGCGAGGACCGCCCCACCGGCGCCCTGAACATGCACGACCTGCTGCGCGCCGGCGTGATGTAAAGGAGCGATGGAATGAACCAGGACCTCATGCAACGCGGCAAGAACATCAAGCTGGCAGTGTTCGACGTGGACGGCGTGCTCACCGACGGGCGCCTGTACTTCCTCGAGGACGGCAGCGAGTTCAAGACCTTCAACACCCTCGACGGCCAGGGCATCAAGATGCTCATGGCCTCGGGCGTGACCACCGCGATCATCAGCGGGCGCAAGACCCCGGTGGTCGAGCGCCGGGCGAAAAACCTCGGCATCCCGCACCTGTACCAGGGCCGCGAGGACAAACTGGTGGTGCTGGACGGCCTGCTCGCCGAACTGGGCCTGAGCTATGCTCAAGTGGCCTACCTGGGCGACGACCTGCCCGACCTGCCGGTAATCCGCCGGGTCGCCCTGGGCATGGCAGTGGCCAACGCCGCGCCGTTCGTTCGCCAGCACGCCCATGGCGTGACCCAGGCACGTGGCGGCGAAGGCGCGGCCCGTGAATTCTGCGAACTGATCATGCAGGCCCAGGGCACCCTGGACGCTGCCAACGCCAACTACCTGTAAGGCTGCCCATGTTCAGCAAGAAAGCCCGCAACATTGCGCTGCTCGCGGTGATCGCCGCCCTGCTGGTGGCGATCGGCTACTGGAATGTCAGCCCGGAAAGCTTCCTCGACAAGCCGGTGACCCAGGTCGACGAAAGCGCCATCGACTACTACGCGGTCAACGCCCACAGCGTGCAGTTCCTGCCCGACGGCAAACTGCAGTACGAAATGACCGCCGACAAGGTCGAACACCTCAAGGCCAGCGAAATCACCCTGCTGACCACGCCAGACCTGCACCTGTACCGCGGTACCGAATACCCGTGGCACGTGCAGAGCACCCGCGCCGAAGTCAACCCGGACGGCAGCGAAGTCGAACTGATCGACAACGTACGGGTCGCCCGCACCGACGAAAAGCAGCGCGAAATGATCATTACCAGCTCACGCATGACCGTGTTCCCGCAGAAGCAATATGCGCAGACCGAGCAAGCCGTTAGAATCGACGGCGCCGGTGGCACAACTACGGGCAAAGGAATGAAAGCGTATTTGAAAGAAGGCAAGATGGACTTGCTCTCTAACGTAAGAGGACAGTATGAGGCTCGTTAAAACCCTCCCCCTTTTGCTCAGCCTGAGCGCAGCACTGGGAAGCGCGAGCGCCCTCGCCCTGCCGAACGACCGTGACCAGCCTATCCGCATCCAGGCCGACAACGCCCACCTGGACGACAAGCAGGGCGTGGCCACCTACACCGGCGACGTGATCATCACCCAGGGTTCGATGATGATCAAAGGCAACACCGTGACCATCACCCGCTCCGCCTCCGGCGACATTGACGTGGTGACCTCGGTGGGCAACCTGGCCTACTTCGAGCAGCAGCAGAGCGCAGCCAAGCCAGACAAGATGAAAGGCTGGGCGGTGACCATCCAGTACCAGTCGCAGAAGGACATGGTGATCCTCACCGACCGCGCCAAGGTCGAGAACGAGGGCAACACCACCGAAGGCGAGAAGATCGTCTACAACACCCAGACCCAGGTGGCAACCGCCGGTCGCGGTGGCAACGTGACCTCGCCGCGTCAGCGTATCGACATGGTGATCCAGCCCAAGAAGAAGGCCGAGTAAATGGCAACCCTCAAAGCCCAGCACCTGGCCAAGAGCTACAAGGGGCGGCAGGTCGTACGTGACGTCAGCCTGTCGATCGACAGCGGCCAGATCGTCGGCCTGCTCGGCCCCAACGGCGCCGGCAAGACCACCTGCTTCTACATGATCGTCGGCCTGGTCCAGGCCGATCAGGGGCGCGTGCTGATAGACAACCTCGATGTCAGCCACCAGCCCATGCACGGTCGCGCCCGCGCCGGCATCGGCTACCTGCCGCAGGAAGCCTCGATCTTCCGCAAGCTGTCGGTGGCCGACAACATCATGGCCATCCTCGAGACCCGCAAGGAGCTCGACCGCGACGGCCGGCGCAAAGAGCTGGAAAGCCTGCTGCAGGAGTTCCACATCAGCCACATTCGCGACAACCTCGGCATGAGCCTGTCCGGTGGTGAGCGCCGCCGCGTGGAAATTGCCCGCGCGCTGGCGACCGCACCCAAGTTCATCCTGCTGGACGAACCGTTTGCCGGTGTCGACCCGATTTCGGTCGGCGACATCAAGCAGATCATCCATCACCTCAAGGCCAAGGGTATCGGTGTACTGATCACCGACCACAACGTGCGTGAGACCCTGGATATCTGCGAAACCGCCTATATCGTCAACGATGGCCGGCTGATCGCCGAAGGCGACGCCGAAACCATCCTGGCCAACGACCTGGTCAAAGAGGTTTACCTGGGCCACGAGTTCCGGCTCTGAGCCCGGCACGCGCCTGGAGTACTGGCAAATCGCCCTGAAACCCGGGGTAAAGTGTAACGGTGCTCTAGGCAAACGCTACAATTTAAGGCATAAAACTTGCTTGATCTGGCGCCCCGGCGCCCTCGTGTAGTGGATGGCGCATGCGCGCCGGCGAACAAGGTATTAAGCCCCAGCCATGAAACCATCGCTCGTCCTAAAAATGGGCCAGCAACTGACGATGACACCGCAGTTGCAACAGGCCATCCGCCTGCTCCAGCTCTCTACCCTGGACCTCCAACAGGAAATCCAGGAAGCGCTGGAGTCGAACCCGATGCTCGAACGTCAGGAAGACGGCGACGACTTCGACAACAGCGACCCGATGGCGGACAACGCCGAGAACAAGCCGGCCGCCGAAGTCCAGGACAACAGCTTCCAGGAAAGCACTACCAGTGCCGACACCCTGGAAGACGGTGAGTGGAGCGAGCGCATCCCCAATGAACTGCCGGTCGACACCGCCTGGGAAGACATCTACCAGACCAGTGCCAGCAGCCTGCCGAGCAACGACGACGACGAGTGGGACTTCACCACCCGCACATCGGCCGGCGAAAGCCTGCAAAGCCACCTGCTGTGGCAGCTGAACCTGGCTCCGATGTCCGACACCGACCGCCTGATCGCCGTCACCCTGATCGACAGCATCAACGGCCAGGGCTACCTGGAAGACACCCTCGAGGAAATCTGCGCCGGTTTCGACCCGGAGCTGGATATCGAGCTGGACGAGGTCGAAGCGGTGCTGCACCGCATCCAGCAGTTCGAGCCAGCCGGCGTTGCCGCCCGCACCCTGGGCGAATGCCTGTTGCTGCAACTGCGCCAGCTGCCTGCCAGCACCCCGTGGATGGCCGAAGCCAAGCGCCTGGTCACCGACTTCATCGACCTGCTCGGCAGCCGTGATTACAGCCAGCTGATGCGTCGCATGAAAATCAAGGAAGACGAGCTGCGCCAGGTCATCGAACTGGTACAAAGCCTCAACCCGCGCCCCGGCTCGCAGATCGAGTCCAGCGAGCCCGAGTATGTGGTGCCCGACGTCATCGTGCGCAAGGACAGCGACCGCTGGCTGGTGGAGCTGAACCAGGAGGCCATTCCGCGCCTGCGCGTCAACCCGCAGTACGCCGGTTTTGTGCGCCGGGCCGACACCAGCGCCGACAACACCTTCATGCGCAACCAGCTACAGGAAGCGCGCTGGTTCATCAAGAGCCTGCAAAGCCGCAACGAAACCCTGATGAAGGTGGCCACGCAGATCGTCGAGCACCAGCGCGGCTTCCTCGACCACGGCGATGAAGCGATGAAGCCGTTGGTACTGCATGACATCGCCGAAGCGGTGGGCATGCACGAGTCGACCATTTCGCGGGTAACCACGCAGAAATACATGCACACCCCGCGTGGCATCTACGAACTGAAATACTTTTTCTCCAGCCACGTCAGCACCTCCGAAGGCGGAGAATGCTCGTCTACGGCGATCCGCGCGATCATCAAGAAACTGGTTGCGGCGGAAAATCAGAAAAAGCCATTGAGTGACAGCAAGATCGCTGGTTTACTGGAGGCACAAGGCATCCAGGTAGCCCGTCGCACCGTCGCCAAGTACCGCGAGTCCCTCGGCATCGCACCGTCGAGCGAGCGCAAGCGACTGATGTAGCCCCTGAGATGTGCCACAGCGTTTGTGGGGCAGGTGCAAGACCTGCCTCTTTATGCACGGGCAACAAAGGAGAAGCTGTATGCAAGTCAATATCAGTGGACAGCATGTAGAAGTCACCCAGCCACTGCGCGATTATGTGCTTGAAAAGCTCGCTCGCGTGGAAAGTCACTTCGACAAGATCACCAACGTGCAGGTCATCATGAAAGTCGAGAAGCTGCAGCAGAAGGTCGAGGCGACCTTGCAGATTCCCGGCGGCGAAGTGGTTGCCAACGCCGAACACGAAGACATGTATGCAGCGATCGACGCCTTGGCCGACAAGCTCGACCGCCAACTGAAAAAACACAAGGAAAAACAGCAAAGCCTGCTGCAAGGTGCAGCTGCCCGCTGATCCCCCTCATCCATGATCCGACTTGAAACCATCCTGACCCCCGGCCGTTCCCTCGTGAACGTGCCGGGCGGCAGCAAGAAGCGCGCCCTGGAAAAGGTCGCCACCGTCATCGCCGAACAAGTGCCCGAACTGGAGATGCAAGACGTCTTCGAAAAACTGGTCGCCCGGGAAAAACTCGGCTCGACCGGTTTCGGCAACGGCATCGCCATCCCGCACTGCCGGCTTGAAGGATGTTCCGCTCCGGTCAGCGCCCTGCTGCACCTGGAAGCCCCTATCGACTACGACGCCATCGATGGCGCGCCGGTGGACCTGCTGTTCGTCCTGCTGGTGCCAGAAGCCGCCACCGATGCCCATCTGGAACTGCTGCGCCAGATTGCCAGCATGCTCGATCGCAAGGAGGTCCGTGATCGCCTGCGTGCGGCCACCAGCAGCGAGGCCCTGTTCCAGGTTGTCCTGGACGTACAGAACGAGCACTGAACATGCGCCTGATCATCGTCAGCGGCCGGTCCGGCTCCGGCAAGAGCACCGCCCTCGATGTCCTGGAAGACAACGGTTTCTACTGCATTGACAACCTGCCCGCCGGGCTGCTGCCACAGCTGGCGGAAAATGCGCTGATCAATACCGAGTTGCTGCAACCCAAGGTCGCCGTGTCGATCGACGCGCGCAACCTGCCCAGCCACCTGACGCGTTTCCCCGAGTTGCTCGAAGAAGCCCGCGCTCGGCATATCCAGTGCGACGTGCTGTACCTGGATGCCGACGAAGACATGCTGCTCAAGCGCTTCTCGGAAACCCGCCGGCGCCACCCGCTGACCAACGCCAACCGCTCGCTCGCGGAAGCGATTCGGGTGGAAAGCGAATTGCTGGGGCCGATTGCGGACCTGGCCGACCTGAAGATCGACACCACCAGCCTGAACCTGTACCAGTTGCGTGATTCGATCAAGCTGCGCCTGCTCAACCAGCCCGAGCCTGGCACCGCGTTCCTGGTCGAGTCGTTCGGCTTCAAGCGCGGAATGCCGGTCGATGCCGACCTGGTGTTCGATGTGCGCTGCCTGCCCAACCCCTACTGGAAGCCCGAGCTGCGTGAGCACTCCGGCCTCGACCAACCGGTGATCGACTACCTGGCTGCACAGCCGGATGTCGAAGAGATGTTCAACGACATTTCCAGCTACCTGCTCAAGTGGCTGCCCCGCTTCGCCGCCAGCAACCGTGCCTACGTCACCATTGCCATTGGCTGCACCGGCGGTCACCACCGCTCGGTGTACATCACCGAACGCCTTGGCCAGCTGCTGCAGCAATCCCTGAAAAACGTCCAGGTCCGCCACCGCGACCTCTAGCCCAAGGATCCGCCCCACGATGCCCGCCCGTGAAATCACCATCATCAACAAGCTGGGTCTGCATGCCCGGGCGGCAGCCAAGTTCGTCGGCGTTGCCGGCCGCTTCCCCTGCCAGGTCAGGGTTGGCCGTGCGCCGGACAAGCTGGTGGATGGCAAGAGCATCATGGCGGTGATGATGCTGGCGGCCGGCAAAGGTACCCAGGTGCACCTGCATACCGAAGGCGAGCAGGACGTTGATGCCATGGATGCGCTGGTCGAGCTGATCAACAACTTCTTCGACGAAGGCGAATGAAATTCGCTGGCCCGCACGGTCTGTGTGGGAACAGCGTTTTTGCGCACAACGCCTGTGGGAGATTGCCCAGTCCTTTGGGCTGCAAGCGGTACGCGTACCCTGTGGGAGCGGCTTTAGCCGCGAAGAATCCAACGCGGTGCATGGCACCGGCTGCGCCGGTGTTCGCGGCTAAAGCCGCTCCCACAGAGTCCCCGCTAATTCAATGAGTTATGTGCCGCTCCCACAGCGAAGCCGGTGAACACCCCATCATCCGGCGCAAACCGATGCACAGCCCCAAGCTGGCCAGGCCAGGTCCAACCAAGCGAAGCCGCGCGCCAATAGCAACGCAGTGCCTGCCAGCAACAGCAAAGTCCCAAGCGTCAGGCGAAACAGGCGAAACAGGCGCACACGGCTGACGGACATCATCTGGGAGCGCATACCGGGGAGACTCACTTCAGGGTTTCGAGGTAGCGGCGCTCCACTTCCGCCCAGTCAATGACGTTGTAGAAGGCACCGATGTATTCCGGACGACGGTTCTGGTACTTCAAGTAGTAGGCATGCTCCCACACGTCCAGGCCGAGGATTGGCGTGTTGCCGTGCATCAGCGGGCTGTCCTGGTTGCCGCTGCTTTCCACTACCAGGGTTTCTGCGGGGTCACGCTGAGCCAGGCCCAGCCACTGCCGAAGCGGGTCAGCGCAGCCTTGGTGAAGGCCTCCTTGAAGGCATCGAAGCCGCCCAGTTGGGTGTCGATGGCCTGCGCCAGAGCGCCCTGCGGCTCTCCCCCGCCCTGCGGCGACATCACGGTCCAGAACAGGCTGTGGTTGGCGTGCCCGCCGCCATGGTTGGTCACCGCACCACGCAGGCTTTCCGGCAGTTGCCCGACCGCGCCGAGCAGTTTTTCCACCGGCCACCCAGCCCACTCGGTGCCTTCGATGGCGGCGTTGAGGCCATTGACGTAGGTCTGGTGGTGCTTGGTGTGGTGGATTTCCATGGTCTGCGCGTCGATGTGCGGTTCCAGCGCAGCGTAGGCGTAAGGCAGTGCAGGCAAGGTATGGGGCATATCAGTGAATTCCGTAGGCATGGGTTGGGCGATGACCAACGCGGCCACCGCTGGCGCTTGGGCCGTGACTCAGTGTCAGATACCACCGGCGGTGAGTTTCTCCGGGTCCAGCAGCGCTTCCAGTTGGTCACGCGACAGGTCGGTGTGCTCCAGCGCCACATCGATGATCGGACGGCCCTGCTTGTAGGCGGTCTTGGCGATTTCGGCAGCCTTGAGGTAGCCGATGATCGGGTTCAGCGCCGTGACCAGAATCGGGTTGCGTGCCAGGGCTTCCTTGAGCTTGCTTTCGTTGACCTTGAAGCTGGCGATGGCCTTGTCGGCCAGCAGGCGGCTGACGTTGGCCATCAGCTCGATGCTCTCCAGCAGGTTGCGGGCGATCACCGGCAGCATCACGTTCAGCTCGAAGTTGCCGGACTGGCCGGCGATGGCGATGGTGGCGTCATTGCCGATCACCTGGGCGGCGACCATGGCGGTGGCCTCCGGAATCACCGGGTTGACCTTGCCCGGCATGATCGAAGATCCCGGCTGCAGGCCTTGCAGCTCGATTTCGCCCAACCCGGCGAGCGGGCCAGAGTTCATCCAGCGCAGGTCGTTGGCGATCTTCATCAGCGCCACGGCGGCAGTCTTGAGCTGGCCGGACAGGGCCACGGCGGTGTCCTGCGAGCCGATCAGGGCGAACAGGTTCTGCCCGGGGGTGAACTCGACCTGGGTCAGGCCGCTGAGCTGGCGGGCGAAACCGGCAGCGAACTGTGGGTGAGCGTTGATGCCGGTGCCCACGGCGGTGCCACCCTGGGCCAGCGCCTGCAGGCTCGGCAGGGTCGCTTCGATGTGTGCCTTGGCGCCATTGATCTGCGCCGCCCAGCCATCCAGCACCTGGCTCATGCGCACTGGCATGGCGTCCATCAGGTGGGTGCGGCCGGTCTTCACGTACTGATGCACCTGTGCCGACTTGGCCTCGATCACCTGTACCAGGTGCGCCAGGGCTGGCAGCAGTTGCTCGTGCAGGGCCAGGGCGGCGCTGACGTGAATGGTGGTCGGGATGATGTCGTTGCTGCTCTGGCCGCAGTTGACGTGGTCGTTGGCGTTGACGGCCTCACCCAGCACGCGGCTGGCCAGAGTCGCGATCACCTCGTTGGCGTTCATGTTCGAGCTGGTGCCGGAGCCGGTCTGGAACACATCCACCGGGAAATGCTGGATGAATTCACCCGCCAGTAGTTGCTCGACTGCCGTGACGATGGCCTGGCCCTGCGCGGTCGACAGCTGTTCCAGTTCGACGTTGGCCTTGGCCGCGGCAGCCTTGGCCAGCAGTAGCGCGCGAATGAACTGGGCCGGCATGCGCTGGCCGCTGATCGGGAAGTTGTCGACCGCGCGCTGGGTCTGGGCACCGTACAGGGCCTGGGCCGGCACCTGCAGTTCGCCCATGCTGTCACGCTCGATACGGGTATCACTCATCATCAAATCCTTGCATCAGTTCATCGGGAGAAATCGACGGCAGCAGGCGGCAATTGGCCAACTGCAGGGCGTAGGGCTGCCAGCGCTGGTTCTGTGCCTCGCGGTCGAGGTTGCGCAGGTCCAGCAATGGGCGCCAGGCCTGGTCCAGGCACAGGCAGCGCCAATGCCAGGGCAGCATGCGGTCGCAGGCGGTATCCAGCAGCAGGCGGAAGGAGGTCAGCGCCACCGTCCATGGCGAGGTCTCGGTGCAGCACACCAGGTAACGGCCTTCAGCCAGGTAATGCTCGATCAGGCGCGGCTCGTCGGGCTCGAGCGCACAGCGGATGCGTCGGCTGAGCCAGCGCCAGTTTTCCAGGTAGGGCAGTTCGCGGAGGACGGGTTTCATGAACATCATCGCCGGGTTACTGGATAATGATATTCATTATTAAGTGATAAACAGAATCACTTCAAGAGGAAGGTGATGAAACAAAAAACCCGGCGTGGGGCCGGGTCTTCGGTTTCATTGAGAATTCTCTATAGCCTGCACCGGCCTCTTCGCGGGCTTGCCCGCTCCCACAGGGATCGCACAGGTTTCAAGCTTGTGCAGTATCTGTGGGAGCGGGCAAGCCCGCGAAGAGGCCGGTACAGGCTATGGATCAGCTACCGGCGACTGTCATCCGCTCGATCAGCACCGAGCCGGTGTGAATGTTGCTGCGGGTCTCAAGATCGCTGCCAATCGCGACAATCTGCTGGAACATGTCTTTCATGTTCCCGGCAATGGTCACTTCCTGCACCGCGTGCTGAATCTCGCCATTCTCGACCCAGAACCCTGCCGCGCCACGGGAATAATCCCCCGTCACCATGTTCAGGCCATGCCCCATCAACTCGGTCACCAGCAGCCCGCGGCCCATGCGCCGGATCAGCGCCGCCTGGTCTTCGACACCATGGCTGACGAACAGGTTGTGCACGCCGCCGGCATTGGCCGTGCTTGGCAAACCCAGCTTGCGCCCGGAATAGGTACCCAGCAGGTACGACACCAGCTCACCCTTGTCGACGAACGGCTTGGCATAGGTAGCCAGGCCATCGCCGTCGAATGCGGCACTGCCCAGTGCCCGCGGAATGTGCGGGCGCTCGTCAAGGGTCAGCCAGGTGGGGAACAGGCGCTGGCCAATGGTCCCCTCCAGGAACGACGACTTGCGGTACAGGTTGCCGCCGGAGATGGCCGACAGGAAGCTGCCGAACAGGCCACCGGCCAGCTCGGCCGAGAACAGCACCGGCACCTCGCAGGTCGGCACCGGTCGCGCACCCAGGCGGCTGGCGGCACGCTGGGCAGCGCGCACGCCGATGCTACGCGGGTCTGCCAGCAGGTTGCCCTGGCGGTTCACATCGTACCAGTAGTCGCGCTGCATCTGGCCGTCGCCTTCGGCGATCATCACGCAGCTCAGGCTGTGCCGGGTCGAGGCGTAGCCACCGATGAAACCATGGCTGTTGCCATACACTCGGCAGCCCTGGTGGGTATTGAGGGTGGTGCCGTCGGCATTGAGGATACGCGGGTCGGCGTCGAACGCCGCCGCCTCGCAGGCCAGGGCCATCTCGATGGCCTTCTCCGGCTCGAGGTTCCAGTCGTGGTACAGGTCCAGGTCCGGGATCTCGCGGGCCATCAACGCTGCGTCGGCCAGGCCGGAACATTCGTCCTCGGAGGTATGCTTGGCAATCGCCAAGGCCGCGGCGACGGTTTCGCGGATCGCTTCCGGGCCACTGGCCGAGGTGCTGGCCGAGCCTTTGCGCTGACCCACATAGAGGGTGATGCCAAAGCCCTGGTCGCGGTTGAACTCGACCGTTTCGACCTCTCGCTGGCGTACCGTGGTGGACAGGCCCTGCTCCAGCGACACCGCCACTTCGCAGGCACTGGCCCCCTGGCGGCGCGCTTCGGCGATGATCGCCTCGACCTGCTCCTGCAATGCTGGCAGGTCCTTCGGACCTACGCTCTGGACTGCACTCATGGTTCTCTCCACTCAAATTCTGCGTTCGGCGAGGGTCATTCTACGACCGGGCCGGACAAGCGGCCCCCGACTGGTTATCATGGCGGCGATTTCTAGCGGACTGCCACCATGGTTGATTCAAACGACGACGCCTTCGACGGCGAAAAAAGCAAAACCCAGATCAAGCGCGAGCTGCATGCGCTGGTCGAACTCGGCGAGCGCCTTACCACGCTCAAGGCCGATACCCTGGCTCGCCTGCCGTTGACCGACGAGCTGCGCAAGGCCCTGGCCGAAGCCAGCAAGCACACCGCTCACGGTGCCCGCAAACGCCACATGTCGTTTGTCGGCAAGCTGATGCGCGTGCAGGACCTGGATGCCATCCACGCCTTGCTCGAACAGATGGACAGCTCGACCCGCCAGTACAACGAGCGCTTCCACGGCCTGGAGCGCTGGCGCGACCGGTTGATCGACGGTAACGACGAAGACCTCGAGCGCTTCGTCAGCGAATACCCCGACACCGACCGCCAGCAACTGCGCTCGCTGGTACGCCATGCCCAGCACGAGAAGGCGCGGAACAAACCGCCTGCCGCCGCGCGCAAGGTGTTCAAGTACATCCGCGACCTCGACGAGCTGCAGCGCGGCTTGCGCTGATCACCCTGGGGCCGCTTTGCGGCCCAATCGCGACACAAGGCCGCTCCCACAGTAAGTGCGCAGCCATTTCTGCATGGCGCAATCCCTGTGGGAGCGGCCTTGCGTCGCGAAAGGACCGCAAAGCGGTCCCAGATGGCCATCACGCCCCTGTACCGCCCACAGTAATCGCGTCCAGCTTCAAGGTCGGCTGCCCGACCCCCACCGGCACCGACTGCCCGTCCTTGCCGCAAGTCCCTACCCCGCTGTCCAGCGCCAGGTCGTTACCGACCATCGACACCCGGCTCATCGCCTCCGGGCCATTGCCGATCAGGGTCGCCCCCTTCACCGGCGCGGTAATCTTGCCGTCTTCGATCAGGTAGGCCTCACTGGTCGAGAACACGAACTTGCCGCTGGTGATGTCCACCTGGCCACCGCCGAGGTTGGCGCAATAGATGCCCTTCTTCACCGAAGCGATGATTTCCTGAGGGTCGCTTTCGCCGGCACGCATGTAGGTGTTGGTCATGCGCGGCATCGGCAGGTGCGCGTAGGATTCGCGGCGGCCGTTGCCGGTCACCGCCATGCCCATCAGGCGCGCGTTCAGCTTGTCCTGCATGTAGCCCTTGAGCACACCGTTCTCGATCAGCGTGGTGCACTCGGTCGGGGTGCCTTCGTCATCCACGCTCAGCGAGCCACGGCGGCCTTCGAGGGTGCCGTCGTCGACGATGGTGCACAGGCTCGATGCCACCTTCTCGCCAATGCGGCCGCTGAACGCCGAACTGCCCTTGCGGTTGAAATCACCTTCCAGGCCATGGCCGACAGCCTCGTGCAGCAGAACGCCCGACCAGCCCGACCCCAGCACCACCGGCAGGGTACCAGCCGGTGCCGGGATCGCCTCCAGGTTCACCAGGGCCTGGCGCAGTGCTTCGCGGGCATAGCCCATGACCCGCTCTTCGGTGAAGAAGCGGTAGTCGGTACGCCCGCCACCGCCCTGCCCGCCACGCTCGCGGCGGCCATTCTGCTCGACGATGACGCTGACGTTGAAGCGCACCAGCGGGCGCACGTCGGCGGCCAGGCTGCCATCGGCCGCAGCGATCAGGATGCGTTCCCAGACCCCGGCCATGCTCACACTGACCTGCTGGATACGTGGGTCCAGGGCACGGGTGGCGGCGTCGACACGCTTGAGCAGGTCGACCTTTTCAGCACGGCTGAGCACATCCAGCGGGTTGTCCGCCGGATAAAGGGCAGTCACGTCCTGGCTGCGGAAGGCCTGCACCTTGCCGTTCTGCCCGGCACGGGAGATCGAACGGGCGGCACGGGCGGCCGAGGTCAGCGCTTCGAGGTTGATTGCGTTGCTGTAGGCAAAGCCGGTCTTTTCACCGGACTGGGCACGCACGCCCACGCCCTGGTCGAGGTTGAAACTGCCCTCTTTGACGATGCCGTCTTCCAGCGCCCAGGTTTCCGAGATCTGGCCCTGGAAATACAGGTCGGCGGCATCGATGCCGGGGCCGGCCAACTCACCCAGCACGCTCTGCAGGCTGTCCAGGGTCAAGCCGCCTGGGGCCAGGAGCTGCTCGCTGACGGTGGATAACATCTGGCTCATAGTCACTCCGAGGTGTGCGCAGGCCGCAACGCGCCCTGCGAGAAAAAGCGCCGGTGCGATACCACCGGCATGCGCGCCCGGATGGACGCTTGTTCGTCAATGTCGCGCTCGGCGAGCAGTACCGCTTCACCTTGCGCCTGTTCCGCGACGATGCGCCCCCAGGGGTCGACGATCGCCGCATGGCCATGGGTTTCCCGTGGCCCCGGGTGAGTGCCGCCCTGCGCCGCAGCCAGCAGGTAGCACTGGGTCTCGATGGCACGGGCGCGCACCAGCACTTCCCAGTGCGCCGCGCCCGTTACCGCAGTGAAGGCGGCCGGCGCAGTGATCAGTTCCGCACCAGCGGCGCGCAGTGCGCTGTACAGTTCGGGGAAGCGCAGGTCGTAGCACACGCTCAGCCCCAGCCGCCCCACCGGCGTATCAGCCACCACTACCTGGGCGCCGTGGGCATAGTCGTCAGACTCGCGGTAACGGCCACGGTTGTCGGCAACGTCCACATCGAACAGGTGCAGCTTGTCATAGCGTGCCGCTACCTCACCGTGTTCGTCGATCAACAGCGAGCAGGCATGCGCCTTGGCTTCAGGCTGGCCGACCGGTGGCAATGGCAAGGTACCGGCGACAATCCATAACTTGAGGTCGCGGGCGGTATGTTTCAACCATGGCAGGATCGGCCCTTCGCCCAACGCTTCGGCGCGGCCGATGGCAGCGGCGTCCTTGCGGCCCATGGCGGCGAAGTTTTCTGGCAGCACGGCCAGCCGTGCACCGCCAAAGGCGGCCTGCTCCAGCAGGGCACCGGCGCGCTGCAGGTTGGCCAGCACATCGTCCTGGCTGACCATCTGGATTACAGCTGCCTTCATGGGCACTCCTAGCGGGATTTCTCGAAAGGTTTCACAAATGTGATTCTAGGCTCTTTCACCGGACCTTCGACACGGTAGTGCACGCTGGCGAAGCGCGACACGCGGTCGCCGATCAGCCGGTCGACCAGGAACAGCGCCCCGCCCACGGCCGGCGCGCCGACAATCAAGGCCGCCAGCGGCAGGTTGTTGGTCACTGGCAGGCTCACCTGCAGGTTGGCATCGACCCGGTCGCGTACCAGGTCCAGGGTACCGTCCAGCTCGAAGTTGCTCGACGGGCCAGTCACGGCGATTGGCTCGCGGGTCACATAGACACCGTTACTGGCCACCAGCAAGCCTTTGACCCGGTCGTAGGCCAGGCCCTTGTCGAACAGGTCGGAGAAGTCCAGGCGCAAGCGCCGCCCGATGGAGTTGAAGTTCAGCAGGCCGAACACCCGCAGCGCCTGGGCACTGCCTTCGACCTCGACGAACTGGCCGGTGCGCAGCGCTGCGTCCATGCTGCCAGAGAAGCGCTTGAGGCTCACCGAGGCCGGCGAACCCGGCCAGCGGCCATCCACATCCAGGCGGAAGTCGCGGCTGGTCACGGTCGGGGCAAAGCCCCAGGCCTTGAGCACATCCGCCAGGTTCTTGCCGTCCAGGCGCCCTTTGTACCAGCTGCTGGTGCCGCCCGGTTCGCCTTCCCAGCCGCCGCCACCATCGATACGCAGGCCTTTGAAGTCGAGGTCGATGTCGCTGGCGGTCACGCCACGCGCGGTCGGCCGCAGCTTGAGCGACGCACTGCCGAACAGGTCGTCACCGCGATAGAGCTTGTCGATGCTCAGGTCCAGCGCCGGCACCTTGCGCGGGTCGAACGAGGCCAGCGGGTCCGGGCCCTCCTCGGCCTGTGCCTCGGCCTGCTTTTCAGCTGCGCTGGCGGCGGGCAGGCGCAAGGTCTGCATGCGCACGACCATGGGCGCGCCCTTGGCATCCGGCACCCGGGCGTTGCCGATGACTTCCTTGCTGTCGAGGCGCAAATCCCAGGCGGGGCCACCACGGGCCAGGCGCACCACGGCCTGGTTCAGGTCCAGGCCAAAGGCTTTCAGCTGGCCGATGCTCAGGTCGACGCCTTGCAGGTTCTGCCGCGCGCTACCACCCGGGTCGTTACCGGCCAGGCGCGCGGCCTGTTCCTGCCAAGGCCCCAGGTCCAGCGCCTCCAGGTGCCCGCGCACTCGCAGGCCCTGGCCGGCAGGTACCTGGGCGTCCCCGGCGCCCAGCAGCAACTCGCCACGGCCCTGCCCCAGCTTCTCGGCCGGCGCGGCGTAGGCAAAGCGGGCAAGGTCGGTGTAGGCGACATCGAAGCGCCGCTCCGGCCCCTGCAGGGTCATGCTGAAACGGGTGTCACGGGTATCGGACGCTGCCTTGCCAAAGGGTGCTGGCAGGTCGATGGCCAGGCCCTTGAGGCTGGAATTGATGCTCAGGCGGTTGTCCCGGCTACCCAGGCTGACCTGCAACTGGTACGGCAGGTCGCCGGAAGCCGGCAAGGCCTGGTTGAACTGCAGCCAGTCGGTCAGTGCCTTGAGCGACACCTGGCCGCTGGCGTTGACGCGTGTCTGCATCTGCCCGGGCTGGCCTTCGGCGGTGATTTGCGCCGTCACCGGCTTGCCGAAGGCGTGCAGGCTGATGCCCTTGCCGCTCAGGCCCTTGTCCAAATCAAAACTGAAGTCACCCTTCAGGCGGCTCAAATCCAGGCTCGGCGGCGCGACCTTAAGCCGCGCATCGTCGGTGGCAAAGTCCACCTGCACTTTCGGCCGCTGCCCGTGGGCCAGCGGAATGTCGAGCTTGACCTTGCCCTTGAGCGGCCCCTCGCCCTCCCAGCCAGCGAAGATCTCGCCAGTGCCGATTGGCGCTTCCTTGAGGATCTTCAGGCCATCGCCCAGGCTGCCGTCGAAGTCGCCATCGAGGTACAGGTGGCTTTGCTGGCCCTGGTCGACATGCGGGATATCGACGCTCACATCACTGACCTTGGTGTCGAGCAGTACGCCACGCTGGGCCTTGATGCGCACACCGCTGTCCTCGATGAACACATCGCCATCCACGTGCTGCACCTGCGGCCAGCCCGGCTGGAAGTCCAGGGCCGCATCACGCACCTTGAAGAACAGGCTGATGCTGCGGGCTTCCGGCGCGACGCCATGGTTCAGCGAGCCCTGGTACTGGAAGTAGCCTTCGTCCACCGTGCCTTTGACGATCGCACTGCGCAGCCATTCGTCAAGGGCGGGGCTGAGCACCTCGGGCAGGTACTTGGCGGTGTAGCGGCCATCGCCTTCGGTCAGGCCGACGCGCAGGTCCATGTAGTCCTCGCGGCCCTCTTCGAACAACAGGCGAATGAGGAAGTCACCGGCGATCTTGCCCTCCTCGCCGAGTACCTTGAGGTAAGGCGCGACCAGGGTGAAACCTTCCTTGTCCAAGGCCCAGGTCAGGCGCGCATTGGCCTTCTGGTAGTGCCAGGGTTTGGCGAAGATCGGGTACAGATGCAGCATGAACGCATCGGTATCAAGGCGCAGTTCGCCATGGCCAAGGTCACCGCTGATGCTGCCGCTGACGTTACCGGCTGCAGGAGCATTGTGATAGGCATCGAAACCGACCTTCTCCAGGTTGGCTTCGAACTGCAGGCGCTGGTCACCCTCGGCCTTGGGCCGGGCCTCCAAGCGCACATTGCGCAGCGCGCCGGTCACCTTCAGGCCATCGACCACGGCCATGACCTTGTCCGGCAGCGGCGCCAGGGCATTGATCAGCGGGGTCAATGGCGTGAGGTCGAGGCGGTCAGCCTGCACTTGCCAGCTTTCCGCGGCAGCGTCCTCGCCTGGACGCTGCTGCAATTGCAGGTGCGACTCCCAACGGGTCTTGCCGACATCCATGGCCAGGGAGTCGACCACCACATCGAAGCCCTGCTCCCGGCGCTGGAACCAGGCGCCCAGGGCCAGGTTGTTCAGCTTGGCCGCCTTGCGCCCGGCATAGGCGCCCTGCAACTCCGGTGCATTGAGGCGTACAACGGCCTGCTGCAACTGCCCCTTGCGCCAGTCGACCCAGAACTCGCCGCCCGCCCGCAGGGCGTCGGCATGCCACTGGCCCAGCAGGCGTGGTGGCAGCCAACGCGCCCAGTCACTCTGTGGCAGGCTCAGGTAGGCTTCGACCTGGCCGTCGCGCCAGGCGTTGGCCGAGGCACGACTGCGCAGGTTCAGCGACAGGGGCTGGCCATCGGGCAGGGTCGCGCGCAGGTCCAGGGCATGGCGCGAAGCCCCGGCCTGCAGGCCGACACTCACATAAGTCAGGGTCAACGGGTCGCGCTGCCAGGGGTGCAGGGTGACCTGGCTGTCGAACACATCGATGCGGCCCAACTGGCGCAGGCGCTGCAACAACTCGGCGGGGTCGAGCGGCGTATCGTCCTTCTTCGGCAGGCCTTCGAGGCTCCAGGCGCCCTGCTCGTTCTCGCGCAGGATCAGTTGCAGGCCGCCCAACTGAATGCGTGCCAGGCGTACCTCGCGGGCGGAGAGGCTGGCCCAGACATCGGGTACCACCTTGACGTCGTCCAGGCGCAGGGCCGTGGCCCCCTCGCCCAGTTGCAGGTCGCGCACCCGCAGCACCGGTGCCAGGCCGCTCCAGCGGCCTTCCAGGGCACCGACGTGCACGGGCAGGCCCAAAGCCTGTTCGGCCTTGCTTTCCATATCGGCGCGGTACTCGGCCACCAACGGCACCAGTTCGCGGCCGAGGCTGACATACAGCGCCACCAGTACCGCCAGCAGGGCGCAAACGCCCAGCCCCCAACGGGTCAAGGCGACAAGAACGCGGGTCAGACGTCCCATGGCCATGGCCCTCCAGGTCGTTTATCCATGATGGCCCGTCGTCCCGGTTTTGCCAGCCCGGGCCACCCGCGGCGCGTTTCAGAAGGCCTCAGAGCAGCACCACATCGTATTGTTCCTGCGAATACATCGACTCCACCTGGAAACGAATGGTTCGGCCGATGAAGGCCTCCAGTTCCGCGACGTTACCGGACTCTTCATCCAGCAACCGGTCGACCACCTTCTGGTTGGCCAGCACGCGGTAGCCTTCGGCCTGGTAGGCACGGGCCTCGCGCAGGATCTCGCGGAATATTTCGTAACAGATGGTCTCGGGGGTTTTCAGCTTGCCACGGCCCTGACAGGCCAGGCAGGGCTCGCACAGCACCTGTTCCAGGCTTTCCCGTGTGCGCTTGCGGGTCATCTGCACCAGGCCCAGCTCGGTGATGCCGATGATGTTGGTCTTGGCGTGATCGCGCTCCAGCTGCTTTTCCAGGGTGCGCAGCACCTGGCGCTGGTGCTCCTCGTCTTCCATGTCGATGAAGTCGATGATGATGATGCCGCCGATATTGCGCAGGCGCAGTTGCCGGGCGATGGCTGTGGCGGCCTCGAGGTTGGTCTTGAAGATGGTCTCTTCAAGGTTGCGATGGCCGACGAAGGCGCCGGTGTTCACATCGATGGTGGTCATCGCTTCAGCGGGGTCGACCACCAGATAGCCGCCGGACTTCAGCGGTACCTTGCGCTCGAGTGCGCGCTGGATCTCGTCCTCGACGCCGTACAGGTCGAAAATCGGCCGTTCGCCCGGGTAGTGCTCGAGGCGGTCGGCGATTTCCGGCATCAGCTCGCCAACGAACTGCGTGGTCTTCTGGAAGGTTTCCCGCGAGTCGATGCGGATCTTCTCGATCTTCGGGTTGACCAGGTCACGCAAGGTACGCAGGGCCAGGCCCAGGTCCTCGTAGATGACCGTGGGCGCACCGCAGGTCTTGATCTGGGTGCCGATTTGCTCCCACAGGCGGCGCAGGTAGCGAATGTCTTGCAGGATCTCTTCAGCGCGTGCGCCTTCGGCGGCGGTACGCAGGATGAAGCCACCGGCGTCCTTGATGTTCTCGCTTTCCATGCAGTCGCTGACCACCTGCTTGAGGCGCTCGCGCTCGGCTTCGTCTTCGATCTTCAGGGAAATGCCGACATGGCTGCTGCGCGGCATGTACACCAGGTAGCGCGACGGGATCGACAGCTGGGTGGTCAGGCGCGCGCCCTTGGTGCCGATCGGGTCCTTGGTCACCTGCACCACCAGGGCCTGGCCCTCGTGCACCAGGGCGGTGATGTTCTCTACCGCCGAGCCTTCGCGCTGGGATATTTCCGAGGCATGGATGAATGCCGCGCGCTCCAGGCCGATGTCGACGAAGGCCGCCTGCATGCCCGGCAGCACACGCACCACCTTGCCTTTGTAGATATTGCCGACGATGCCCCGGCGCTGGGTGCGCTCGACATGCACTTCCTGCAGCACCCCGTTTTCCACCACCGCCACGCGCGACTCCATCGGGGTGATGTTGATCAGGATCTCTTCACTCATGGCAGGCTCTCGTCAAAGGTCTTGGATAATGATGGATGGCGTATGCAGTGCTGGCTACCGCTGGTTTGTTACCTCTGGCGTATGCGCGGGCGATTGCCAGCAGGCAATGCCGAATTGGCCAAGCAGTTCGGCCGTTTCACTGAGGGGCAAACCGACCACCGCCGAGTAGCTGCCGGAAAGGCCGGTGACGAACACCGCGCCCAAGCCCTGGATGGCATAGCCGCCGGCCTTGTCCGCGGGCTCGCCGCTGGCCCAGTAGCGTTGCGCTTCCTCGGCGCTGATCGCACGGAAGCGCACCTTGCTGGTGACGCACAGACTGTGCACGCGCTGGCCATCGCTCAGGGCGACCGCGGTCAAAACCTGGTGCTCGCGGCCAGAAAGGTCGGCCAGCATGGCCAGGGCATCTTCGCGGTTTTCCGGTTTGCCGAGAATACGACCATCGAGCACCACGGCAGTGTCCGCACCCAGCACCACAGCCCGATCTTCCAGGGCCGCGGTGTGGCTATTCGCGGGCGCGCCCGCTCCCACAGGGAAGGCGCTGCCCTCGTGGGAGCGGGCATGCCCGCGAATGGCCTGCACTGGATGTTCCAGGCTGGCCAGGCCGGCGGCAGCCTTGGCCCGGGCCAGGCGCTCGACGTAGGCCGGGGCGCTTTCATCGGGCAGCGGGGTTTCATCGATGGGGGCACTGACAACGCTGAACGGCACGCCGATCTGGGCCAGCAGTTCACGACGACGGGGCGAGCCGGAGGCCAGGTATAGCGGGTTCATGCAGACATCTCCCTGTCAGTCGCGGCGGCGCCGTCAGTTGATATGCAAGCGTCGGCGCAGGTCGCGCAGGGCGAAGCTGATCCACGGCCAGAGCAAGGCACTGATCACCGCCGACCAGACCAACGCCAGGGTGGGCAGGCGGTTGCCGGTCAGCGCGCTGAGCCACAGCTGGATCAGCTGAGCAATGCCGAAGATCACCAGGATCACCAGGCTCTGCTGCCACATGGGGAACATGCGCAGGCGCTGCTGCAACGACAGCACCAGGAAGGTGATGAGGGTAAGGATCAGCGCGTTCTGCCCCAGCAGGGTGCCGTACAGCACATCCTCGGCCAGGCCCAGCACGAACGCGGTGGTCATGCCGACCTTGTTCGGTACGGCGAGGGTCCAGAACGACACCAGCAAGGCCAGCCACATGGGCCGGAACACTTCCATGAACTGCGGCATGGGCGAGACGCTGAGCAGCAGGCCGATGGCGAAAGTCAGCCAGATGACCCAGCCGTTGTTGCGGCGTGATGCAGCCATCATTGCCTCCGGGTGTGAGCGGGTGCGGCAGGCGCGGCAGCCGGTGTGGCAGGTGCGGCCGCCGGAGCTGCCGGCTGCGCAGCCGGGGCTGCCGGGGTCGCTGGTGTGGCCGCTGGTGTGGCCGGCGTGGCAGGGGCGCTGCCAGCTGGTGCGCCCTGCTCGCCCGTCGTGGCCGGCTGGCCTGCGGTCGAGGTGCCCTTGCGGTCAGCCTCTTCCTGGGCAATGGCGGCATCGGTGGCGCGCTGTTCCGGGCTGCGCCGGTCGCTGAACACCAGCAGCATGTAGCGGCTACGGTTGAGCGCGGCGGTGGGGATGGCACGAACGATGGCGAACGGCTGGCCGGAATCGTGGATCACTTCGTTGACCGTGGCCACCGGGTAGCCGGCCGGGAACCGTTGCCCCATGCCGGAACTGACCAGCAGGTCGCCTTCCTTGATGTCGGCGGTATCGGCCACATGGCGCAGCTCCAGGCGCTCCGGGTTGCCGGTGCCGCTGGCGATGGCGCGCAGGCCGTTGCGGTTGACCTGCACCGGGATGCTATGGGTGGTATCGGTCAGCAACAGTACCCGCGAGGTGTAGGGCATCAGCTCCACCACCTGGCCCATCAGGCCACGGGCATCGAGCACCGGCTGGCCAAGGAACACGCCATCACGCTCGCCCTTGTTGATCAGGATGCGGTGGGTGAACGGGTTGGGGTCGACACCGATCAGCTCGGCCACCTCGACCTTTTCGTTGACCAGCGCCGAGGAGTTGAGCAACTCGCGCAGGCGCACGTTCTGCTCGGTCAGGGCCGCCAGCTTCTGCAGGCGCCCCTGCAGCAGCAGGGCTTCGGTCTTGAGCTTCTCGTTTTCGGCGATCAGTTCGGTGCGGCTGCCGAACTGGCCGGCCACACCTTGCCACGCACGCTGCGGCAGGTCGGTGATCCAGTACGACTCCATGAGTACCAGGCCCATCTGGCTGCGCACTGGTTTGAGCACGTCGAAGCGCGCGTCGACAACCATCAACGCGACCGACATCACCACCAGGACGAGCAGGCGAACGCCCAGCGAAGGGCCCTTGGAGAAAAGCGGTTTAATGGGCCGTTCCTCGTGGACGACTCAGGAGGTCATTGGACATGGGACAACGCACCAGCCTGGTTGCGGGTTGACGGATACGGCGCCCCGAACGGGCGCCAGCCCAGCACATACAGGTAGCACTGTGCGTACTACCTGTAAACCGGGGCTCGTGAACAGCGAGCGGAATCACTCGCTGGAGAGCAGGTCCATCGCGTGCTTGTCCATCATCTCCAGGGCGCGACCACCGCCACGGGCGACACAGGTCAGCGGGTCTTCGGCGACGATCACCGGCAGGCCGGTTTCCTGGGCCAGCAGCTTGTCCAGGTCACGCAGCAGTGCGCCACCACCGGTCAGCACCAGGCCACGCTCGGCGATGTCCGAGGCCAGCTCGGGCGGCGATTGCTCCAGGGCACTCTTGACCGCCTGGACGATGGTCGCCAGGGATTCCTGCAGCGCTTCGAGCACTTCGTTGGAGTTCAGGGTGAAGGCACGCGGTACGCCCTCGGCCAGGTTGCGGCCGCGCACATCGACTTCGCGTACTTCGCCGCCTGGGTAGGCGGTACCGATTTCCTGCTTGATGCGCTCGGCGGTGGACTCGCCGATCAGGCTGCCGTAGTTGCGGCGCACGTAGGTGACGATGGCTTCATCGAAGCGGTCGCCGCCAACGCGGACGGACTCGGCATACACCACGCCGTTCAGGGAGATGAGCGCGATTTCAGTGGTACCACCACCGATATCGACGACCATCGAACCGCGGGCTTCTTCGACCGGCAGGCCGGCACCGATGGCGGCGGCCATCGGCTCTTCGATCAGGAACACTTCACGGGCACCGGCACCCAGCGCCGATTCGCGAATGGCGCGGCGCTCTACCTGTGTCGACTTGCACGGCACGCAGATCAGCACGCGCGGGCTCGGCTGCAGGAAGCTGTTCTCGTGAACCTTGTTGATAAAATATTGCAACATTTTTTCGCAGACGCTGAAGTCGGCGATGACGCCGTCCTTCATCGGACGAATGGCAGCAATGTTGCCAGGCGTACGGCCCAGCATGCGCTTGGCTTCGGTACCGACGGCGACGACGCTTTTCTGGTTGCCATGGGTACGGATGGCAACAACCGAGGGCTCATTCAGGACGATACCGCGCTCACGCACGTAAATAAGGGTGTTGGCAGTACCCAGGTCGATGGACAGATCGCTGGAAAACATGCCACGCAGTTTCTTGAACATGGGAAAGTGACCCTGGGGAAAGCGTGGGTAAAAAAGTGCGGCAAACTCTAACAATGGCAGGGATTTTGGGCAAGGAGCCAATATGTTAAATTGGCTGTTTTTCCGAGCACGCCAGCAGAATTTCGCGGCCGTTAGACCGCCAGAAAGCTGACATGTTCCTCACTGCGGACCCAAATTCCGGTCTTTGTTTCCCCTGGAGATCCCCATGGCGCTTGAACGCTGCGACGTGGAAAAGATCGCCCATCTGGCCCGTCTGGGCCTGAATGATGGCGAACTGCCACGCATTACTGACGCACTGAACAGCATTCTCGGGCTGGTCGACCAGATGCAAGCGGTCGACACTACCGGCATCGAGCCACTGGCCCACCCCCTGGAGGCCAGCCAGCGCCTGCGTCCCGACCAGGTCACCGAAAGCAACCAGCGCGACGCCTACCAGGCCATCGCGCCGTCGACCGAAAGCGGTCTGTACCTGGTTCCCAAAGTCATCGAGTAAGGGATAGAGCCTGCCATGCATCAATTGACCCTGGCCGAGATCGCCCGCGGACTCGCCGACAAGTCGTTTTCCTCCGAAGAGCTGACCGGCGCCCTGCTGGCGCGCATCAAGCAGCTCGACCCGCAGATCAACAGCTTCATCAGCGTCACCGAAGACCTGGCCCTGGGCCAGGCGCGTGCCGCCGACGCCCGTCGCGCCGCCGGCGAAACCGGCGCGCTGCTGGGTGCCCCGATCGCCCACAAGGACCTGTTCTGCACCAACGGCGTACGCACCAGCTGCGGCTCGAAGATGCTCGACAACTTCAAGGCGCCGTATGACGCCACCGTGGTTGCCAAGCTGGCCGAAGCCGGCATGGTCACCCTGGGCAAGACCAACATGGACGAATTCGCCATGGGTTCGGCCAACGAATCCAGCCACTACGGCGCGGTGAAGAACCCATGGAACCTCGAGCACGTCCCGGGCGGCTCGTCGGGCGGTTCGGCCGCGGCAGTGGCTGCGCGCCTGCTGCCAGCCACTACCGGCACCGACACCGGCGGCTCGATCCGCCAACCGGCGGCACTGACCAACCTCACCGGCCTCAAGCCGACCTACGGCCGCGTGTCGCGCTGGGGCATGATCGCCTACGCCTCCAGCCTCGACCAGGGTGGCCCGCTGGCCCGTACCGCCGAAGACTGCGCCCTGCTGCTGCAAGGCATGGCCGGTTTCGACGCCAAGGACTCCACCAGCATCGAAGAGCCGGTGCCGGACTACAGCGCCAACCTGAATGCTTCGCTGCAGGGCCTGCGCATCGGCCTGCCGAAGGAGTACTTCGGTGCCGGCCTCGACCCACGCATCGCCGACCTGGTCCAGGCCAGCGTCAAGGAGCTGGAAAAGCTCGGCGCGGTGGTCAAGGAAATCAGCCTGCCGAACATGCAGCACGCCATCCCGGCCTACTACGTGATCGCCCCCGCTGAGGCCTCGTCCAACCTGTCGCGTTTCGACGGCGTGCGCTTCGGCTACCGCTGCGAAAACCCGAAAGACCTCACCGACCTGTACAAGCGTTCGCGTGGCGAAGGCTTCGGTGTCGAAGTGCAGCGCCGCATCATGGTCGGCACCTACGCCCTGTCGGCCGGCTACTACGACGCCTACTACGTGAAGGCGCAGCAGATCCGCCGCCTGATCAAGAACGACTTCATGGCCGCCTTCAACGACGTCGACCTGATCCTCGGCCCGACCACGCCAAACCCGGCCTGGAAACTCGGCGCCAAGGGCAGCGACCCGGTCGCCGCCTATCTGGAAGACGTCTACACCATCACCGCCAACCTGGCGGGCCTGCCGGGCCTGTCGATGCCGGCCGGCTTCGTCGATGGCCTGCCGGTCGGCGTGCAGCTGCTGGCGCCATACTTCCAGGAAGGCCGCCTGCTCAACGTCGCGCACCGCTACCAGCAAGTGACCGACTGGCACACCCGCGCCCCCAACGACTTCTGAGGAATTCACACATGCAATGGGAAGTTGTGATCGGGCTGGAAATCCACACTCAGCTCGCCACCCAGTCGAAGATCTTCTCCGGCAGCGCCACCACCTTCGGTTCCGAGCCGAACACCCAGGCCAGCCTGGTTGACCTGGGCATGCCTGGCGTACTGCCGGTGCTGAACCAGGAAGCCGTGCGCATGGCGTGCATGTTCGGCCTGGCCATCGATGCCGAGATCGGCAAGCGCAACGTGTTCGCGCGCAAGAACTACTTCTACCCGGACCTGCCCAAGGGCTACCAGATCAGCCAGATGGACCTGCCGATCGTCGGCAAGGGCCACCTGGACATCGCCCTGGAAGACGGCACCATCAAGCGCATCGGGGTAACCCGTGCGCACCTGGAAGAAGACGCGGGCAAGAGCCTGCACGAAGACTTCAGCGGCTCCACCGGCATCGACCTTAACCGTGCCGGCACCCCGCTGCTGGAAATCGTCTCCGAGCCTGACATGCGCAGCGCCAAGGAAGCCGTGGCCTACGTCAAGGCGATCCACGCGCTGGTGCGTTACCTGGGCATCTGCGACGGCAACATGGCCGAAGGCTCGCTGCGTTGCGACTGCAACGTGTCGATCCGCCCGAAAGGCCAGGCCGAGTTCGGCACCCGCTGCGAGATCAAGAACGTCAACTCGTTCCGCTTCATCGAGCGCGCGATCAACAGCGAGATCCAGCGCCAGATCGACCTGATCGAGGACGGCGGCAAGGTGGTACAGGAAACCCGCCTGTACGACCCGAACAAGGACGAGACCCGCTCCATGCGCAGCAAGGAGGAAGCCAACGACTACCGTTACTTCCCCGACCCGGACCTGCTGCCGGTGGTGATCGAGGACAGCTTCCTCGAAACCGTCCGCGCCGGCTTGCCGGAACTGCCGACGCAGAAGGTCGAGCGCTTCCAGAACCAGTACGGCCTGTCGGCCTACGACGCCAACGTGCTGGCATCCAGCCGCGAACAGGCGGACTACTTCGAGGAAGTGGTGAAGATCGGTGGCGATGCCAAGCTGGCAGCCAACTGGGTCATGGTCGAGCTGGGCAGCCTGCTGAACAAGCTGGGCATCGAGATCGACCAGGCGCCGGTCAGCGCCGCACAGCTGGGCGGCATGCTGCTGCGTATTCGCGACAACACCATCAGCGGCAAGATCGCCAAGACTGTGTTCGAAGCCATGGCCGCTGGTGAAGGCGATGCCGACAGCATCATCGAAAGCAAAGGCCTGAAGCAGGTCACCGATACCGGTGCGATCGACAAGATGCTCGACGAAGTGCTGGCGGCCAACGCCGAGCAGGTCGAACAGTACCGCGCAGCCGACGAGGCCAAGCGCGGCAAGATGTTCGGCTTCTTCGTCGGCCAGGCGATGAAAGCTTCCAAAGGCAAGGCCAACCCGGGGCAAGTGAACCAATTGCTCAAGGCCAAGCTCGAAGGGTGATTTGAATATGCTGCGAGGGCTTTGCCCTCGTTCGCGGGCTTGCCCGCTCCCACAGGTACTGCGCCGCTTTCACAGGCGGTGATATACCTGTGGGAGCGGGCAAGCCCGCGAATGGCTGCACTGGAGACCTCCTGACTTGCTAAAGCGATCCCTGAGCACTCTCGCCCTCTTCTCCCTGCTGGCCGGCTGCGCCAGCCAGGACATCGACGTCGACCCCGACGGTTACGACAAGACCGGCACCGCTTCCTATTACGGCGCGCGCCACCACGGCAAACGCACCGCCAGCGGCGAACCGTTCAACCAGCATGGCCTCACCGCCGCCCACCGCAGCCTGCCCTTCGGCACCCGGGTACGGGTTACCAACCTGGCCAACCAGCGCAGCGTCGTGGTGCGCATCAACGACCGCGGCCCACATACCCGCGGCCGCCTGATCGATCTTTCACGTGCCGCCGCAGAAAAAATCGGCATGATCCGTAGCGGAACCGCGCGCGTGCGAGTACAAGGGCTTAGCGACTGACGCGACAGGAGTCCGACCATTTTCGACCTGGCTACCCTTCCCACCTTCAGCCTCTTGCAACTGGGCATCGCCTTGCTGTTGCTGGTCGGCGGTGCCGAACTGCTGGTACGCGCGGCTCTGCGCCTGGCCCAGCGCCTGCACGTACGCCCGCTGATCATCGGCCTGAGCCTGGTGGCCTTCGGCAGCACTGCCCCGCAAATGACCGTGAGCCTGCAGGCCGCCTACCAGGGCGCACCGGATGTGGCGGTGGGCAGCGTGATCGGCAGCAACATCTTCAACGTACTGGTCATTCTCGGCCTGGCCGCACTGATCATCCCGCTGCGCGTGTCGCGGCAACTGGTGCGCCTGGACATTCCACTGATGATCGTCGCCAGCGGCCTGGTCTACGGGTTATCCGCCAACGGCCACCTGGGCCGGGTCGAAGGGGTGTTGCTGCTGACCGGCCTGGTCGGCTACCTGGCAATGCTTTGGCACCAGTCGCGCCACTACGCCCGCACCTACCCCGCTCCGGCCACCGTCACCAGCAGCACCGGGCGCTTCTGGTCGGGCACGCTGCTGCAGGTGCTGGCCGGCCTGGGCCTGCTGAGCCTGGCGGGTCACTTGTTGCTGGAAGCCGCCGTGGAGGTGGCCACCGACCTGGGGCTGTCCGAGCGCATCATCGGCCTGACCGTCGTTGCCATCTGCACTTCCCTGCCGGAACTGGCCGCTGCGCTGATCGCCGCCCTGCGCGGTGAACGGGAAATCGCCGTGGGCACGGTGATAGGCAGCAACCTGTTCAACCTGCTGGCGGTGCTGGGCCTGACAGCACTGGTCACTCCCGAGCCGCTGTCGATCTCGCCCAACGCCTTGGCCTTCGACCTGCCAGTAATGCTGGGTGTTGCTGCGCTGAGCCTGCCGGTGTTCTATTCCGGTTACCGTATCACCCGCGCCGAAGGCCTGGTGTTCCTCTGCCTGTACCTGGCCTATGGGCTGCACGTGGCGGCGTTCACCATGGGCATGCCACTGGCCGGCCGCCTGGAGCGGTTGATGCTGTTCTACGTACTGCCGGTGCTCGCCATGGTGTTGCTGTACACCACCGCACGAGCCTGGCGTCGCCAACACTAAGGAAAACAACATGGCTGATAGCAAGAAAACCGGCGAACAGATTCGGCGGCAGGTGATGGGCGATGCGTTCGTCGACCGCGCCTTGGGCAATGCCACCGACTTTACCCAACCGCTGCAGGACTTCGTCAACGAACATGCCTGGGGCAGCGTGTGGGCCCGCGACGGGCTGCCGTTGAAAACCCGCAGCCTGATTACCCTGGCCACGCTGACCGCACTGAAGTGCCCGCAAGAGCTCAAGGGGCATGTGCGCGGGGCGCTGAACAATGGCTGTACGGTGGAGGAAATTCGCGAAGCGCTGCTGCATTGCGCGGTGTATGCGGGGGTGCCGGCGGCGATTGATGCGTTCCGTGCGGCGCAGGAAGTGATCGACAGTTATCAAGGGTAGCCTGTACCGGCCTCTTCGCGGGCACGCCCGCTCCCACAGGGACCCTACAGGCTCTGATACTTGTGCAGTACCTGTGGGAGCGGGCGTGCCCGCGAAGAGGCCGGGACTGTGTTACCTATCTGGCCTGGCGAGCCCTCTTCATCTTGAAGGCCACCCACAGCACCAGGATCCACCCCGGAATCAGCATCACCGAGATGCGAATCGGCGGGGTCAGGTACATCACCACCAGGATCAGCACGATGAACGCCAGGCACAGGTAGTTGGTGACCGGGTGCCCCCAGCTTTTGTAGAACGGGGTAATCCCGGCCGCCAGCTTGGCCTTGCGGAACTTCAGATGGGTGATGCTGATGCTCGCCCAGTTGATCACCAGCGCCGACACCGCCAGGGCCATCAGCAAACCAAAGGCTTCACCCGGCATCAGGTAGTTGATCAGTACACACAGCCCGGTGGCGAAAGCCGACACACCCAGTGCGGTCAGCGGCACGCCGCTACGGCTTACCTTCAGCAACTGACGCGGTGCGTCGCCCTGGCTGGCCAGGCCGAACAGCATGCGGCTGTTGGCGTACACGCAGCTGTTGTACACCGACAGCGCGGCCGTCAGCACCACGATATTGAGGATGGTCGCCACCAGGTCACTGTCCAGTTCGTGGAAGATCATCACGAACGGGCTGCCACCCTGCACCACCTTCTGCCACGGGTACAGCGACAGCAGCACCGCCAGAGCACCGATGTAGAAGATGAGGATGCGGTACACCACCTGGTTGGTGGCCTTGGGGATGCTCTGACGCGGGTTGTCGGCCTCGGCGGCGGTGATGCCCACCAGCTCCAGGCCACCGAACGAGAACATGATCACTGCCAGTGCCATCACCAGGCCGGTGACGCCGTTGGGGAAGAAGCCGCCGTACTGCCAGAGGTTGGCCACGCTGGCGTCCGGGCCGCCATGGCCGCTGGTCAGCAGCCAGGCGCCGAAGCCGATCATGCTTACGATGGCCACCACCTTGACCAGGGCGAACCAGAACTCCATCTCGCCATAGACCTTCACCTGGGTCAGGTTGATCAGGTTGATCACCACGAAGAAGATCGCCGCCGTGGCCCAGGTGGGGAAGCCGGGCCACCAGTACTGCACGTAGATGCCCACGGCTGTCAGCTCGGCCATGCCGACCAGTACGTACACCACCCAGTAGTTCCAACCCGAAACAAACCCGGCAAACTCGCTCCAGTACTGGTGGGCGAAGTGGCTGAAGCTGCCGGCCACCGGCTCTTCCACCACCATTTCGCCGAGCTGGCGCATGATCAGGAAGGCCATCAGGCCGGCAATGGCGTAGCCCAGCAGGACGGAGGGGCCGGCCAGCTGGATGGTCTGGGCGATGCCCAGGAACAACCCGGTACCGATGGCCCCGCCCAGCGCGATCAGCTGGATATGGCGATTCTTCAGCCCGCGCTGTAACCGCTCGGGCGTGCTCTGGTCTTGCATGAAGTGTCCTTTAGCTCAGTGAGGCTGTGTTTTTTGTGTTGTTTGCAGTCAAGGATCTAGATCCATCCGCCCCACTGCAAGATGAAAATACCAATGTTGGTGGTGATCGCCGCCATTAGCGTGGTAATCACGATGATCGACGCCGCCAGCTCATGGTTGCCGTTGGCCGCCCGCGCCATGACGTAGCTGGCCGCTGCGGTCGGGCTGCCGATGTACAGGAACAGGATGCCCAGCTCGGCCCCGCGGAAGCCGCATAGCCAGGCACCGAGGGTGCCGAGCAGCGGTAGCCAGACCATCTTCACCAGGCTGGCGTCGATGGCCAGCCTGCCACTGTCGCGCAGTGCCGCCAGCGACAGCGTGCCTCCGATGCAGATCAGCGCCAGCGGCAGGGTCATCTGCGCCAGGTAATCGCCCGAGGTCAGCAGCCAGTTGGGCAGCGGCACCTGGCCGTACGCCATGGGCGTGGCCACCAGCACACTGATGATCAGCGGGTTGCTGAAGATGCTCTTGCAGATGCTCCACGGGTCGGATTTCAGGTCCGGGCTGTAAACCGCCAGCACCACTGCCGACAGCGAGTTGTACATGAGGATGACCAGGCCGGCGAGCACCGCACCCAGGGAGATGCCGTAGTCGCCGTAGAGACTGGCGGCCAGGGCCAGGCCGATCACACCGTTGTTGCCGCGGAATGCGCCTTGGGTATAGATGCCCCGGTCGGCCAGCGGGCTGCGCCAGATGGCCAGGCCCCAGGCAATGGCGAAGCCGACCAGGGTGGCGACGATGAAATAGAGAAGGACCCCGGGTTTGACCGCCGTGGCCAGGTCGGCGTGATAGATACCGAGGAACAGCAGCGCCGGCATGCACACGTTGAACACCAGCTGCGAGGCGACGCGGTTGAAATTGTCGTCGATCAGGCGAATACGTTTGAGCAGCACGCCCATGAACAGCATGGCGAAGACCGGGGCCGTGATGTTCAGTGTCTGGATAAGAAGGGCGAGCATGCGCAAGCGATCCTGGAGGGGGTTGCCGTTAGGGGGCTAATGATACGCCAACGGCCGGGACTTGCGGGGATCGCGGGGTATTACAGAGAAATTTCTGTCAGTACCGGCCTCTTCGCGGGCTAGCCCGCTCCCACAGGTATTACACAAGCCGCAAGACCTGTGCAGTACCTGTGGGAGCGGGCAAGCCCGCGAAAGGGCCGGTACAAGCCCAGCAGGAATCAGCGCCGAACCGGGCGCTTCTGCAGTTTGCGCTGCAAGGTCCGCCGGTGCATGCCCAGCGCCCGGGCAGTGGCCGAGATATTGCCTTCGTGCTCGTTCAGCACCCGCTGGATGTGTTCCCACTGCAGGCGGTCGACCGACATCGGGTTTTCCGGCACCAGGGTGTCCAGGTCGGTGTGCTCCGACAGCAGCGCCGCCAGCACATCATCGGCATCGGCCGGCTTGCACAGGTAGTTGCAGGCACCGCGCTTGACCGCTTCCACCGCGGTGGCAATGCTCGAGTAACCGGTCAGGATCACCACGCGCATTTCCGGGTCCAGCTCCAGCAGCTTGGGCAACAGCACCAGCCCGGAGTCGCCGTCCATCTTCAGGTCCAGCGTGGCGTAGTCCGGCAGGTCCTGCTGGGCCAGGATCAACCCTTCCTCGGCAGAGCTGGCGGTGCTCACGCGGAAACCGCGGCGGCTCATGGCACGGGCCATGACCCGGGTGAAGGTGGCATCGTCATCCACCAGCAGCAGGTGCGGCAGCTCTTCGCCTTCGACCTGGTTTTCTTCGCTCATCATTCATCTCCTCGCTTGCCATAGGGCAGGCGCAGTTCGGTCAGGGTGCCACCCTGTTCATGACTATAGAGTTTCACCGAACCGCCCGCACGGGTCACGCTGGCCTTGCTCAAGAACAGGCCCAGGCCGAAGCCTTTGCCTTTGGTGGTAATGAAGGGTTTGCCGATGGCTTCGGCGATGGCCGGCGGCACGCCGGGGCCATGGTCACGGATGCTGATGACGATGTCATGGGCGTCCCAGTCCAGGCGCACTTCAAGGTCATCGGGGCAGGCATCGGCGGCATTGTTCAACAGGTTCAACAGCGCCTGGGTCAGGTCCGGCGGCGGGGTCAGGCGCGGCACCTGGCCGTCGCGCAGGCGCTGGAAGCGGTAGCTGGCTTCCGGGCGCATCAGGTGCCAACGGTTGAGCGCTTCGTCCAGCCAGGCCGTCACGTCCTGCTCCACCACGGCCAGACGGCGGTTGGCTTCGGCGGCGCGTACCAGCTGTTGCAGGGTTTCCTTGCACAGCTTCACCTGATCCTGAAGGATCTGCAGGTCTTCCTGCAGCAGCGGGTCGGCGTGGTCCTGGCGCATTTCGTTCAGCAGCACGCTCATGGTCGCCAACGGCGTGCCCAGCTCATGGGCGGCACCGGCGGCCTGGGTAGCCACGGCCAGCAGCTGCTCGTCGCGCAGGCTTTCTTCACGCCGCTCGGAACGCAGCTGCTCCTGGCGGCGCAGCTCTTCGGCCATGCGCGCGGCAAAGAAGGTGATCACTGCGGCGGCCAGGGCAATGCTCAACCACATGCCGTACACCTGCATCTTGTCCCGCGCCATCGGCAGGCCTTCGAGCGGGTAGAACTGCACCAGCAGCAGGCTGTATGCGGTCAGGGCTATGCCGGAAAGGATCAGCGAATACAACCACGGCAAGGTCACCGCGGCGATCGCCAGCGGCACCAGGTAATACGACACGAACGGGTTGGTCGAGCCGCCGGAGTAATACAGCAAGGCACTGTGAATCAGCAGGTCGCAGGCCAGTTGCAGGGCATACTCCAGCTCGGTGACCGGCAACGACAGGCGCAGGCGCAGCGCCGTGAAGGCGCACAGCAGCGAAGACAAGGCCAAGGTGCCGGCCAGCGACAGCCAGGGCAAGGGCAGCAGTTCGGTCCAGTAGGCGACGCCCACGGAGCCGGCCTGGGCAGCCAGGACCAGGACCCGAATGACAGTCAGGCGCCAGAGGTTCTGGCGAGTAGCGGACAGCGGTTGTACGGCGGCGAGCATGAGCTCTCCTGATGAGTGCTCCAGAAAAATCGGCTGGAGTATACCGAAGCCAGGCGCCTCGCTGCAGCGATGCGGCAAAGCGCCACACTTTGTCACAGGTTGATGATGGCACTTTTGAACCCACTACACTGTTGCCGGTCTGATGGGCCATGCGTGGAATGGATGACCACAACCCACGCCTTATATTGCCAAGGAGTACCACATGCAAATCCCACGTCGCGGCACCGCCCTGATCCTGTCCTGCGGCCTGCTCGCCAGCCTGCCGGCGCTGGCTGCCGATGAGCCGCGCTACAACCAGGTCTCGCTGCGTGCCGAAGTCAGCAAGGAAGTGGCGCGTGACCTGATGGTCGTTACCCTGTACAGCGAAGCGCAGAACACCGACCCGGGCAAGCTCGCCAAGCAGATCACCGAAACCATGAACAAGGCCGTACAGCAGTCGCGCCAGGTCAAGGACGTGAAGATCAGCCAGGGCAGCCGCAACAGCTACCCGGTGTATGACAGCAAGGGCCAGAAGATCACCGGCTGGCGCGAGCGCGCCGAGTTGCGCCTGGAAAGCGCCAACTTCCCGGCCTTGTCGCAGCTGACCGCCGACCTGCTGCAAGAGTTGAAGATGGGTGGCATGGACTTCTCCATCGCCCCGGCCACGCGCAAGGCCAGCGAGGATGCACTGCTCAAGGATGCCGTGGATGCCTTCAAGGCGCGCGCCCAGCTGGCGACCGAGGCGCTGGGTGGCAAGGGCTACAAAGTGGTCAGCCTGAACCTCAACAGCAGCGGTTACCCACGCCCGTACCTGCGCAGTGCGCCGATGGCGATGAAGGCCATGGGGGCTGATGAGTCGGCACCGGCGCCGGATATCGAGGCCGGGACCAGTGAAGTGAGCATGAATGCCGATGGCCTGATCGAAGTGCAGATGCCTTGAGTTCGCCGGGGGCGCATTGCGCCCCTATCGCCGGCAAGCCAGCTCCCACAGATACACCACAGGTTTCAGCCCTTGTGTTGTACCTGTGGGAGCTGGCTTGCCGGCGATGAGGTCAGTCGAAAAAACGCAGATTCAGACCTTTCCTACGCACCAAATAGGTGCTTCCTACACTAACCCCGCCTCGAAATATCCTGCAAAAAGCCATCATTTTGCCTACGCAAACGTTTAACTTCTTCGAAAGTTATATCAATGCGACATCCATGTACGACCGTACCACTTTTCTGACGTCAACTATCCCTCTGCATATTGCATTGGGAACAGCCCCTGCATAAGTATCCGCAGGTCGGCTCACGAGGCCACCTCAATCGAAAAATGACAACAATGAGGCCACCATGCTCAAACACGCAGTCATTCCGTTCCTGCTAGGCGCAGGCTTGCTCTCCGGCGCACCGTCGGCCCTCGCCGCATCCAACCTGGTGTTCTGCTCCGAAGGCAGCCCGGCCGGCTTCGACCCAGGCCAATACACCACAGGGACTGACTTCGACGCCTCGGCCGAGACCGTGTTCAACCGCCTGACCCAGTTCGAACGTGGCGGCACTGCAGTCATCCCGGGTCTGGCGACCAAGTGGGAAGTCTCCGACGACGGAAAGACCTACACCTTCCACCTGCGCGAAGGGGTCAAGTTCCACACCACCGACTACTTCAAACCCACCCGCAACTTCAACGCCGACGACGTGCTGTTCACCTTCAACCGCATGCTCGACAAGAACCACCCGTTCCGCAAGGCCTACCCCACCGAGTTCCCGTACTTCACCGACATGGGCATGGACAAGAACATCGCCAAGCTGGAGAAGCTCGACGAGCAAACGGTCAAGTTCACCCTCAACGAAGTCGACGCCGCGTTCATCCAGAACCTGGCCATGAGCTTCGCCTCGATCCAGTCCGCCGAATACGCCGACCAGCTGCTCAAGGACGGCAAGGCCGCCGACATCAACCAGAAGCCGATCGGCACCGGCCCGTTCGTGTTCAGCAAGTACCAGAAGGACGCGCAGATCCGCTTCAAGGGCAACAAGGACTATTGGCAACCCGATGACGTGAAGATCGACAACCTGATCTTCGCCATCACCACCGACGCCTCGGTGCGCATGCAGAAGCTGAAGAAGAACGAGTGCCAGGTCACCCTGTTCCCCCGCCCGGCCGACATCCAGCCGCTAAAGCAGGACCCCAAGCTGCAGATGCCGCAACAAGCTGGCTTCAACCTCGGCTACATCGCCTACAACGTGATGGACAAGGTCAAGGGCAGCAACGAGGCCAACCCGCTGGCCCAGCTTAAAGTCCGCGAGGCGCTGGACATGGCCGTGGACAAGAAAAAGATCATCGAGTCGGTCTACCAGGGCGCCGGCCAACTGGCGGTCAACGCCATGCCGCCGACCCAGTGGTCCTATGACGACAGCATCAAGGACGCCTCGTTCGACCCTGAGAAAGCCAAGCAGCTGCTCAAGGAAGCCGGCATCAAGGAAGGCACCGAAATCACCCTGTGGGCGATGCCCGTGCAACGCCCGTACAACCCCAATGCCAAGCTGATGGCCGAGATGCTGCAATCCGACTGGGCCAAGGTCGGCATCAAGGCGAAGATCGTCAGCTATGAATGGGGCGAGTACATCAAGCGCTCCAAAGGCGGCGAACAAGGCGCCATGCTGATCGGCTGGAGCGGTGACAACGGTGACCCGGACAACTGGCTGGGCACCCTGTACGGCTGCGACGCCATGAGCGGCAACAACTTTTCCAAGTGGTGCTACAAGCCCTACGACGACCTGATCAAGCAGGCCAAGGCCACCTCCGACCAGGCCAAGCGCACCGAGCTGTACCAGCAGGCACAGCACATCCTCAAGGAGCAGGTGCCGATCACCCCGATCGCCCACTCCACCGTGTACCAGCCCATGAGCGCCAAGGTGAAGGACTTCAAGATCAGCCCGTTCGCGCTGAACTCCTTCTACGGCGTCAGCGTGGACAAATAGGCTAGCCAAGGCACCCGCCGAGCGGCGGGTGCCCCGCCATCCTCGTACCCTTTCATGTCGTCCCGCCGCCATCCGCAGCGGGGTCGGCGACCTGTTGCCGCCATTCGTACCCCGAGGCGGCGCAAACAGACGTAAAAGGACTTGCCATGCGCCATACCACCCGCCTTTCCGCCCTGCTGGCCCTGGGCCTGATCAGCCAATCGCCGGCCCTGCTGGCCAACAACCTGGTGTTCTGCTCCGAAGGCAGCCCGGCCGGCTTCGACACCGCCCAGTACACCAGCGCCACCGACAACGATGCCGCCGAACCGCTCTACAACCGCCTGGTCGAGTTCGAACGCGGCGGCACTGCCGTGCACCCTGCCCTGGCGACCCGCTGGGAGGTGTCCGAGGATGGCCTGCGCTACACCTTCCACCTGCGCGAAGGGGTGAAATTCCACAGCAACAAGGCCTTTGCACCGAGCCGCGACTTCAACGCCGACGACGTGCTGTTCACCTTCAACCGCATGCTCGACAAGAACCACCCGTTCCGCCAGGCCTACCCGACCGAGTTCCCCTATTTCATCAGCATGGGCCTGGACAAGAACATCGCCCGTGTCGAAAAGACCGATCCACTGACCGTGGTGTTCACCCTGAACAGCGTCGATGCCGCGTTCATCCAGAACCTGGCCATGAGCTTCGCTTCCATCCTGTCTGCCGAATACGCCGAACAGTTGATGGCCAGCGGGCGCCCCAGCGACATCAACCAGCAACCGATCGGCACCGGCCCGTTCGTGTTCCAGCGTTATCAGAAGGATTCGCAGATCCGCTACAAGGGCAACAAGGCCTATTGGTCACCGCAGGACGTGAAGATCGACAACCTGGTGTTCTCGATCAACATCGACCCTTCGGTGCGTATCCAGAAGCTGCGCCGCAACGAATGCCAGGTCACCCTGCACCCGCGCCCCGCCGACCTGCCGGCGCTCAAGGCCGACAGCAAACTGCAGGTGCTGCAGCAACCTGGCTTCAACCTTGGCTATATCGCCTACAACACCCAACACCCACCGTTCGACCGCCTGGAAGTGCGCCAGGCGATGGACATGGCAGTGAACAAGCAGGCGATCATCCAGGCCGTGTACCAGGATTCCGGCCAGCTGGCAGTCAACGCCATGCCGCCGACCCAGTGGTCCTATGACGACAGCATCAAGGACGCGCCCTTCGACCCGGAAAAGGCCAAGCAGCTACTGCAGCAGGCCGGGGTCAAGCCGGGCACCGAGATCACCCTGTGGGCCATGCCGGTGCAGCGCCCGTACAACCCCAACGCCAAGCTGATGGCGGAAATGCTCCAGGCCGACTGGAGCAAGCTCGGCTTCAAGGTGCGCATTGTCAGCTACGAATGGGGCGAGTACCTCAAGCGCATGAAAAGCGGCGAGCACGATATCGCCCTGATCGGCTGGACCGGGGACAACGGTGACCCGGACAACTGGCTGGGCACCCTCTACAACTGCGATGCCATCGGCAGCAACAACTACTCGCTGTGGTGCGATCCGCAGTACGACAGCCTGGTCAAGCAGGCCAAGCAGGTCACCGACCGCACACAGCGCACCGCCCTGTACCAGCAGGCCCAGCAGCGGCTCAAGCAACAGGTGCCGATTACCCCGGTGGCGCACTCCACGGTCAACCAACCGCTCAGCGTCAAGGTTTCCGAGTTCAAGGTCAGCCCGTTCGGGCGCAACGACTTTTCCGGTGTGAGTGTTAATTGAGCATTAGCCGGTACCGGCCTCTTCGCGGGTAAACCCGCTCCCACAGGGTTCTCCTCAGGTTCACGAAACCTGTGGGAGCGGGCGCGCCCGCGAAGAGGCCGGCACAGCCAACACAACGCCCCGATTCTGCCCGGTGACCCCGGGCAACCCTGGCAACACCGCAGCAAGAAGCCCGGCCCACAAGGCCAGGCAATAACTAGAAGAACAGAAAGGGAGCTTTAACCTTGAGACTATTCACCTTGACCGCACTGGCGTTATCCATCAGTGCCTTATCCACCGTGACCCAGGCCGACCCGCAAAGCCAGGAATACGTGCCCATCACCCTCAAAGGCAGCAGCGAGCAGGAGCAGGCCAGCGGCTTCGTCGACGGCCAGAGCCTGTCCGGCAGCACCCGCAACTGGTACGCCCGCGAGCGCGCCGCACGCGCCCCGCTGTGGAAGTACTACAAGAGCGACGGCACCCGCCACGACACCCACAGCCGCGAGAACTGGGTGCAGGGCACCATCCTCAACTACAGCTCCGGCTTCACCCAGGGCACCGTCGGCTTCGCCGTCGAAGCCGCCGGCTACAATGCCATCGCCCTGCTGCAGAACCGCGAGGACGTCGCCGGCCCCAACAACCGCACCCTGACCCACAGCGACGGCGACCCGGTCGGCCAGTGGAGCAAGATGGGCCTGGCCAACGTCAAGGCGCGGGTGTCCAACACCACCCTCACCGTCGGCCGCCAATCGGTGGACACGCCGATGATTGCCTACATCGGCAACCGCGCCCTGCCCTCGAGCTTCCAGGGCGCGTTTTTGCACAGTGCCGAATTCGACAACCTGAGCTTCGACCTGGGCACCTTCGACCGCGTCTCGCCACGTACCGAACAGAGCCTCAGCAAGTTCCGCACCGAGTACAGTGCCACTGGCGTGGAAACCGACCGCGCCAGCACCGCCGGCATCAACTACCAGCCGTTCAAGAGCCTGAGCACCAGCCTGTACGCCACCAAGGTCGACGACTTCTGGAACCAGTACTACTTCGGCGCCAACCACGTGCTCGGCGACAGCGCAGTGCTCAGCCTGAGCACCGGCCTGAACTACTACAAGACCGTCGACGCCGGCAGCAAGAAGATGGGCGAGATCGACAACGACACCTACAGCCTGTCGTTCGGCCTGACCCACCAGGCCCACACCCTCAGCGCCTCCTGGCAGCAGGTCAACGGCAACGAGTACTTCGACTACCTGCACGAAACCAACGGCATCTACCTGGCCAACTCGCTGCTGTCGGACTTCAACGGCCCCAACGAAAAATCGCTGCAGATTTCCTACGTGCTGAACATGGCGCCGTACGGGGTGCCAGGCCTGAAGTTCAACCTGTACAACGCCCGCGGCTGGGGCATCGATGGTACCCATTACCGCGGCACCGCCTACGACGTGAACGGCCTGGATGGCGAAACCCACTACGAGTGGGGCTTCGGCACCAGCTACGCGGTACAGAGCGGGCCGCTGAAAGACACCAGCATCCGTGCCACCTACACCGCGCACCGCGCCAGCAAGGCCCAGGGCGATGGCAGCCTGGATGAGTTCCGGGTGGTTACCACCATTCCATTCAACATTCTCTGACCGCCGGCGCCACGGCCTGCTTCGCTGCGGGTCGTGGCGGCTACGCTGGAATCAATGCAAGCAGGGAGTCCACCCATGCAGAGAGCTTTCATGAAATCGCTACCGCTACGCCTCGCCCTGGCAGCGCTGGTACTGGGCAGCGCCACGCAGCTGGCAGCCAAGCCGCTGGTAGTGTGCACCGAGGCCAGCCCGGAAGGGTTCGACGTTGTCCAGTACACAACAGCAGTCACTTTCGATGCTGCTTCCGAAACGCTGTTCAACCGCCTGGTCGACTTCAAGCCTGGTACCACCGACGTCCAGCCGGCCCTGGCCGAAGGCTGGGACATCTCGCCGGACGGACTGACCTACACCTTCCACCTGCGCCGAGGAGTGAAATTCCACAGCACCGACTACTTCAAGCCCACTCGCGAATTCAACGCCGATGACGTGCTGTGGAGCCTGCGCCGCCAGCTCGACCCGGCGCACCCATGGCACGACAAGACCAGTGTCGGCTACCCGTACTTCGAAAGCATGGCATTCAAGAGCCTGCTCAAGTCGGTGGACAAGACCGACGATCACACCGTAGTGATCACCCTAACCCGCCCCGAGGCACCGTTCCTGCGGGACATGGCCATGGGCTTCACCTCGATCTACTCCGCCGAATACGGCGACCAGTTGCTCAAGGCCGGCAAGACCGCCGAGCTGAACAGCAAACCGATCGGCACCGGCCCGTTCATCTTCCAGCGCTATAACAAAGACGCCCAGGTCCGCTTCAAGCCCAACCCGGACTACTTCCGCGGCAAGCCACCAGCCGACGCCCTGATATTCGCTATTGCCACCGACAGCAATGTGCGCTTGCAGAAGCTTCGTGCCAATGAATGCCAGGTCGCGTTGTACCCAAAGCCGGAGGATGTGCCGTCGATCAAGGCAGACCCCACGCTAAAGGTGGCCGAGACCGAAGCTCTGGTCACCGGCTACATCTCGATGAATACCCAGCACAAGTACCTGAGCGATGTGCGCGTGCGCAAAGCCATCAACATGGCCTTCGACCGCCAGACCCATGTCGACCAGCTGTTCGGCAAAGGTAACGCTCAGGTGGGGGTGAACCCGTACCCCCCGAGCATGATCGGTTACAACAGAGAGAACAGGAACCCGCCCCGCGACTTGGCCAAGGCCCGTGAACTGCTCAAGGAAGCCGGGGTGCCGGAAGGCACAGTGATCACCCTGTTCACCCGCAACGGTGGCGGCCCGACCAACCCCAATCCGCGGTTGTCCGCCGAGATGCTGCAAGCCGACCTCAAGCAGATAGGCCTGAAGCTGGATATCCGCGTGATGGAATGGGCCGAAATGCTGCGCCGGGCCAAGAAGGGCGAAGCCGACCTGGTGTCCACGGGCTGGGCGGGTGACAACGGCGACCCGGACAACTTCCTCAGCCCCCTGCTCAGTTGCGATGCCGTCAAGAGCGGCGAGAACTACGCCCGCTGGTGCAACCCGCAATTCCAGGACCTGATCAGCCGGGCCCGCGAGGTGATCGACAACGACGAGCGCGCAAGGCTCTATAGCGAGGCATTGAAGGTGTACGATGATGACCAACCCTGGATCAGCATGGCTCACCCGAAGGTGTTCACGGCCATGCGTGACAACGTGGAGGGCTACATAGTCAGCCCTCTGACCAACAACAACTTCGCCACCACCAAGGTGAAGTAGAACAACAACGACCGCCGGCAACCCACACGGGGACCGGCGGCACCCCGTAGCGTGCTGCTAGCCGCACGGCCTGATGAGGTAACCCAGACAATGTTGAGCTTTATTGCCCGGCGCCTTGGCCTGCTGATACCGACCTTTTTCGGTATCACCTTGCTGACCTTCGCGCTCATACGCCTGATCCCCGGCGACCCGGTGGAAGTGATGATGGGCGAGCGCAGGGTCGACCCCGAAATGCATGCCCAGGCCATGGAGCGCCTGGGCCTGAACAAGCCGCTGCCGGTCCAGTACCTGGACTACGTCGGCAAGCTGGCCCAGGGTGACCTCGGTGAATCGCTGCGCACCCGCGAGAGCGTGTGGAGCGAGTTCCTCACCCTGTTCCCGGCCACCCTGGAACTTGCCTTTGCCGCCCTGTTGTTCGCCGGCATCGTCGGCCTGCTGGCCGGGGTGATCGCCGCGCTCAAGCGCGGATCGCTGTTCGACCACGGGGTGATGGGCATTTCCCTGGCCGGTTACTCGATGCCGATCTTCTGGTGGGGCCTGATCCTGATCATGTTCTTCTCGGTAAGCCTGGGCTGGACCCCGGTGTCCGGGCGCATCGACCTGCTCTACGACATCGAGCCGAAGACCGGCTTCATGCTCATCGACACCCTGCTCAGCGACGAGGAAGGCGCGTTCAAGGACGCGGTGATGCACCTGATCCTGCCGGCCATCGTGCTGGGCACCATCCCGCTGGCGGTGATTGCCCGCATGACCCGCTCGTCGATGCTCGAAGTGCTGCGCGAGGACTACATCCGCACCGCCCGCGCCAAAGGCCTGTCGCCGGCCCGCGTGGTGTTCGTGCACGGCCTGCGCAACGCGCTGATCCCGGTACTGACCGTATTCGGCCTGCAGGTCGGCACGTTGCTGGCCGGTGCGGTGCTGACCGAAACCATCTTTTCCTGGCCGGGCATCGGCAAGTGGCTGATCGAAGCCATCGGTGCCCGTGACTACCCCGTGGTCCAGAACGGCATCCTGTTGATCGCCTGCCTGGTGATCCTGGTCAACTTCGTCGTGGATATCCTCTACGGCCTGGCCAACCCACGCATCCGTCATCAGCGCTGAGGCCTTCGCCATGACTAGCCCGATTCCGAAATCCGTCACACCGGTCAGCCCGGTGGACCAGAGCCTGCTCTACCCCTCGCCATACAAAGAATTCTGGCAAGCCTTCGCCCGCAACAAAGGCGCGGTGATGGGCCTGGCCTTCATGTGCCTGGTAGTGTTCTGCGCGCTGTTCGCGCCATGGGTCGCCCCGCATGACCCGAGCGAGCAGTACCGTGAATTCCTGCTGACCCCACCGGTGTGGCTCGAAGGTGGCAGCTGGCAGTTCATCCTCGGCACCGACGAACTGGGCCGCGACCTGCTTTCGCGGCTGATCCAGGGCGCGCGGCTGTCGCTGCTGATCGGCCTGTCGTCGGTGGTGATGTCGCTGATCCCTGGCATCCTGCTGGGCCTGCTGGCCGGTTTCTTCCCACAACTGCTCGGCCCGTCGATCATGCGCCTGATGGACGTGATGCTGGCCCTGCCCTCGCTGCTGCTGGCAGTGGCCATCGTCGCCATCCTCGGCCCAGGCCTGATCAACACCGTGATCGCCATCGCCATTGTGTCGTTGCCATCCTACGTGCGCCTGACCCGCGCCGCCGTGATGGGCGAGCTGAACCGCGACTACGTCACCGCCGCACGCCTGGCCGGTGCCGGGCTGCCACGGCTGATGTTCGTCACCGTGCTGCCCAACTGCATGGCACCGCTGATCGTGCAGGCCACCCTCAGCTTCTCCTCGGCCATCCTCGACGCCGCCGCCCTGGGCTTCCTTGGCCTTGGCGTACAGCCGCCGACCCCGGAGTGGGGCACCATGCTGGCTTCGGCCCGTGACTACATCGAGCGCGCCTGGTGGGTGGTGAGCCTGCCCGGCCTGACCATTCTGCTCAGTGTGCTGGCAATCAACCTGATGGGCGACGGCCTGCGCGATGCGCTGGACCCGAAACTCAAGAACGCCGCCTGAGGAGAACGCCATGTCACTGTTGCAGATCAACAACCTGAACGTGCGCTTCGGCGACGCCAATGCGGTACCGGTGGTCGATGGCCTGGACCTTACGGTGGAGGCCGGCGAGATCCTGGCCATCGTCGGCGAATCCGGCTCGGGCAAGTCCGTGACCATGATGGCCCTGATGGGCCTGATCGACGCCCCCGGGCGCATCACCGCCGACTCGCTCACCTTCGACGGCACCGACATGCTCAAGCTCAGCGGTCGCCAGCGACGCAAGGTGGTGGGCAAGGACATCGCCATGGTCTTCCAGGACCCGATGACCGCGCTCAACCCCAGCTACACCGTGGGCTACCAGATCGAGGAAGTGCTGCGCCAGCACCTGGGCCTGAAGGGCAAGGCCGCGCGCCAGCGTGCCCTGGAGCTGCTGAAAAAGGTCGAGATCCCGGCTGCGGAAAGCCGCCTGGACGCCTACCCGCACCAGCTGTCCGGCGGCATGAGCCAGCGCGTGGCGATTGCCATGGCGATTGCCGGCGAGCCCAAGCTGCTGATTGCCGACGAACCCACCACTGCGCTGGACGTGACCATCCAGGCGCAGATCATGGAGCTGCTGGTCAACCTGCAGAAGGAGCGCAACATGGCGCTCATCCTGATCACCCACGACCTCGCCGTGGTCGCCGAAACGGCCAGGCGGGTGTGCGTGATGTACGCCGGCCAGGCCGTGGAAGTGGGCCAGGTGCCGGAGCTGTTCGACGTGCCCGCCCACCCCTACAGCGAAGCGTTGCTGGCGGCGATCCCCGAGCACAGCATCGGTGCCGAACGCCTGGCCACCCTGCCCGGCATCGTCCCCGGCCGCTACGACCGCCCCGTGGGTTGCCTGCTGTCACCGCGCTGCCCGTACGTGCAGGACAACTGCCGGCGCCAGCGCCCGCCCCTCGATCCCCAGGCCCATGGCTTGGTGCGTTGCTTCTACCCGCTGAACCAGGAGGTGGCGTGATGGCCGTCGTTCTATCCGCCCGGGAGCTGACCCGGCATTACGAAGTCTCCCGCGGGCTGTTCAAGGGCCACGCCCTGGTCCGCGCGCTGAATGGCGTGTCGTTCGAACTGGAGGCCGGCAAGACCCTGGCCGTGGTCGGCGAGTCCGGCTGCGGCAAGTCGACCCTGGCCCGCGCACTGACCCTGATCGAAGAGCCGTCGTCCGGCTCGCTGCAAATTGCCGGCACCGAAGTGAAAGGCGCCAGCAAGAGCGAGCGCAAGCAACTGCGCCGCGACGTACAGATGGTGTTCCAGAGCCCCTACGCCTCGCTCAACCCACGGCAGAAGATTGGTGACCAGCTGGCCGAGCCGCTGCTGATCAACACCTCGCTGAGCAAGGCCGAGCGGCGAGAAAAGGTGCAGAAGATGATGGAACAGGTCGGCCTGCGCCCCGAGCATTACCAGCGCTACCCGCACATGTTCTCCGGTGGCCAGCGCCAGCGTATCGCCCTGGCCCGGGCAATGATGCTGCAGCCCAAGGTGCTGGTGGCGGACGAGCCGACCTCGGCACTGGACGTGTCGATCCAGGCCCAGGTGCTGAACCTGTTCATGGATTTGCAGAAGGAGTTCAACACCGCCTACGTGTTCATCTCGCACAACCTGGCGGTGGTGCGGCATGTGGCCGATCAGGTGCTGGTGATGTACCTCGGCCGGCCTGCGGAGATGGGGCCGAAAGAAGATATCTACGAAAGGCCGTTGCACCCGTATACCCAGGCGCTGCTGTCGGCGACGCCGGCGATTCACCCGGACCCTTTGAAGCCGAAGATCCGTATTGCCGGGGAGTTGCCCAACCCGCTGAACCCGCCGGATGGGTGTGCGTTTCACAAGCGCTGCCCGTATGCGACCGAGCGGTGTGCCAAGGAGGTGCCGGCGTTGCGGCAGGTGAGTACGCGGCAAGTGGCTTGTCACTATGCCGAGCAGTTTCTTTAGCCTTTAGATAGCCGGGGCTGCGTTGCAGCCCATCGCGACACAAGGCCGCTCCTACAAGGGACCGCGATCTCCTGAGCGGCCTTGTGTCGCGATGGGCCGCAAAGCGGCCCCAAAAATCTCAATGCATGAAGAACCAGATCAGGATAATCACCGGAATCGGCACCCCAATCATCCAGAGCAGTATCGAGCGCATGGCCTTTCTCCTTGTTCGATGTTGAACAGACCGGTGCACTCGCCATGCCATCCCTGTCAAAAAATCACTCTCAACCGAATCAACGGCTTACTCCCCAAGCCGCTTGAAAAAACCGTGCAATATGCCGGATCCGCACCCTTGCAGCTGGGTGTTCTGCAATGCACTATCAGGCTCATGACCGCCACCACCCTCCCCGACGGCCCCGAGCAGACCCCGCTCACCGCCGACACCGTGCTGCGCTACCACCTGTGCTGGAAGCACCGCGACCTCGACGGCGTCATGGCGCTCTACCACCCCGACATCCAGTACCACGACTTCTTCCAGAACCGCGTGCTCGGCTACCAGGAACTGCGTGACTACGTACGCGCCTGCCTGCCCCATGAAGCCGGCGAAGATATCGTGCACAGCGACCGCATCCGCGTCGACGGCTGTACCGCGTTCATCCAGTACCAGGTCACGGTCCAAGGCGGCGACGGTCTGGTGGCGTTCCAGTCCAGCGAGGCGATTACCGTGAAGGGCGGCCTGATCTGGCAGGTCAACGAATACGCCACGCTGGTCCGCCGGAGCAGCAGTGGCCATGCCAGCAGCGGCCCGCGCCCGGCCACCAGCCGCCTGGGCCTGTCACCCCGACAGCTGTCGACCATGGCCCAGGACCTGGAACACTACTTCCAGCGCCAGCGCCCCTACCTGGACCCGGAGCTGGACCTGCAGCAGGTGGCCGACGCCAGCGGCTACAGCCGCAACCAGATCTCCTACCTGCTCAACCAGGTGCTCGGGCAAAGCTTCTACCGCTACGTCAACCAGGCCCGCCTGCAGCACCTGATGGCCAGCCTCGACGACGACAGCATCGAAGCCACGATCGACGAGCTGGCGTTCAATGCCGGTTTCAACTCGTTGTCGGCGTTCTACAAGTGTTTTCGCGAACACACCGGGCTTACGCCCAAGGCGTACCTGAAGCAAATTTCCCTGCGTGCACGCACGTAGGACAGCCGCCCGTCGACACCACTAGGATCGCCCACAGACCTTGACGGATGTGGAGCCGAACCCGATGCAACCCCTGCGCACGCTCAGCCTGTGGATGGACCAGCTCGACGAGCCGTTGTGCGCCCGCCCGGCCCTGCGCGAGGACCTGGACGCGGATGTGTGCATCATCGGCGCTGGCTACACCGGCCTGTGGAGCGCCTACTACCTCAAGCGCCAGGCGCCACAGTTGAACATCGCGGTAATCGACGCCAACATCGCCGGCTTCGGCGCCTCGGGGCGCAACGGCGGCTGGCTGATGGGCAACCTGCTCGGCGAAGACCGCCTGCTGGCCACCCTGTCGCCGCAACAGCGCCGCGCCAGCATCGACCTGCTGCATGGCATTCCCGATGAAGTACACCGCGTGCTGCATCGCGAGAGCATCGACTGCGACTACCGCAAAGGCGGCGTGCTGTACTGCGCCGCGCGCTACCCGGAACAGGAGCGCAGCCTGCGCGCCTACCTCGACGACCTTTATCGCCAAGGCATGACCGAGGATGACTACCGCTGGCTGCGCCCCGAACAGCTTGACGCTCAGTTGCGGGTCAGCAACGCCTATGGCGCCATCTACAGCCCGCACACCGCAACCATCCAACCCGCCAAGCTGGCGCGTGGCCTGGCCCGGGCGGTAGAAGCGCTGGGCGTACCCATCTACGAAAACACCCCAGCCATCGACTGGCAGCCGGGTGAGGTGCGTACCCCGTTGGCGCGCATCCGTTGCCAATGGATGGTACCCGCCGTGGAGGGCTACGCCGCCAGCCTGCCGCCACTGGGCAAACATCAGCTGCCGGTACAGAGCCTGTTGGTGGCCACCGAACCACTGCCGGAGGCCACCTGGCAACAGATCGGCCTGAACCAGGGCCAGGCGTTCAGCGAAAGCAGCCGCCAGGTCACCTACGGCCAGCGCACCGCCGACAACCGCCTGGTATTCGGCGCCCGTGGCGGCTACCGCTTCGGTGGCCGCCTGCGCGAAAACTTCAACCTCGACGAACAGGAAATCGAGCTGCGCCGCTACCTGTTCAGCGAGTTGTTCCCGCAGCTGAAGCACGTGCGTATCACCCATTCCTGGGGCGGCAACCTGGGCATGGCGCGGCGCTTCCGCCCGCACATGCTCTGCGACCGTCAACGCGGCATCGCCCTGGCGGGCGGCTACGGCGGCGAAGGCGTCGGCGCCACCAACCTGGGCGGGCGCACCCTGGCGGCGCTGATCCTCAATCAGCACAACGAACTGACCGCGCAACCCTGGGTACTCGACAACCGCCCGCTTTCAAGCCTGGCCAGTTGGCCACCCGAGCCCTGCCGCTGGCTGGGCTACAACGCGATCATCCAGAGCTTCGTCCACGAGGACCGGACCCTCGCCAACCCCGCCAGCGCGCCGTGGAGGCGGCGCCTTGCCAGCAATCTGGCGGACTTCATGGAAGGCTTCATGCGCTGACTTTTCCACTCCCCGACACAGGATTAAACGGTCATGAGCATCACCCATTTCAAGAACACCGACAGCGCCGTGCTCGACAGCTCCAACCCGGTCGCGGTGCCGCTTGGCGACCCAGTTGCAGTGACTTCGGTCACCTGCGTGGAACGCAGCGACGGCGTCGAAACCGGCATCTGGGAGTGCACCCCCGGGCGCTGGCGGCGGCAGATCGTGCAGCAGGAGTTCTGCCATTTCATCAAGGGCCGCTGCACCTTCACCCCCGACGGTGGCGAGCCCCTGCTCATAGAAGCCGGAGACGCACTGATGCTACCGGCCAACAGCACAGGCACCTGGGACATCCAGGAGACCGTGCGCAAGACCTACGTCCTTATTTTCTGATCCGCTGATCGCCTGCCTTCGATAACAACACACAAAGCAAGGTAACCCCGACATGCGCACGCTCCTTCTCGCCCCCCTGATGCTGGCCGCCAGCGTGGCCGGTGCCGCCGAAACGGTGAAGATCTACAACTGGTCCAGCTACGTTGCCCCCGACACACTGAAGAACTTCCAGCAAGCCAGCGGTATCGTGCCCACCTACGACGTTTACGACAGCAACGAAACCCTCGACGGCAAGCTGATGACCGGCAACTCCGGCTACGACGTGGTGTTCCCGTCCAACCACTTCATGGCCCGTCAAATCCAGGGCAAAGCCCTGAAGCAGCTGGACAAGTCGCAGTTGCCCAACTGGCACAATCTCAACCCAGTGTTGCTCAAGGCACTGGAGGTCAATGACCCGGGTAACCAATACGGCTTCCCGTATCTGTGGGGCAGCACCGGCATCGGCTACAACGTCGACAAGGTCAAGGCGGTGCTCGGCGACAGCGCGCCAATAAACTCGTGGGACCTGATCTTCAAGCCTGAGTACATGAGCAAGCTGAAAAGCTGCGGCGTCGCCGTGCTGGACAACGGCCCTGAGCTGTTACCAATCGCCCTGCACTACTTGGGCCTGCCGCACCACAGCCAGAACCCGGCGGACTACGACAAGGCCAAGGCGCTGCTGATGCAGGTGCGGTCATACATCAGCTACTTCCACTCATCGAAGTACACCGGCGATCTGGCTAACGGCGATATCTGCGTGGTGGTGGGTTTCTCGGGGGATGTGCTGCAGGCGAAGAATCGTGCCGAGGAGGCGAAGAACGGGGTGAACGTGGGGTATTCGATACCCAGGGAAGGCGCACCGATGTGGTTCGACATGGTTGCCATGCCGGCCGATGCACCGGATGAGAAGGCCGGGTATGCCTACATGAACTACCTGCTTCAGCCGGAGGTGATGGCCAACATCAGCAACCATGTGCAGTACGCCAACGGCAACCTCGAGGCGGACGGGCTGGTGGATCCGGCGATGAAGGGTAATACGATGATTTACCCGAGCGAGGAAGTAATGGGCAAGCTGTATGCGCTGGAGGCGATGCCGGCCAAGATCGACCGCATTCGGACGAGGATCTGGACCAGTATCAAGGCAGGGAATTGAGACCTGTGTCGTTTCACTGGCCTCATCGCCGGCAAGCCAGCTCCCACAGGGACTGCACAAGCCTTGATAGCTGTGGACATCCATTTGGAATGGAACAGCACAAAGCTTCAGGGCTGTGGAGATTCCTGTGGGAGCTGGCTTGCCGGCGATAGGGCCAGATCAGACAACACAAAGTTCTGATCTGGCCTCGAGGATCAGTGGTGCTCGCGGGTAGCGCGGAACTTGATGTCTGGCCAGCGCTCTTCCATCAGCGACAGGTTGACCCGGGTCGGCGCCAGGTAGGTCAGATGCCCGCCACCGTCGATGGCCAGGTTCTCCATGGCCTTGTTCTGGAATTCCTCGAGCTTCTTCTTGTCGTCACAGCCGATCCAGCGGGCCGACCATACGGTGATCGGCTCGTAGGCGCACTCGACCTTGTACTCTTCCTTCAGGCGGCTGGCGACCACGTCGAACTGCAGCACACCGACTGCACCGAGGATGATGTCGTTGCTGCGCTCTGGGAAGAACACCTGGGTAGCACCTTCTTCGGCCAGCTGTTGCAGGCCCTGGCGCAGCTGCTTGGATTTCAGCGGGTCCTTCAGGCGCACGCGGCGGAACAGCTCCGGGGCGAAGTGCGGGATACCGGTGAAGCCCAGCGCCTCGCCTTCGGTGAAGGTGTCGCCGATCTGGATGGTGCCGTGGTTGTGCAGGCCGATGATGTCGCCGGCATAGGCCTCTTCCAGCTGCTCGCGCTCGGAGGAGAAGAAGGTCAGCGCATCGCCGATACGCAGGTCCTTGTTGATCCGCACGTGGCGCATCTTCATGCCCTTCTCGTACTTGCCCGAGCAGATACGCATGAAGGCGATGCGGTCGCGGTGTTTCGGGTCCATGTTCGCCTGGATCTTGAACACGAAACCGGTGAACTTCTCTTCCACAGGCTCCACGGTGCGCTCGTGGGCAACACGGCCCAGCGGGCGCGGCGCCCAGTCGACGACGGCGTCAAGCACATGGTCGACACCGAAGTTGCCCAGCGCGGTACCGAAGAACACCGGGGTCAGCTGGCCGTTGATGAACTCTTCCTGGTTGAACTCGTGGCAGGCGCCCTGCACCAGCTCCAGCTGTTCGACGAACGAATCGTACTGGTCGCCCAGGTGTGCACGGGCCTCGTCGGAGTCCAGCTTCTGGATGATCTTGGCTTCGGTGCGCTCGTGGCCGTGGCCCGGGGTGTACACCACGATGTAGTCACCGGTCAGGTGGTACACGCCCTTGAAGTCGCGGTAGCAACCGATCGGCCAGGTGATCGGCGCGGCCTTGATCTTCAGCACGGCTTCGATCTCGTCCAGCAGCTCGATCGGGTCGCGGATGTCGCGGTCGAGTTTGTTGATGAAGCTGACGATCGGCGTGTCGCGCAGGCGGCACACGTCCATCAGGGCGATGGTACGTGGCTCTACACCTTTACCGCCGTCGAGCACCATCAGCGCCGAGTCCACCGCGGTCAGGGTGCGGTAGGTGTCTTCCGAGAAGTCTTCGTGGCCGGGGGTGTCGAGCAGGTTGATCATGTGCTCGCGGTACGGGAACTGCATCACCGAGGTGGTGATGGAGATGCCGCGCTGCTTCTCCATTTCCATCCAGTCGGAGGTGGCGTGGCGGTCGGACTTGCGCGACTTCACGGTACCGGCGACGGCAATGGCCTTGCCCATCAGCAGCAGCTTCTCGGTGATGGTGGTCTTACCGGCGTCGGGGTGGGAAATGATTGCGAAAGTGCGGCGCTTCGCGACTTCGGCGGCCTGGTTGGTCATGGGAAATCGCCTGACTGGGGGATTTAAAAGGGGCGATATCATACCTGAAGTTGGGCCGGGACCAAAACTTGCTGAACCGGCGGTGCCTGTTCCGGCCCTTTCGCGGGCACGCCCGCTCCCACAGGCACTGCACAGGCCTGAACAGCAGTGGAGATCCCTGTGGGAGCGGGCGAGCCCGCGAAAGGGCCGGCACTGCCACCACAAATTCAACAACTAGCCACTTATCACGACAAATGGCCCAAGAGCAGTTATTTCAACGCCTACAGAGCACTAACCCGCTGCTTTTTCTCGTCAAGTTTCCGACAAACCAGTGATTAACGCTGGCCAAATGCCGCCCCAGATGGGAACCTTTACACCCACGGAGACGTCCACTCCCCTGCAACCCGCTTCGGTTGGGGAGCTGGTTTCATCAGCTTTTTCGGGCCCGACGGGGTTCGGCTCATGGCCTGATCGCAGCCTTCGGCGTGCGTCACGCTGCTACTCGCGAACACACCACCCGCCGCCAGGACTGGCCGGCAACCAAGAAGTGTGCTCGCCGACTACACAAGGAGTCCGCCTGTGGCTGAACGCTACGGAAAAGGGCTGTTGGGATGGGCCGCCGTGCTCGTCATCCTGGCCCTGCTGGTCCACTGGATCGGCATCGACACGATCGCGCGGTATCGCGACGATCTTGGGTTCTACCTGCAAGCGCACCTGGTACTGGTGCTGGCTTCGATGGCGGCGGCGCTGGCCGTGGGCATCCCCGCCGGCATTGCGTTAAGTCGACCGCACCGGGTCGACAAAGCCGAGCGCTTCATGCAGTTGTTCAACGTTGGCAACACCATCCCTCCCCTGGCCGTTCTGGCCATCGCCCTGAGTATCCTGGGCATCGGCGCCGGGCCCGCGATCTTCGCGCTGTTCCTCGCCTCCCTCCTGCCCATCGTGCGCAACACCTACGAGGGCCTGAAAAACGTCCCCGCCTCGCTCAAGGAAGCCGCCACCGGCATCGGCATGACTCCGCGCCAGCAACTCTGGCAGGTAGAGCTGCCCAACGCCGTGCCGATCATCGTTGGCGGTGTGCGCGTGGCCCTGGCGCTGAACGTCGGCACCGCACCGCTGGCGTTCCTGATTGGCGCCAACAGCCTGGGCAGCCTGATCTTCCCCGGCATCGCCCTGAACAACCAGCCACAGCTGCTGCTGGGTGCCGCCTGCACCGCACTGCTGGCGCTGGCGCTGGACGCGGCGGTGAGTTTCTCCAGCAAGCGCTGGCTGGAACGTGGCCTGGCCCAATAAAGATAGGGAACGTATGAACAAGAGAATCGCCTTGCTGCTGGGCGCGGCCCTGCTGTTCGCAGGATTTGCCCAGGCGGCGGACAAACCACTGATCCGCATCGGCGCGCGGGTGTTCACCGAACAGACCGTACTCGCCGAAATCACCGCGCAATACCTGCGCGCCAACGGCTATGACGTGCGCGTCACCACCGGCCTTGGCAGCAATATCGCGCGCCAGGCCCAGGAAACCGGCCAGCTCGACCTGATGTGGGAATACACCGGCGTGTCGCTGGTGTCGTACAACCATATCGACGAGCGCATGCCCAGTGCCGAGGCAACCTTCGCCAGGGTCAAGGCGCTGGATGCCAAGAAGGACCTGATCTGGCTGACCCCATCGAAGTTCAGCAACACCTACGCCCTGGGCTTGCCCAAGCAGGTAGCCGAGGCCTATCCGCAGGTCAACACCATCAGCGACCTCAACCAGGTACTGCGTGACGAAAGCCACCGCAACCACCTGGTGGCGCTGGACACCGAGTTCGCCAACCGCCCCGATGGCCTGGTCGGCCTGCGCGAGATGTACGGCCTGCCGCTGGACCGCCGCAACATCCGCCAGATGGACGGCGGCCTGGTGTACACCGCGATGCGCAACAACCAGGTGTTCGCCGGGCTGGTGTACACCACCGACGGCCGCCTGAACGCCTTCGACCTCAAGCTGCTGGAGGACGACAAGCACTACTTCCCCGACTACACCGCCGCGCCGGTGGTGCGCAAAGCCGTGCTCGACGCCAACCCGCAGCTGGCCGGCCTGCTCAAGCCACTGGCCGAACAGCTGGATGACGCAACCATGCGCCAGCTCAACGCCAAGGTCGATGTCGAGCACCAGAACCCGACTGCCGTGGCCGCCACCTTCCTGCGTGAGCACCCACTGAACAGAGAGGGCCAGCCATGAACCTGATCGATACCTTCAACCACCTGGACTGGGCCCAGGTGCTGCAACTTACCTGGCAGCACATCATGCTGGTCGGCGTCGCCGTGGGCCTGGCGATCGTCGTCGGCGTACCGCTGGGCATCCTCATGACCCGCTTCCCGGCCGTCGCCGCCCCATTGCAGGCCAGCGCCACGGTGTTGCTGACCATCCCCTCGATCGCCCTGTTCGGCCTGCTTCTGCCGTTCTACTCCAAGTTCGGCCAGGGCCTCGGGCCGCTGCCGGCGATCACTGCGGTGTTTCTCTACTCACTGCTACCGATCATGCGCAACACCTACCTGGCCCTGACCAACGTCGAGCCCGGCATCCGTGAAGCCGCGCGCGGCATCGGCATGACCTTCGGCCAGCGCCTGCGCATGGTCGAACTGCCCATCGCCGTGCCGGTGATCCTCGCCGGCGTGCGCACCGCCGTGGTGATGAACATCGGCGTGATGACCATCGCCGCCACCATCGGCGCCGGCGGCCTTGGCGTACTCATCCTCACCTCCATCAGCCGCAGCGACATGTCGATGCTGCTGGTCGGCGCCGTGCTGGTCAGCCTGCTGGCAATCATCGCCGACCTGCTCCTGCAAACCCTGCAACGTGCCCTGACTCCAGAAGGACTGCGCTCATGATCGAACTGAAGAACCTCAGCAAAACCTTCAACGTCAACGGCAAGGACGTCAAAGCCGTCGACTCGGTAAGCCTCACCGTCAACGAAGGGGAAATCTGCGTGTTCCTCGGCCCCTCGGGCTGCGGCAAGAGCACTACCCTGAAAATGATCAACCGCCTGATCACGCCCACTTCCGGCCAGGTGTTCATCAATGGCGAAGACACCACCGGGCTGGACGAGGTCACCCTGCGCCGGCACATCGGCTATGTGATCCAGCAGATCGGCCTGTTCCCCAACATGACCATCGAGGAGAACATCACCGTGGTGCCGCGCCTGCTCGGCTGGGACAAACAGAAGTGCCATGAACGCGCCCGCGAACTGATGCACATGATCAAGCTGGAGCCCAAGCAGTACCTGCAGCGCTACCCGCGCGAGCTGTCCGGCGGCCAGCAGCAGCGTATCGGCGTGATCCGCGCCTTGGCGGCGGAAGCGCCGGTGCTGCTGATGGACGAGCCATTCGGCGCGGTCGACCCGATCAACCGCGAGATGATCCAGAACGAGTTCTTCGAGATGCAGCGGGCCTTGAACAAGACCGTGATCATGGTCAGCCATGACATCGACGAAGCGATCAAGCTGGGCGACAAGATCGCCATCTTCCGCGCCGGCAAGCTGTTGCAGCTGGACCACCCGGACACCTTGCTGGCGCACCCGGCGGATGATTTCGTCAGCAACTTCGTCGGCCAGGACAGCACCCTCAAGCGCCTGCTGCTGGTACGTGCGGAGGATGCGGCAGACAACGCGCCATCGGTGAGCCCGCAGACGCCGGTGAGCGATGCGCTGGAGCTGCTGGACGAGCACGACCGCCGCTACGTGGTGGTGACCGATGCGCAGAACAAGGCGCTGGGCTACGTGCGCCGGCGTGACATGCATCGCCAGCAAGGGACTTGTGGCGACTTCCTGCGGCCGTTCAATGCCACGGCGTCGCATGATGAGCATTTGCGCATCCTGTTGTCGCGGATGTACGAGTTCAACCGGGCGTGGCTGCCGGTGTTGGATGCCGAGCAGGTGTTCTTGGGCGAGGTGACGCAGGAGTCGATTGCGGCTTATTTGAGTTCGGGGCGTTCGCGAGGGGCGAAGACCAGCATCGTGTCGCCGGCTGAGGCGGTGGTTTCTTGATCCCTGGGGGCGCTTTGCGCCCCATCGCCGGCAAGCGCGGCTCCCACAGGTCCTCTACAAGCCTACGGGGTGGCGCTGTACCTGTGGGAGCCGCGCTTGCCGGCGATGGGCCGCATAGCGGCCCCGACGATTTCGGCTCAGAACCCTACACTGGCCTGCACATAGAAGGTCCGCGGCTCACCCACATAGATGCCGGCATTGTTGTCGCTGGAGCGGGTGAAGTACTGCTTGTCGAACAGGTTCCTCACCCCCGCCGCCAGCTTCAGGTTGGACATCTGGGGCCCGAACTCATACCCGCCACGGGCATGCCAGGTCACGTAACCCGGGATATCGCCAAACTGCCCATCCGCACTCGGCTCGGTGATGTAGTCGCCGTTGAAGCTGCCATCGGCATTGATCCCGGTACCCGGCGCGCGCTGCTTGGATTGGGCGTAGGCATCCAGGTTCCAGGTCCAGTGATTGACCGCGTAACGCACCCCGGCAGTGGCCACCTGGCGTGAATAGAACGGCAGGTCACGGCCCTCGAAGCCAGGAATGTCCCCTTCATAAGTAGCGCGGGTATAGGTATAGCCACCGCTCACCGACAGCCCTTCCAGGCGCGGGTCCAGCCCGTCCAGGTCATAGCGCACCGAGGCCTCGATACCCTGGTGCTTGGTCGCGCCGAGGTTGGTCCAGCCCACGTCGTTGCTGATGTACTGCAGTTCGTCATCGAAGTCGATGTAGAACGCCGTCAGCTCACCGGCAAAGCCACCATTGTCATAGCGGGTACCGATTTCGTAGGTCTTGGCCTTTTCCGGCTCCAGGCCATTGGCCGTGCTGTTGCCAGCCCCCCCCTGGCCCAGCTGGAAGTACTGCAGGCTGCCGAACGAGGTCTCGTAGTTGGCGAACACCTTCCACGCATCGGAGATGTGGTACATCACGCTCAGCGCCGGCAGTGGCTCGTTGCTGGTGATGCTGCGTTTCTTCTCCGGCACCGGCTGGCCGTTGGCACCGAGCACCGGGCGGTCGCGCCAGTCGGTGTTGATATGCTCGAAGCGGATACCCGGGGTGATGGTCCAGTTACCCACGTCGATCTTGTCGTCGATGTAGTAGGCACTGGCCTCGGTACCACCGCTGCGGTCCTGGAACACATGGCCGTCGGAGCCCGGGGTCGGCGTCGGCACGTTGTCGATCAGCGCCAGGCGGGTCGACTGCTCACGCATCGCTTCCTTCAGGTAGCGGTAGCCCACGCTGACTTCCTGGGTGGTCGGGCCGGCGAAGAAGATCCGCGACAGCCGCGGTTCGATGGCAAAGGTGTGGTAGTTGCGCGGGTACGACGACAGGGTCTTCATGTCGCGCGAGGCAATGGCGCTGCCGCGGAAGCTGTCGGTGTAGTAGGTCAGCACTTCGAACTGGGTGGCGTCGTCGAGCTGCCGCTGCCACTTGAACGACACGTCCTTGCGCCGGCCGGCGAAGTAGTCGTAGTCGCGCAGCGACTGGTACGGGTTGCTGTCGTATTGCGCCTGGGTCAGGCCGCCGGGCATGTCGGCGCGGCCGTCGTAGTAGTGGAAGTTGAGCCAGAACTCGTCAACGTCGGTCGGCGCCCAGTGGGTCTTGAGGATGACGTCGTCAATGTCGTTGCCGTTGTTGCTTTCACGGTAGCCGTTGCCATTCACCCCGGTGTACAGCAGCGCCACGCCCATGCCGTTGTCCGCCGTGCCGCCGACGAAGGCCGACTCGGTGTGTTTCCAGCCGCCATGCTGGGAGGTTTCCAGGGTGGTGGACAGCTCGGCCGAGGCCTTCTCCGGGATCGCCCGGGTAACGAAGTTGATCACCCCACCGACGTTCTGCGGGCCATAACGCACGGAACCGGCGCCACGCACCACGTCGATGCTGTCGAGGTTGCCCGAGGAAATCGGCGCCATCGACAGCTGCGGCTGGCCATAGGGCGCGAAGGCGGCCGGGATGCCGTCGATCAGCACCGTGGAGCGTGGCGACAAGCGCGAAGTCAGGCCGCGAACACCCACGTTCAGCGACAGGTCGCTGCCGCCGGTGCCGTTGGAGTCCTGCACCTGCACGCCCGGGATGCCGCGCAGCACGTCGCGCACGTTCATTGCGCCCTTCTCCACCATCGCCTCGCGGCGTACCACGGTGCGCGCGCCGGGGTGGTTCTGCACCACGCTCTGCTGGGCATCGCCCAGCCAGTCACCCACCACCTTGATGTCGGTGGGCGCCAGCTCCAGGCTGCCGGTGGTGAGGGTGCCATCGGCCTGGGCCGGCTTGACCACCACGGTGCCCTGGGACATCTCGTAGGTCAGGCCGCTGCCTTGCAGCAGCTGCTGCAGCGCCTGCTCGGGCGCCAGCTGGCCGGACACCGCCGGGGCCTGCTTGCCGGCCACCAGCTCGGGGCTGAAGAACAGCTGCAGGTTGGTCTGCTGGCCCAGCTGGTTCAGCGCCGAAGCCAAGGGTTGGGCCTGGATCTGGATGGTGCTGCCGGCCTCTGCGGCCTGGCTGTTGACGGCCACGGCGCTGACCGCCAGGGCCAGCGCCAGGGCGCGGAAGCGTGGGAAGGGCTTGTTGTTGTTCACGTCGTCAAAACTTCCTGGAATACGGAATAAACGCCAACCGCATGCAAATGGAAATGCTTGGCAGTTGCAGCTGGCGGGGAAGACGAACGAGCGGAGAAAAACCTGAATCTATTTCGCGATTATTTCGCGCGAGCCATCTTCATGGGCCTTGATGGCCACCGGCAGGATGCTCGGCAAGGCACGCAGCAGCGCGTCGGTGTCGTCGCTGCTGAAGGTGCTGGACAGCCGCAGCTGGGCGACTTTGCCGGGGGCGACCCGCAGCGGCTGGCTGCGGTAACGCGAGGCTTCGGCCACCACCTCGGCCAGGGTGGCGTTGTCGAACACCAGCCTGCCTTGGCGCCAGGCAGTCAGGGCGCCGGTATTCACCGCATAGGGCGCCGCCACCTGGCCTTGTGCATCTATATGCGAGCCCTGGCCCGCCGTGAGCTGCGCCAGCGAGGCGCCCTTGCCCTGCACACGCACCGAGCCCTGCTCCACCGCCACGCGGGTGCTGGCCGGGTCCAGGCGGACGTCGAAACGGGTACCGGTGACAGTCACGCTGCCCTGGGCGGTGTCGACCACGAACGGCCTGTCACTGTCGTGGGCGACGGTGAACATCACCTCACCCGCCATCAGCCGGACATGCCGCTGGCCGGCGCTGAAAGCGACCTGCACTTGCGTGCTGCCGTTGAGTTCAAGGTGCGAACCATCCGGCAGTTCGACCTGGCGGCGTTCGTTGAAGGCAGTCTGCAAGCTGCCCTGGTGATTCAGTTGCTGGTAGTGCCAGCCGCCCCAGCCCAGGCCCAACGCCAGTGCGGCCACGCTGGCGGCCAAGGCCTGGCGCACGAAGCGCCGACGTGGCAACTGGCGTACCGGGGCCGGCTGGCACAGCGCTTCCAGGCGCTGGCGCGGGATGAAATCGGTGGCCTGCCACAGGCGGGCGAGCTGCTGGTACTCATCACGGTGCCGTGCATCGCCTTCCAGCCAGGCGTGCAGCTGCGCCTGCAGCCCGGCATCGCGAGGCGCATCCTGCACCCGGGCGAACCACGCGGCCGCCTGCTCGCGGACGGTATCGGTACCGTGCTGTTTCATCGAAAAGGTCTCCTGACTCATCATGCCGACACATCCAGGTGCTCACGCAGATGCCGGAGCGTGCGGATCATATACTTTTCGACCATGTTCTTGCTCAACCCCATGCGCTCGGCGATCTCGGCCTGGGTCAGGCCTTCGAGCTTCTGCCAGATGAACACCTGCCGGCAATTGAGCGGCAGTTCGGCCAGCGCCCGCTCGACACTGTCGGCCAGCTCCAGCGCATGCACGTAGGCCTCGGGGTCGCCACTGGCGGCCACGCCTTCGTCGAAGGCTTCCAGCTCCAGGGCCTGGCGGCGGTCCTCGCGCCGGAAACCATCCACGGCAATATTGCGTGCGGTCTGGTGCAGGTAGGCGCGTGGCTGCTCGACCTGCTCGCGCGGGTTTTCCAGTACCCGGACAAAGGCATCGTGGGTGAGGTCCTCGGCCTGCTGTCGACTGCGCAACTTGCGCGTCCAGGTGCCGATCAGCTCATGGTAGTGGTCGAGGAAGCCTTTGGGTCCGGACACGGTCGGGGTCATCAGGGAGGCAGACAAGGGTGCGAATAGTAATGTTTCTCATCAAACACGGCAATTCCGCCAGTCGGTAACAAAAAATTTATCGTCTTTTTCATGCACGGCGGTGCCAGGGAAATGTGGCCATAAATATGAACACCTGAGGCCCTTTCGCGGGCACGCCCGCTCCCACAGGAACCGCGAGATGCCTGTGGGAGCGGGCGTGCCCGCGAAGGAGCCAACGCGCTCCATTCCACTATTTTTTACGCTTGAAACACTCCGGGGAACATCAGCCGGTCACATGGGTCGGTTATTCAAATGGCAGGTCGTCGATCCGCGTCGATCACGCCCGGATTGCCTGTTGATTCTGCATTCTTCACGCCCTAAAGTGCGCGCCGAACGTCCATGCTGGAAACGATCCATCCGGCTCAAGTACTGAGTAGGCGAACCAAAGTGGGGATACGGAGGACGTTCAGTTTGCAGCCACTTAAATTTTCAGTTTGCCCATGGAGTCCCTGAGCATGTCGATCCAGGTCGAAGACTATTTCGCGCGTGACACCTTCCAGAAAATGAAGGCGTTCGCCGACAAGCAGGAAACCCCGTTCGTACTCATCGACACCCAGATGATCAGCCAGGCCTACGACGACCTGCGTGCTGGTTTCGAATTCGCCAAGGTGTACTACGCGGTCAAGGCCAACCCGGCCGTGGAAATCATCGACCTGCTCAAAGAGAAAGGTTCGAGCTTCGACATCGCCTCGATCTACGAGCTGGACAAGGTGCTGGGCCGCGGCGTCAGCGCCGACCGTATCAGCTACGGCAACACCATCAAGAAGTCCAAGGACATCCGCTACTTCTACGAGAAGGGCGTGCGCCTGTATGCCACCGACTCGGAAGCCGACCTGCGCAACATCGCCAAGGCCGCACCGGGTTCGAAAGTGTACGTACGTATTCTCACCGAAGGCTCGACCACTGCCGACTGGCCGCTGTCGCGCAAGTTCGGCTGCCAGACCGACATGGCCATGGACTTGCTGATCCTCGCCCGCGACCTGGGCCTGGTGCCTTACGGCATTTCCTTCCATGTCGGCTCGCAGCAGCGCGACATCAGCGTGTGGGACGCAGCCATCGCCAAGGTCAAGGTGATCTTCGAGCGCCTGAAGGAAGAAGACGGCATCGAGCTCAAGCTGATCAACATGGGTGGCGGCTTCCCGGCCAACTACATCACCCGGACCAACAGCCTGGAAACCTACGCCGAAGAGATCATCCGCTTCCTGAAGGAAGACTTCGGTGACGACCTGCCGGAAATCATCCTCGAGCCGGGCCGTTCGCTGATTGCCAACGCCGGTATCCTGGTCAGCGAAGTGGTCCTGGTTGCACGCAAGTCGCGCACCGCCGTCGAGCGCTGGATCTACACCGACGTGGGCAAGTTCTCCGGCCTGATCGAAACCATGGACGAAGCCATCAAGTTCCCGATCTGGACCGAGAAGAAAGGCGAGGCCGAAGAAGTGGTCATCGCCGGCCCGACCTGCGACAGCGCCGACATCATGTACGAAAACTACAAGTACGGCCTGCCGCTGAACCTGGCCATCGGCGACCGCCTGTACTGGTTGTCGACCGGTGCCTACACCACCAGCTACAGCGCAGTGGAATTCAACGGCTTCCCGCCGCTGAAGGCTTACTACCTGTAATGCGAAACGGGGCCGAAAGGCCCCGTTTTCATTTGTGCTTTCCTGTACCGGCCCTATCGCCGGCAAGCCGGCTCCCACAGGTACAGCACAGGCCTGGAGGGCATTGATATCCCTGTGGGAACCGGCAAGCCAGCTCCTGCAGGTACAGCACAGGTCTGGAGGACAGTGATATCCCTGTGAGAGCCGGCAAGCCAGCTACTACAGGTACAGCACAGGTCTGGAGGACAGTGATATCCCTGTGAGAGCCGGCAAGCCAGCTCCTGCAGGTACAGCACAGGTCTGGAGGACAGTGATATCTCTGTGGGAGCTGGCTTGCCGGCGATAGGGCCAGCACAGGCAACCTCAGTTCCCTCGCCGTTCGATCTCCTCGGCATACCGCGCCGCAAAGGCCATCAACACCGGCCCCGCCCCCTGCAAGGTCACCAGCGCACTGCGCAGGAAATTCATGTTCCCCTCGACCCGCGCCCGTTCCAGCCAAGGCCCGGCTTCCGCCACCTGCCCACGCTCGACCAGCACCAGCCCCAGGCTGAACATGCCTCGAAAGTCCCCCGCCTCGGCCGAACGCCGATACCAGCGCACCGCCCGTGCAGGGTTGGGCGCCGTGGCGATGCCTTGCTCCAGGTAACGCCCGTACAGGTTCATCGACTTGGCATGCCCCATGTGCGCGGCCTTCTCGTAGCACATCAGCGCCTGCGCCTGGTTGGCCGGTATGCCGCGCCCGGTGGCCAGCAGGTTGCCCAGGTTGTACAGCCCCCAGTCCAGCCCGGCATCTGCCGCACGCGCATAGTGGATGGCCGCCTGTGCCTGGCTTGGCTCACCGCCCCAGCCATGCTCCAGGCAACGCCCCAGCATGTTGTGCGCCATGGCACTGCCGCCCTGCGCGGCGATGCCGAACCAGCGCCTGGCGACGGCGGCATCCGCCTGAATGCCGCGCCCGTCGAGCAGGATCTGCCCCAGCAGCAACTGTGCCTCCACCGCGCCCTGCCCGGCCGCCGCCAGGATCGCCTGGGCGGCCTTGCCAGGGCTTTCTTCCAGCATGGCCTGCAAACCGGCCACATCCACCACTTCCTCACGCCGCAACTGATAGGACACGGTTCAGACCTCGGCCCAGCGGCGCAGCAGGTTGTGGTAGGTGCCGGTCAGCTGTAGCAGTGATGGATGCTCCGGCACATCGGCAGTCAGTTGCTGAATGGCATTGTCCATCTCGAACAGCAATGCCCGCTGGCTGTCCTCGCGCACCAGGCTCTGGGTCCAGAAGAACGCGGCGTAACGCTGGCCACGGGTAACCGGGTTGACCTTGTGCAGGCTGGTGCCGGGGTACAGCACCAGGTCACCGGCGGCCAGCTTGACCTGCTGCACGCCATAGGTGTCCTGGATCACCAGCTCGCCGCCGTCGTAGCTGTCCGGATCGCTGAGGAACAGCGTGGAAGACAGGTCGGTGCGCACCCGCTCCGGGCTGCCCTTGGGCTGGCGCAGGGCGTTGTCGATGTGGAAGCCGAAATTGCCGCCTTCGCGGTAGCAGTTGATCAGCGGCGGGAACACCTTGTGCGGCAAGGCTGCAGACATGAAGCGCGGGGTCTGCCACAGGCGGTCGATCAGCGCACTGCCGATCTCCTTGGCCAGCGGGTGACCTTCCGGCAACTGCAGGTTGTGCTTGGCCTTGGCCGACTGGTAGCCGGCCGTGATCTTGCCGTCGGCCCAGTCGGCCTGCTCCAGCGCCTCGCGGATACGGGCCAGTTCATCAGCGTGAAACAGGCCGGGGATGTGAAGCAGCATGGCGGCAGCACCGTTGGAAAATGTAAAGGCGCCAATGATATTGATTCCATTTTGCGCTTCACAAGCCCCATTCGCCGCTTAAGACGTTTCAGCTTGATGAAACCGTAAAGGCAAATTGTAAAGATTGTAAATTCTTCACGAATGGTAACGACTCTCAATTGTGAGTCACAATTGCTTACATTAAGATCCGCGGCCTTAACACCTTGGGGAAGGTCCTTAGCAATGCGCCAGTACGTACCATCTGCAGTGAGTTCACCACGCCTGATCGTGTCTGCCATCGGTGTCGCCCTCAGCGCTTCGTCAGCCTATGCCGCCGACCCGGCCGCCAGCAGCGCTATCACCCTCGACGCCACCAGCGTCAACGGCAAGGCTGAACAGGCCAGCACCGATTACAAGGTCGACAAGGCCTCTTCGCAGAAGTACACCGCGCCGCTGGTAGATACCCCGCGCTCGATCACCGTGATCCCGCAGCAAGTGATCAAGGACACCAGCGCCCTGACCCTGCAGGATGCACTGCGCACTGTGCCGGGCATCACCATGGGTGCCGGCGAAGGTGGCAACCCCTCCGGCGATCGCCCATTCATTCGCGGCTTCGACAGCCAGAGCTCGATGTACCTGGACGGCGTGCGCGATACCGGTTCGCAAACCCGCGAAATCTTCGCCATCGAGTCGGTGGAAGTGGCCAAGGGCCCGAACTCCTCGATCGCTGGTCGCGGCGCTGCCGGTGGCACCATCAACATGGTCAGCAAGCGTGCGCACCTGGGCAACTCGCTCGACGGCGCCTGGACCTGGGGCAGCGATCAGACCCAGCGCTACACCCTGGATGGCAACTATCAGTTCAGCGACAGCGTCGCTGGCCGCCTGAACCTGATGACCCACAAAAGCAACGTCGCCGGCCGCGATGAGGTCAACTACGACCGCTGGGGCGTGGCACCTTCGCTGGTGTTCGGTCTGGGCACCGATACCCGCGTGAGCCTTGACTACTACCACGTGGAAAGCGACGACCTGCCGGATTCGGGTATTCCCTACAGCCTGCGCTCCGGCAGCTCGGCCGCTCGCACCTCGGCCAACCCGGACAAGCCGACCCACGGCGGTGGCAGCAGCAGCAACTACTACGGCCTGGTCGGTCGCGATTTCTCCAAGAGCCGTGCAGATATCTCGACCATCAGCATCGAGCACGACCTGAGCGACTCGCTGACCATCAAGAACACCTTGCGCCATGGCAACACGCTGCAGGACTACATCTACAGCCAGCCAGACGACAGCAAGGGCAACATCCTCAACGGTGAAGTCTGGCGTCGCCCGAACAACCGTGTCGCCAACACCCGCACCACCACCAACCAGACCGACCTGTATGGCGATTTCTACGTTGGTGGCATGAAGAACAGCTTCTCCACCGGTATCGAACTCAGCCGGGAAACATCGGTGAAATCGGGTTATGACGTCACCGGTTTCGGCGCTGGCAGCTGCTCGAGCGCAACAGGTCAGATCTCCGGTGTCTGTACCTCGTTCCCGAACCCCAATCCGCATGAAGAGTGGGACGGTACCATCAGCCGCACCGAAGCCGGTGCCGATACTTCTGGCAACACGCGCGCCATCTACTTCACCGACACGCTGGAGCTCGACCCGGCCTGGTTGCTGACCATGGGCCTGCGTTACGACCACTTCGACACCAAGGTCAAGACCAAAGCGGCCAACGGTTCGACCAGCTTCAAGACCGAAGACACCAGTGAGTTCGTCACTGGCCAACTGGGCCTGACCTGGAAGCCTGCCGAGAACGGCAGCATCTATGTGTCCTATGCCACCTCCGCCACCCCGCCTGGCGCCTCGCTCGGCGAAGGTTCCGACGGCAACGCGCTGGTCACGGCCACCACCACCAGCGAGTTGAAACCGGAAAAAACCACCAACTACGAAATCGGTACCAAGTGGGATCTGCTCGACGAACGCCTGGCGTTGACCGCAGCCATTTTCCGCACCGAGAAGGAAGACGCTCGTGTGCTGGTGGATAACAACACCTACCAGAACATCGGCAAGACCCGTGTCGATGGCCTGGAGCTCAGCGCCAGCGGCAAGCTGACCGACGCCTGGCAAGTATTCGCCGGCTACACCTACCTGGATGCCAAGCTCGTCGACGGCGGCGCGCAACGGGTCGGCACGGTGTTCATCGATGGTTACAACGATGGCAACCAACTGCCTAACACACCGAACAACAGCCTGACCCTGTGGACCACCTACAACGTCACACCGAAGCTGACCATTGGTGGTGGTGCCTTCTACGTCGATGAAGTGTTCGGCAACACCACCAACAGCGTGATGGTCGACTCGTACTGGCGCTACGACGCCATGGCCAGCTACAAGCTGACCAAGCACGTCGACCTGCAGTTGAACGTGCAGAACCTCACCAACGAGGTCTACTACGACAAGGCCTACAGTGGGCACTATGCCAACCAGGCCGCCGGGCGGACTGCGCTGTTGACCACCAGCTTCCACTTCTGATGCCGGGATGGGGTTGATCTGCTCGGATAGGCTGCTCCTGTAACGGCCTCTTCGCGGGCTTGCCCGCTCCCACAGGTACTCCACAGGGTTCAAGTGCTGTGCAGTTCCTGTGGGAGCGGGCAAGCCCGCGAAGAGGCCAGTACAGGAGACCATCAAAAGAAGCCCCCGCCCCGTTCATTCCCGTGAGCGGGGCTTTTGCGTATCAAGGCATAATGCACGCCGCGCAGTGTGCGGCAGAAACACAAGGTGATCATGTGGTGAAGAAGACGCTGTTCCAATTGCACTGGTTCTTTGGCATCACCGCTGGCCTGGTGCTGGCCTTGATGGGTATCACCGGGGCCTTGTACTCGTTTCAGGAAGAACTGCTGCGCGCGCTGAATGCCGATGTCCTGAAGGTCCAGGTGCGCCCGGAGGGCGTGCTGCCCCCGGCCGAACTGGTCCAGCGGGTCGAGGCCCAGCAGCACGACAAGGTGGCGATGCTGTGGGTCGATGTACGCGAAGGCAACGCCGCACGCGTCTTCTTCACCCCACCGCCAGGCGAGCGCCGTGGCCAGCTGCGCTATGCCGACCCGTACACCGGCGAACTCAAGGGAGAAGTGGCCGGGCAAGGCTTCTTCAACCTCATGCTCAACCTGCACCGCTTCCTGGCCATGGGCGACAGCGGCCGGCAGATCACCGGGGCCTGCACCCTGATGCTGGTGTTCTTCTGCCTCTCCGGCCTGTACCTGCGCTGGCCGCGCAAGGCGCTGGACTGGCGCACCTGGCTGACCTTCGACTGGGCCAAGAAAGGCCGCGCCTTCAACTGGGACCTGCATGCGGTGGCCGGCACCTGGTGCCTGCTGTTCTACCTGCTGTTCGCCCTGACCGGGCTGTTCTGGTCCTACGAGTGGTACCGCGAGGGCCTGAACAAGCTGCTGGCCGACGCGCCGGCCGCCGGCCAGCAGCAAAAGCGCGGCGAAGGCCGGGGCCGCCACGGGCCGCAGAAAATCGACAAGAACGCCCCGCCGCTAGTGGTCGACTACGACGCGATCTGGGCCAACCTCAAGGACGCTGCCGGCCCGGGCCTGGCCATGTACAACCTGCGCCTGCCACCGGTAGGCGGCCAGCCGGCCAACCTGTTCTACCTGCTGGACAACGCCGACCACCCACGTGCCTTCAACACCCTGGTACTGGACCCGGCCAGCGGCCAGGTGAAAAGGCATGACCGCTACACCGACAAGTCCTTCAAGGCCCAGTTGCTGCAGAGCGTCTACGCCCTGCACGTGGGCGAATACTTCGGCCTGCCGGGGCGCATCATCGTCACCATCGCCAGCCTGACCATGCCGCTGTGCTTCGTCACCGGCTGGCTGCTGTACCTCGACCGCCGTCGCAAGAAGCGCCAGGTACGCGCCGCCCGTGGCAACGTCACCGGCAACACTGCCAGCGGCGACAGCTGGCTGATCGGCTTTGCCAGCCAGAGCGGGCTTGCCGAACAACTGGCCTGGCAGAGCGCCGGGCAGCTTCAGGCCGCCGGCCTGCCAGTGCAGGTACGCGCCCTGGCAGAACTGGGTGAAAGCGACCTGCGCCAGGCCCGCCGTGCACTGTTCGTGGTCAGCACCTTCGGTGACGGCGAAGCCCCCGACAGCGCCCGCGCCTTCGAGCGCAAGGTGCTCGGCCAGCCTTGGGCGCTGAACAACCTCAGCTATGCCGTGCTCGCCCTCGGTGACCGCCAGTATCCGCACTTCTGCGGCTTCGCCCGCCGCCTGCAGGCATGGCTGGGTGAACGCGGTGCCAGCAGTGCGTTCAGCCCGGTGGAAGTGGACAACGCCGACCAGGCCGCGCTGCAGCAGTGGCAGCAGGAACTGGCGCAACTGACCGGAGCCCAGCCAGTGGCCGCCTGGCAGCCGCCGAGTTTCGGCAACTGGTCGCTGGTGCGCCGCGAACTGCTCAACCCGGGCAGCCAGGGCCAGCCGGTGTACCTGCTGGACCTGCGACCGGAACAGCCCGCCAGCTGGGAAGCCGGCGACCTGGTGGAGATCTTGCCGCTCAACGGCCAGCCGAGGATCGACGCCTTCCTCGATGGCATGGCGCTGGATGCCGGGGCCAAGGTGCAAGTGAATGGCCTGGACGAAACCCTCGCCCAGGCGCTGGCCGGCCGGCAGTTGCCGACCCGTCGCGATCACCTGGTCGGTTTGCAGCCACAGGCGCTGGTCGACGCCCTGGTGCCGATCGGCAGCCGCGAATACTCGATTGCCTCGATCGCCAGCGATGGCGTGCTGGAGCTGATCGTGCGCCAGGAACGCCATGCCGATGGCAACCTGGGCCTGGGTTCCGGCTGGCTGACCGAATACCTACCGCTTGGGGGTATGTTGAGCCTGCGTTTGCGGCGCAACAGCAGCTTCCACCTGCCGGAAACGGCTGCACCGCTGGTATTGATCGGCAATGGCACCGGCCTGGCCGGCCTGCGCAGCCTGCTCCGCGCGCGGGTGAATGCTGGCGAGCAGCGCAACTGGCTGCTGTTCGGCGAGCGTAACCGGGCGCATGACCTGCTGTGCGGCAACGAGCTGCAAGGCTGGCTGGACAAAGGCGACCTGGCACGCCTGGACCTCGCATTTTCGCGGGATCAGGCCGACAAGGTGTATGTGCAGGATGTGTTGCTGCAGCAGGCTGAAGAGTTCAAGCGCTGGGTCGCGGATGGTGCCTGTGTGTATGTCTGCGGCAGCTTGCAAGGCATGGCTGCCGGAGTGGATGCGGCGCTCAACGGCATCCTTGGGGAAGCGGTAGTCCAGCAGCTGATCGAGGATGGGCGGTATCGGCGGGATGTGTACTAGCTAGCTGCACCGGCCCTTGTGGGAGCGGCCTTGTGTCGCGAAAGGGCCGCGCAGCGGCCCCAGGATATCGGCAGCGATGCATGAATTGCTGGGGCTGCTACGCAGCCCTTTCGCGACACAAGGCCGCTCCCACAATAAAGGCCAATTCAGACCATACAGGCCAATTCAAGCCATACAGTTCCGGCCTAGTGCAGCTCGAAGGTGTCGGCATCCAGGTTGGCCGGGAACTTGGCCCGGTAGGCCGCCAGCTCCGCCGCGCTCAACACCGCGGTGAACACCCCGTCGGCCTCCCCGGCACTGAGCAGGCTCTCGCCCTGGAAGTCCAGCACCTGGCTGTCGCCGGAATAGGCAAAGCCCTTGCCGTCGGTGCCCACCCGGTTCACCGCCGCCACATAGCACAGGTTCTCGATACCCCGCGCCGGCAACAGGCGGTTCCAGTGCTGGCGGCGCGCAGCCGGCCAGTTGGCGGTGTACAGCAACAGGTCGGTGTCCTGGGCATCGCGGCTCCACACCGGGAAGCGCAGGTCGTAACAGATCAGCGGGCGAATCCGCCAGCCCTTGAGCTCGAACTGCACCTGGCGCTCGCCCGGGGTGTAATGCTTGTGCTCACCGGCCATTCGGAACAGGTGGCGCTTGTCGTAGTGCAGGATCTCGCCATCCGGCCGGGCCCACAGCAGGCGGTTGCGGTGGCTGCCATCGGCGGCCTGGATGATCACGCTGCCGGTAATCACCGTGTTGTACTTCTTCGCCTGGGCCTTCAGCCATTTGTAGGTCGGGCCGTTTTCCGGCTCGCACAGGCTTTCCGATTGCATGGAAAAACCGGTAGTGAACATTTCCGGCAGGATCACCAGGTCCACTTCACCCACCTGCTCCAGCAGCACTTCGAAGTGCGCATAGTTGGCCTCGCGGTCGTGCCAGGCCAGGGTGGTCTGCACCAGGGCGACTTTCAGGTTCGGCAGTGTACTCAGATCGCGCATAGTTTTTCCGCTGCCTGACGCAGCGTCTCCTCTCGTTTGGCAAAGCACAGGCGAACCAGGCGTTGCTCGGGGATGGGTTGCTGGTAGAACACCGACACCGGGATGGTCGCCACGCCGTGCTCACGGGTCAGCCACAGCGACATGTCGACATCGTTCAGGTCCGGGCGGATCTGCGAATAGTCCACCAGCTGGAAATAGGTACCCGCCGTGCGGGTGAAACGGAACCGCGAGCCCTCCAGCAAGCCGCAGAACAAGTCTCGCTTGGCCTGGTAGAAGGCCGGCAGTTCATCGATATGCTCGGGGTGCTCGGCCATGAAATCGGCCAGGGCGCACTGCAGCGGGGTCACACCGCAGAAGTTGACGTACTGGTGTACCTTGCGCAGCTCGGCACTCAGCGCCGGCGGGGCGATCACATAGCCGGTCTTCCAGCCGGTGACGTGATAAGTCTTGCCGAACGAGCTGACCACGAAGGCGCGTCGATACAGTTGCTCGTGGGCCAACACGCTGGCATGGCGCACGCCGTCGTAGACCAGGTGTTCATACACTTCATCGCTGACCAGGTAGATATCGCGATCAGCGATAAGCCGGGCCAAATGGTCGAGGTCTTCCCGGGTAATCAGCGCACCGCTGGGGTTGTGCGGTGAATTGAGGATCACCATGCGCGTGCGCGGGCTGAGGGCATCGCTGAACTTCTGCCAGTCGATGCGGAAATCGCCGTCGCTCAGCTGTACATGCACGCAGCGCCCACCGGCCAGTTCCACGGACGGCTCGTAGCTGTCGTAGCAAGGGTCGAAGACGATTACCTCGTCACCGGCATGCACCACTGCCTGGATGGCGCAGAAGATCGCCTCGGTGGCGCCAGGGGTGATGGTCACTTCCTGGTCGGCATCCACCTGCGCGCCATACAGCCGCGCGACCTTGGCCGCCACCTGCTGGCGCAGGGCCGGCAAGCCGGTCATCGGCGAATACTGGTTATGCCCGGCGGCCACATGCCGGCCGACAGCATCGAGCAGCGCCTGCGGGCCATTGAAGTCGGGGAAGCCTTGCGACAGGTTGAGCGCGCCCGTCTGCACGGCGAGCTGGGACATGGTGGTGAAGATGGTCGTGCCGACATTCGGCAGTTTGCTGCGGATCATGGAGCCCTCTTTCCTGGGGTGTATCCGGCACGGGGTGGAGTCCGAGCATAGCGGATCGAGCGGTCAGGAAAAAGGTTGAAACAATAGGGAGATTTGCGCTGGATCAAAGGGCCTCTTCGCGGGTAAACCCGCTCCCACAGGTACTGCACAGAATTCGAAAACTGTGGAGACCTGTGGGAGCGGGCAAGCCCGCGAAGAAGCTGACGCGGAATCAGCGCTTGTCGCGGCGCTTCTTCTCGGCCTTCTTGTGGTGCGACATCAGGCGGCGCTTCTTGTTGACCTGGCGGTCGGTGAGGGTGTTCTTCTTGCCCTCGTACGGGTTCTCACCGCCCTTGTACTCGATGCGGATCGGCGTACCGACCAGCTTCAGTACGCGGCGGTAGGTGTTCTCCAGGTAACGCGAGTACGACTTCGGAATCTTGTCGGTCTGGTTGCCGTGGATCACGATCAGCGGCGGGTTGGCACCACCAAGGTGGGCATAGCGCAGCTTGATGCGGCGGCCGTTGACCAGCGGCGGCTGGTGCTCGCTCACGGCATCTTCGAGGATCTGCGTCAGGCGGCTGGTCGGCCAGCGGGTTACTGCCGACTTGAACGCGGCCTGCACCGACTTGTACAGGTGGCCCACGCCGGTGCCGTGCAGGGCGGAGATGAAGTGAATATCGGCGAAATCGACGAAGAACAGCCGGCGCTCCAGCTCGGTCTTCACGTAGTCACGCTCGCCCGGCTCCATGCCGTCCCACTTGTTCAGGGCGATGACGATGGCACGGCCGGCTTCCAGGGCGAAGCCCAGCAGGTTCAGGTCGTGGTCAACCACGCCTTCGCGGGCGTCCATGACGAAGATCACCACGTTGGCGTCCTTGATCGCCTGCAGCGTCTTCACCACCGAGAACTTCTCGACTTCCTCGTGGATCTTGCCGCGCTTGCGCACGCCGGCGGTGTCGATGAAGGTGTACTTCTCGTCATCGCGCTCGAACGGGATGTAGATACTGTCGCGGGTGGTGCCCGGCTGGTCGTACACCACCACGCGCTCTTCGCCGAGCATGCGGTTGACCAGGGTCGACTTGCCGACGTTGGGGCGGCCGATGATGGCGATCTTGATGCCATCCTTCTCGCTCGGGCCCGGGATGCGCACCGCTTCCTCGCCTTCGGCGACTTCGGCGTCCAGCGCTTCCTCGACCTGGTCGCGTGGCAGGTGGCCGAGCACGGCCTCCATCAGCGCATTGATGCCGCGGCCTTGGGAGCCGGCCACCGGGATGGCGTTGCCCATGCCCAGCGGCGAGAACTCGGCGCGTGCCACATCGGCATCGATGTTGTCGATCTTGTTGGCAACCAGGATCGCTTCCTTGTTCCGCTTGCGCAGGTGCTCGGCGATCATCTGGTCGGCAGCGGTCATGCCGGCACGGGCATCGACCAGGAACAGCACATAGTCGGCTTCTTCGATGGCCATGAGCGACTGCTCGGCCATTTTCTCGTCCATGCCCACTTCGTCACCGGTGATACCGCCGGTGTCGATCAGGATGAAGGAGCGACCCTGCCAGCTGGCATCACCATACTGGCGGTCACGGGTCAGGCCCGACAGGTCACCGACGATGGCATCGCGGGTCTTGGTCAGGCGGTTGAACATGGTGGATTTGCCGACGTTCGGGCGGCCCACCAGGGCGATTACGGGAACCATTCGGCTCTCCACTCTTGAATTCTTGAAAATGCAAAGGCCGCTGCAAGGCAGCGGCCGGAGTTCGGGCGGCGTGTCCTACGCCGCGGCTTGAAGCCCGCCAAGGCTTCAAGCATAGCTTCAGCGGATGGTCAGTGCCTCGAGCTTGCCGCTGTTGCCGAAGACGTAGATGGTGTCGCCGACCACAAGTGGGCGGGCACGCAGGCCATCACTGTCGATACGCTCACGGCCGACGAAGCGGCCATCGACCTGGCTCAGCAGGTGCAGGTAACCCTCGAAGTCGCCCACCGCCACGTAGCTGGAGAACACTTCAGGCGCGGTCAGCTGGCGACGAGCCATGGTGTCGTTGGTCCACAGGGCGCTGGACGAGCGCTCGTCGACGCTTTCGACAGTACCGGAAGCTTCGCTGACATAGACGTTACCGTAGCCCTGGGCGACACCCACGTAGCTGGAGGCATCACGCTGCCACAGCACGCGGCCGCTTTCCAGGTCCAGGCCCGCGACGCGGCCCTGGTAGGTGCTGACGTACAGGGTACCACCCGACAGCAGCAGGCCGCCGTCGATATCGACCACGCGGTCCAGCTCGGAACGGCCTTGCGGGATTGCCACACGGCTTTCCCACACCGGCACGCCGTTGTTGATATCTACCGCCACCACCTTGCCGGTGGACAGGCCGGCGACGGCCAGGCGGTTGGTGGCGATCGGCGCGCCGGTGCCACGCAGGGTCAGCACGGCCGGGGTGTTTTCGTAGATCCAGCGACGGTCGCCAGTGGCGGCATCCAGGCCGATCAGGCGATCGTCCTGGGTCTGCACCACCACCACCTCACCGTTGTTGGCAGGCGGGGCCAGCACTTCGCTGGTCACGCGGGAGCGCCAGCGCTCCTCACCGGTGCTGGAGTCCAGGGCGATGACTTCACCCTTGAGGGTACCGATCATGACCAGGCCGTAGCCCACGCCTACAGCGCCGGATACCGGCAGCTCGAGGTCCTTCTTCCACACCACGTCGCCGGTGATGCGGTCGAGGGCGAAGACTTCGCCGTTGACGTCGGAGGCGTAGATACGGTCGTTCTCGATGGCGGGTACCAGGGTGTTGTAGGTCTCGCCCTGGCCGTCACCGATCGAACGGCTCCACTGCTTCTTCAGCACCACTTCCTCGGTGAACTTGGTCAGCTCGGCCGGAGGCAGTTCCTTCTTGCTGTTGCTGCTGCAACCTGCGGCCAGTACGGCCAGGGTCAGCACTGCTGCATGTTTCCAACCGATCACTTACGCGTCCCCTTTGGCCAAGTCATCCAGCTTCAATTGCAGGCCACCGACCGCCGCCTCATCGGACAACGCAGCCTTGGCTTTCTCGTAAGCGCTGTGCGCGTCGTCGGCGCGACCCAGTTGCACCAGCAGGTCACCTTTCAACTCTTCGCGGCTGGCCAGGAAGGCTTTGTCGGCGTCGCCGTCGAGCAGCTTGAGGGCGTCCTCGGCCTTGTTCTGGGCGGCCAGCACACGAGCCAGGCGCTGACGCGAAATTTCGCCCAGGGTGGCATCGGCCGGCTTGTCCAGCACGCTCTTCAGCTCGGCAGCAGCGTCGTCGAGCTTGCCGGTCTCGACCGCGACCTTGGCCACGAACAGGCTGCCGTACTGGGCGTAGGCGGTACCGCCGAACTCGCTCTTGAGCTTGCCGGCCAGTTCCGCGACCTTGGTCGCGTCAGGCTGGCCAGTCGGCGTCAGGCTGGTCTCCAGCAAGGCCTGGTACAGCTGCGAGGCACCTTGCGACTGATTGTTCTGGTACTTGTGCCAGGTATTCCAGCCCAACACCACCACGCCAGCCAACAGGGCACCGGTCAGCAGCGGCTTGCCGTTGCGGTTCCACCAGTCCTTGACCCCTGCCAGTTCATCATCGGTACTCGACACCCCAATACTCCTTTTCGCCTATTCGCTTGTTGAACCGCGTTACGCCTGCGCGATCGCGGTTTCCAGGTGCTCAGCCAGAGCATCCCAGGCAATGTTCTGTTGTTCGCCCTGACCACGCAGGGGCTTGAAGCCGATCTCTTGCTTGGCCAGTTCGTCGTCGCCGAGGATCAGGGCGAACAGCGCGCCGCTCTTGTCGGCTTTCTTGAACTGGCTCTTGAAGCTGCCACCGCCGGCGTTGACTGCCAGGCGCAGGCCCGGCAGGCGGTCGCGCAGGCCTTCGGACAGGCGCAGGCCGGCCAGTTCCGCCTGTTCGCCAAAGGCGCACAGATAGACGTCGATCTGGCGGCTGATGGACTCGGGCACCTTGCCCAGGGTTTCCAGCAGCAGGATCAGGCGCTCGATGCCCATGGCGAAACCGACGCCCGGGGTCGGCTTGCCGCCCATCTGTTCGACCAGGCCGTCATAACGGCCGCCGGCGCAGACGGTGCCCTGGGCGCCGAGCTTGTCGGTTACCCACTCGAACACGGTCTTGCTGTAGTAGTCCAGGCCACGCACCAGCTTGGTGTTGATCACGAACGGAATGCCGGCAGCGTCCAGGCGGGCCTTGAGGCCCTCGAAGTGCACGCGCGACTCTTCGTCCAGGTAGTCTTCCAGCTTCGGCGCACCGACCAGCACCGCCTGGGTGTTCTGGTCCTTGCTGTCGAGGATGCGCAGCGGGTTGCTCTTCAGGCGGCGCTGGCTGTCTTCGTCCAGTTGCTCCAGGCGCGCCGAGAGGAACTCGACCAGCGCGTCACGGTAGCGTGCACGGGCTTCGCTGGTGCCCAGGCTGTTGAGTTCCAGCTTGACCGCGTCCCGGATGCCCAGCAGGCCCCACAGGCGCCAGGTCAGCATGATCAGCTCGGCGTCGATGTCCGGGCCGTCCAGGTTGAACACTTCCACGCCGATCTGGTGGAACTGGCGGTAGCGGCCCTTCTGCGGGCGCTCGTGGCGGAACATCTGGCCGATGTACCACAGTTTCTGCACCTGGCCGTTGCCGGTGATGCCATGTTCGAGCACGGCACGCACGCAGGCGGCGGTGCCTTCGGGGCGCAGGGTCAGCGAATCGCCGTTGCGGTCCTCGAAGGTGTACATCTCTTTTTCGACGATGTCGGTGACTTCACCGATGGAGCGCTTGAACAGCTCGGTGAACTCGACGATCGGCGTGCGGATCTGGCTGTACCCGTAGGTGTCCAGCAGGCCGGCCACGGTGCCTTCGAAGTAGCGCCACAGCGGCGACTGTTCTGGCAGGATGTCGTTCATGCCACGGATGGCTTGCAGCGATTTGCTCACGAAAAGTCCTTACGAAATCTGTGTATCAGCCACGGACGATCAGCGCCGCGTCGGCTTCGGCCTTTTCGGCCGCTTTCTGGCGGATGAGCTTTTCCAGTTCATCGACCAGGTTGTCATTGGTCAGCTTCTGCGCCGGCTTGCCGTCGATGTAGATCAGGTTCGGCGTGCCGCCGGTCAGCCCCACATGGGCCTCCTTGGCTTCGCCCGGGCCGTTGACCACGCAACCGATCACCGCCACGTCCAGCGGCACCAGCAGGTCTTCCAGGCGCCCTTCCAGCTCGTTCATGGTCTTGACCACATCGAAGTTCTGCCGCGAGCAGCTCGGGCAGGCGATGAAGTTGATGCCGCGCGAGCGCAGGTGCAGCGACTTGAGGATGTCGTAGCCGACTTTCACTTCTTCGACCGGGTCGGCCGCCAGCGAGATACGGATGGTATCGCCAATGCCTTCGGCCAGCAGCATACCGAGGCCGACAGCGGATTTCACCGTCCCCGAACGCAGGCCACCGGCTTCGGTGATGCCCAGGTGCAGCGGCTGCACGATCTGCTTGGCCAGCAGGCGGTAGGCTTCGACGGCCATGAACACATCGGAGGCCTTGACGCTGACCTTGAAGTCCTGGAAGTCCAGGCGGTCGAGGTGCTCGACGTGGCGCAGGGCCGACTCGACCAGCGCCGCCGGGGTCGGTTCGCCGTACTTCTTCTGCAGGTCTTTTTCCAGGGAGCCGGCATTGACGCCGATACGGATCGGGATGCCCCGGTCGCGGGCGGCATCGACCACCGCGCGCACGCGGTCTTCACGGCCGATGTTGCCCGGGTTGATACGCAGGCAGTCCACGCCCAGTTCGGCCACGCGCAGGGCGATCTTGTAGTCGAAGTGGATGTCGGCAACCAGCGGCACGCTGACCTGCTGCTTGATGCGGCCGAACGCCTCGGCGGCGTCCATGTCCGGCACCGAGACGCGCACGATGTCCACGCCGGCATCGACCAGGCGCTGGATTTGCGCCACGGTGGCGGCCACATCGTTGGTGTCGGTGTTGGTCATGCTCTGCACCGCGATGGGGGCATCACCACCCACCGGCACATTGCCGACCCAGATTTTGCGGGATTCGCGACGTTTGATCGGAGATTCGCCGTGCATGATTACTGTCCCAACTTCAGGCGAGCGGTCTCGCCACTGGTGAACGGGGCAACATCGACGGCCTGGCCGTTGTAGCTGACCTGGGCGCCACGGGCAAAGCCCAGGCGTACCGAGAACGGCGGCTTGCCGGTCAGCTCGAGGTTGTCCCCCTTGCGCTTGATGGCGCTGAACAGCACCTTGCCGTTGCCGTCGGTGACCTGGGTCCAGCAATCGGCGACGAACTGGATGGCGACCTTGGCGCTGCCAGCCGGCACTGCGGCGGGGGCGGCAGGCTCGGCAGCGGCCACGGCTGCTACCGACGTAGCAGGTGCAACAGCCGCCGGAGCCGGGGCAACCGGTGCTACCGGCGCAGGCGCGGCAGCAGGGGCGGCGACGACCGGTGGCACAGGCGCCTGCTGGGCCGGTGCCGGCACTGCGGCAGCGGTAGCAGCAGGTGCCGGGCTTGCCGGTGCCTGTTCGGCGGCGGCAGGCTGCTCGGCAGCGCCCTGCTCCAGCGGCAGCGGCGCGCTCTCGGGCTGCTGCCCAGCGGAAACAGCCTGGTCTTCAGGCTCATCGAGCGGGTGAATCTGGGTGGTACCGTCGGCGCTTTCGACTTCGACGTGCTCCAGGGCGATCTTGGCCAGGTCTTTGCCACGCAGGCTGCCCTGGTCCTGCCACCAGACGAAGCCGCCACCGACCACGGCCACCAGCAGCAGCAGGCTGACGCCGCGCAGGATATTGTGAGACAGGCGCACCGGCTCTTCGATACGGCCCAGCGAGTGCACGTCGCTGCCTTTGGCGTGGGTGCCGGTGTAACGGTCGAAGGCCTCCACCAGGGCAGCCTGGTCCAGGTCCATCAGCTTGGCATAGGCGCGGATATAACCACGGGCGAAGGTATGCCCCGGCAGCTTGTCGAAGGCGCCGGTTTCCACGTGGTTCAACGAACTGACAGTGAGGTTGAGCTTGCGGGCCACCTCGGCTTGTGACCAGTCCCGGTTCTCACGGGCCTGACGCAAAAGCTCACCGGGGTTCTGGCCAGGCGCTACTGCTACTTCGGGATGCGCGGCTTTCATCGTTGCTCCGACAGGTATTGCTGATATTCCGGCGTACCGGGATAAAGTCGTTGTAATTGCTGGCCCAGCTCGGCCAGTGTGCCCTGCTCGTCGAATACCCTGGCAAGGCGGCTGCCCAGCAGCAGGCTACGGGCATCGTGGTCGCTCAACTGGCTGAAACGATCGTAGTAGTCCCGGGCCGGCACATAATGCCTGTTTTCGTAGGACAACTCAGCCATTTCCAGCAACGCTTTCGGTTGCCGCTGGTTGAGTTGCAAAGCTTTCAGCAGATACGCATGTGCCTGGTCGCGGCGCTCGAGCTTCAGAGCGGTCAGGCCCAGGTTCTCGTACACGCGTGAGCGCTCAGGATACAGGGTATCGGCGCTTGCCAGGCGAAACATCTGCTCGGCCTCGGCAAATCGGCCCTGAGCATAAAGGAAACTGCCGTAATTGTTGCGAATTCGCGTGTCGCCCGTGCGTGCCTGCAGCGCCTTGCGAAAGTGCGCTTCGGCCAGCGCCGGCTCGCCTTCGGCCTGGAAGACCAGCGCCAGGGCGGCGTGTGCATCGGCATCACCGCCATCCAGGGCCAGGGCCTTGCCCAGCGGCGCCTTGGCCTGCTCGGTCAAACCCTGTTGCAAATAACCCAGCCCAAGCTGCACATAGGCCCGCCCCGCCTCTGCCCTGCCCTGGCGGCTGGCCAGGGGGTCGCTCGCGCCGCCCGACACGCAGCCGGCCAGCAGCGAAAGCGCAAGGATCGACAGCGCGGCGCGCAGGCTCATGGGCAAGGTCCCGGTCAGTGGCTGGCGGGGCTGTCTTGCAGCTCGGCGTCCGCGGACAGCTGGCGCACAGCGATGTAGCGCTCGCTGCGGCGGGTGCGGTCGTTGACCTGGCCGACCAGCTGACCACAGGCAGCGTCGATGTCATCACCACGGGTGGTGCGGGTGGTGACGTTGAAGCCACCGTGGTGCAACAGGTCCTGGAAGCGGCGGATGGCGTTGTTGCTCGGCCGCTCGTAGCCGGAGTGCGGGAACGGGTTGAACGGGATCAGGTTGATCTTGCATGGCACATCGCGCAGCAGCTCGATCATTTGCGCAGCATGCTCCGGCTGGTCGTTTACATCCTTGAGCAAGGTGTACTCGATGGTCAGCACGCGCTTGCCACCCAGGGTGGACATGTAGCCCATGCACGATTCCAGCAGCATCTTCAGCGGGTACTTCTTGTTGATCGGTACCAGCTTGTTGCGCAGTTCGTCGTTCGGTGCGTGCAGCGACAGGGCCAGCGACACGTCGATGTGCTTGGCCAGCTCGTCGATCATCGGCACCACGCCCGAGGTGGACAGGGTGACGCGACGCTTGGAAATGCCATAGCCCAGATCTTCCATCATGATCTTCATGGCGGCGATGACATTGTCGAAATTCAGCAGGGGTTCGCCCATGCCCATCATGACCACGTTGGTAATGGCGCGGTCGATCTTGGCCGGAACGGTCCCGAAGGATTTGTTGGCAAGCCACACCTGGCCGATCACTTCGGCGGCGGTGAGGTTGCTGTTGAAGCCTTGCTTGCCGGTGGAGCAGAAGCTGCAGTCCAGGGCACAGCCGGCTTGCGACGACACGCACAGGGTGCCGCGATCGTCGGTGGGGATGTAGACGGTCTCGACGCAGCTGCCGGAGGCAACGCGGACCACCCACTTGCGGGTACCGTCGGCGGAAATGTCTTCACTGACCACTTCCGGGCCCCGAATCTCGGCAACGGCCTCGAGCTTTTCGCGCAAGACTTTGCCGACGTTCGTCATGGCGGCGAAATCATCGACGCCAAAATGGTGAATCCATTTCATCACCTGACCGGCGCGGAAGCGCTTCTCCCCGATAGAGTCGAAGAATTGTTCCATTTCCGGCAGGGTCAGACCCAGCAGGTTGATTTTGCCAGTAGATGTCGTCATGGATTCACCCTCACCCGTAAGCTTTCGCTTAGCGAGTGGTTACCTCGGTAGCAGCGAAGAAGTAAGCGATTTCGCGAGCAGCAGCAGCTTCGGAGTCCGAACCGTGAACGGCGTTGGCGTCGATCGACTCGGCGAAGTCAGCACGGATGGTGCCTGGAGCAGCTTCTTTAGGGTTGGTAGCGCCCATCAGCTCACGGTTCAGAGCGATGGCGTTTTCGCCTTCCAGAACCTGAACAACGACCGGGCCGGAAGTCATGAAGGCAACCAGGTCACCGAAGAAGCCACGAGCGCTGTGCTCGGCGTAGAAGCCTTCGGCTTCGGCTTTGGACAGTTGCTTGATTTTCGAGGCAACGATTTTCAGGCCGGCTTCTTCGAAGCGAGTGGTGATCTTGCCGATGACGTTTTTGGCAACGGCGTCAGGCTTGATGATCGAGAAAGTACGTTGAACAGCCATGGAAAACTCCAGAATATGAGTGTTACGAAAAATTAAACCCGCGAATTATACGCGGGTTCCGGGGGATTGCCTAACCTGCAGATGACGCTTAGTCGGCTTCGTCGATCCAGGCGGCCTGGATTGCCTCGAGCACCTTCTCACCGCCGCGTGACGGATCGTCGCTGAATTCTGGCAATGCCAGCACCCAGCTGTGCAGGTCGACGAAATTCACATAACGAGGATCGACTTCCGGCTTGCTTTCTGCAAGCTGGATGGCGATCTCAAGTACATCAATCCATTTCAGGCTCATGGGGCAAACCTCAGTGCGGCGCTTCGGCGGCGTGGTTGAGCGAATACTTGGGGATCTCGATGACCAGGTCCTGGTCAGCGACGACCACCTGGCAGCCGAGGCGCGATTGAGCCTCCAGGCCCCAGGCCTTGTCCAGCATGTCCTCTTCCAGCTCGTCGGCTTCTTCGAGCGAGTCGAAGCCCTTGCGCACGATGCAGTGGCAAGTGGTGCAGGCCTTGACGCCGCCGCAGGCGCTTTCCATCTCGATGTGATGGTCGTGGGCCAGCTCCAGGATGTTGGTCCCGGGCTCGACTTCCACGGTCAGCCCCTCGGGGCAGAACTTCTCGTGCGGCAGGAATGTCACCAGCGGCATCGGTTACTCCTCGATCTCATTCAGGTTGCGCCCGGCCAGTGCGGCTTTGACCGTCGAATCAAGGCGACGGGCGGCAAATGCGTCGGTCACCTGCGACAGACGCTTGGTCTGTTGCTCGATGGCTGCGCCATCGGTGCCGGCCAGCAAATCACGTAGTTCTTGCATCTGGAATTCGATGGCGTCGCGCTCGTCACTGCTGAGCAGGCGCTCGCCGTCGGCGTCCAGGGCGCCCTGTACCGCTTCGAGCAGGCGCTCGCCGTCCACCTGGTGCTCGCGCAGCTGGCGGGCCTGCTTGTCGGAACCTGCGTGTTCGAAGGAATCCTTGAGCATGCGGGCGATTTCGCCGTCGGTCAGGCCGTAGGACGGCTTGACCTGGATGCTGGCTTCCACGCCCGAGCCCAGTTCGCGGGCGGCGACGCTGAGCAGGCCGTCGGCGTCGACCTGGAAGGTGACGCGGATTTTTGCCGCACCGGCGACCATGGCCGGGATGCCACGCAGCTCGAAGCGCGCCAGCGAGCGGCAATCGCTGATCAGCTCGCGCTCGCCCTGCAGCACATGGATCATCATGGCCGACTGGCCATCTTTATAGGTGGTGAATTCCTGGGCACGCGCCACCGGGATGGTGGTGTTGCGCGGGATCACCTTCTCCATCAGCCCGCCCATGGTCTCGAGGCCAAGCGACAGCGGGATGACATCCAACAGCAGCAGTTCGCCACCTTCGCGGCGGTTGCCGGCCAATGTATCGGCCTGGATGGCGGCACCGATGGCCACCACCTGGTCAGGGTCGATCGAGGTCAGCGGGGTGCGGCCGAACAGTGCTCCGACGGCTTCACGCACACGCGGTACGCGGGTCGAACCACCGACCATGACCACGGCGCTGACTTCTTCCAGCTCGATACCGCTGTCACGCACGGCGCGACGGCAGGCCTTGAGGCTGCGGGCAACCATGGGCTCGATCATGGCTTCGAAGCCGGCGCGGCTCAGCTCGCCCTGCCAGGTGCCATGGCTGACGCTGACCACGTCGGCGTCGGTCAGGGCTTCCTTGGCGGCGCAGGCGGCCTGCAACAGCGCGCGCTGGGTGGCCGGGTCCAGGTCGGACGACAGCCCGGCCTGCTCGATGATCCAGCCAGCGATGGCGTGGTCGAAGTCGTCACCACCCAGGGCGGTATCGCCACCGGTGGCCAGCACTTCGAATACGCCGGCAGTCAGGCGCAGGATGGAAATGTCGAAGGTACCGCCGCCCAGGTCATAGATGGCCACCACGCCTTCGGCGTTCTGGTCGAGGCCATAGGCCACGGCAGCGGCGGTCGGCTCGTTGAGCAGACGCAGCACGTTCAGGCCGGCCAGGCGCGCAGCGTCCTTGGTGGCCTGGCGCTGGGCATCGTCGAAATAGGCCGGCACGGTGATCACCGCACCCACCAGCTCACCACCGAGGGTGGCTTCGGCACGCTCGCGCAGCACCTTGAGGATATCGGCGGACACTTCCACCGGGCTTTTCGGCCCCTGCACGGTGTCGATGAACGGCATGTGCGACTCACCGCCAACGAAGCGGTACGGCAGCTGCTCGCCCAGTTGCTTGACGTCGGCCAGGCCGCGCCCCATCAGGCGCTTGACCGACAGCACGGTGTTCAGCGGGTCGCTGGAAGCGGCATCGCGTGCAGCCTGCCCCACTTCGTTGCGCCTTTCGAGGTAGCGCACCGCGGACGGCAGAATGACATTGCCCTGCGCGTCGGGCAGGGGCTCGCTACGGCCGCTGCGCAGTGCGGCGACCAGGGAGTTGGTGGTACCCAGGTCGATCCCCACCGCCAGGCGGCGCTGATGCGGCTGAGGGCTTTGACCGGGTTCGGCAATCTGCAGTAGGGCCATGCTTATCTGAATACCTTAGGTGCCATCACGGGCAGCACCGGGTTAATCGTCGAGGCGCTCTTCCAGTTGGCGCACTTCTTGGGCGAGCTTGTCGAGGAACTGCATGCGGCGCATCAGGCGTTCGGCCTTGTCGCGCTCGCCTGGGGCGTCCCAGCAGGCGGCAAAGTCCTCGTTCAGCGTGTCCTGGGCGACCTTCAGGCGCTTCTTGAACACGGCCACGCCATCGAGGTCGGCTTCGTCCTGCAGTTCTTCGAGCTCTTCACGCCACTGCATCTGCTGCAACAGGAAGTCAGGGTCGTGGACCGTGACTTCCTGAGGCACTTCGTGGCCGCCGATGGCCAGCAGGTAGCGGGCGCGACGCGGCGCACTGCGCAGTGTCTGGTAGGCGTCGTTGAGGGCCGCGGACTTTTCCAGCGCCACGCGCTGCTCGCGCTCGGAGGCGTCGGCAAAGCGGTCGGGATGGACTTCGCGGGCCAGCTCGCGATAGCGAGTGGCCAGCTTGTCGAGATCCAGGCGGAAGCTTGGCTGGAGGTCAAACAATGCGAAATGACAAGGAGTACCCACAGCCAGCCTCAAACGTTGAAGCTTTCGCCGCAGCCACACTCACCGCGCACGTTGGGGTTATTGAACTTGAAGCCTTCGTTCAACCCTTCCTTGACGAAGTCCAGTTCGGTGCCATCGAGGTAGACCAGGCTCTTGGGATCGATGATCACCTTGACGCCATGGTTCTCGAACACCTGGTCTTCGTCCGCCAGCTCGTCGACGAACTCCAGCACGTAGGCCAGGCCCGAGCAACCGGTGGTGCGCACGCCCAGGCGAATGCCTTCGCCCTTGCCGCGCCCTTCCAGGGAACGCCGCACGTGGTTGGCGGCGGCTTCTGTCATGCTGATAGCCATCAGGACTCCTTACCTCGCAACAGGCGACTTAGATCAAGCCTTTCTTCTGCTTGTAATCGCGTACGGCTGCCTTGATGGCATCTTCGGCGAGTACCGAGCAGTGGATCTTGACCGGCGGCAACGCCAGTTCTTCGGCCAGCTGGGTGTTCTTGATGGTTTCGGCTTCGTCCAGGGTCTTGCCCTTCATCCACTCGGTGGCGAGGGAGCTGGAAGCGATGGCCGAACCGCAGCCGTAGGTCTTGAACTTGGCGTCTTCGATCACGCCCTGCTCGTTGACCTTGATCTGCAGGCGCATCACGTCACCGCAGGCCGGCGCGCCGACCATGCCGGTACCGACGTCCGGGTCTTCGGCGTTCATCTTGCCGACGTTGCGCGGGTTTTCGTAGTGGTCGATGACCTTTTCACTGTATGCCATGGTGCAATTCCTTCCTCATCAGGGAGCCGCTCTTGCCGGCGACTGCTTAGTGGGCGGCCCACTCGATCTTGGAGATGTCAACGCCGTCTTTGTACATGTCCCACAGCGGCGACAGCTCACGCAGTTTGTTCACGGCCTCGCAGACTTTCTGCGCGGCGTAGTCGACTTCTTCTTCGGTGGTGAAGCGGCCGAAGGAGAAGCGGATCGAGCTGTGCGCCAGCTCGTCGTTGCGGCCCAGGGCGCGCAATACGTAGGACGGCTCGAGCGACGCGGAGGTGCAGGCCGAACCGGACGATACGGCAATGTCCTTCAGCGACATCAGCAGCGATTCGCCTTCGACGTAGTTGAAGCTCAGGTTCAGGTTGTGTGGTACGCGGGCAGTCTTGCTGCCGTTGACGTACAGCTCTTCGAGGTCCGAGACCTGCTTGAAGAAGCGGTCGCTCAGGGCCTTGATGCGTACGTTTTCCGCGGCCATTTCCTGCTTGGCGATGGCGAAGGCCTCGCCCATGCCGACGATCTGGTGGGTCGGCAGGGTGCCCGAACGCATGCCGCGCTCATGGCCACCGCCGTGAATGATGGCTTCCAGGCGTACACGCGGCTTGCGGCTGACGTACAGCGCGCCGATGCCTTTCGGGCCGTAGACCTTGTGCGCCGAGAACGACATCAGGTCGACCTTCAGCTTTTGCAGGTCGATTTCGACCTTGCCGGCCGACTGCGCGGCGTCAACGTGGAACAGCACACCGCGCGAGCGGGTCAGTTCACCGATGGCGGCGATATCGTTGATCGAGCCGACTTCGTTGTTCACGTGCATCAGCGAAACCAGGATGGTGTCGTCGCGCAGCGCCGCCTCGACCATGGCCGGGGTGACGATGCCGTCTTCGCCTGGCTCGAGGTAAGTGACTTCGAAACCTTCACGCTCCAGCTGGCGAGCGGTATCCAGGACCGCCTTGTGCTCGATCTTGGAGGTGATGATGTGCTTGCCCTTGGTCTGATAGAAGTGCGCGACGCCCTTGAGTGCGAGGTTGTCGGACTCGGTGGCACCGCTGGTCCAGACGATTTCGCGCGGATCGGCGTTGATCAGTTCGGCAACCTGGCGACGACCGTTCTCGACCGCTTCCTCGGCTTTCCAGCCAAAGACGTGGGAGCGCGAAGCCGGGTTACCGAAGTTCCCGTCGACCAGCAGGCAGTCGGCCATCTTCTGGGCCACGCGTGGGTCGACCGGAGTGGTCGCGGAGTAATCGAGGTAGATCGGCAACTTCATTTGTCTCTCCTATCAGGCGGTGGCGTCGCTCGTCGTCCCGGTGGGATCAATCGACGGCGGACGTCTCAATCTTGTCCAGCTGGGCGGTTCGGCCTGCGACACGACGCAGGTCCTGACGCTGGGCGACTTCCTGCACCTCACGGCGCATGACGAGGTCGGCCAGGCTTATACCGCTGAGGAATTCATGGATCTGCTGGCTGAGGTCGCACCACAGGTGGTGGGTCAGGCAGGTGTCACCGGCATGGCAGTCCCCGAGGCCCTGGCAACGGGTGGCATCGACCGATTCGTTGACCGCATCGATGACCTGGGCCACCTGGATGGTTTCCATGCCCCGCGACAGCTGGTAGCCACCGCCTGGACCACGCACGCTGGAGACCAGGCTGCTGCGGCGCAGCTTGGCGAACAGCTGTTCCAGATAAGAGAGGGAAATGCCCTGGCGCTCGGAAATGTCGGCCAAAGACACCGGCCCATGCTGCGCGTGCAACGCCAGGTCGAGCATGGCGGTCACGGCGTATCGGCCTTTGGTAGTCAGTCGCATGGCTATTGGGTACCACGGGAGTTACAGGATGTGAGCGAGTATGCGATTCCCGAGCATTTAAGTCAACTATTAGACCTAGTGCTTTAGTCGGGTTTGCATCGGGGAGGCGGGCGCGATTGTAGCAGACAGGGGGCGTGAGCACACGCCCCGTATGTCACCATGATTTCAGCGCGGCGCAATCAATGCGACTGAGTGTCGCGCTGAGCCACCTGGGCAACTTCCGTGAAGTCATCTTCCGGCAGGGCTGGCAGTTCCTTGGCGCAGTAATCGCTGCCCATCTTGGTCAGGGCACCGCACATGCCCTCCAGCCGCTCGTCGACTGCCTGCAGGTGGTCGAGCATCTGGCCGATGGCACGGGCCACCGGATCGGGCATGTCGCCACTGACACCATAGGCATCGAAGCCGATCTTCTCGGCCATGGCCTTGCGCTTGGCCTCGACCTCATTGTCTTCGCTCTTGACGATGATGCGCCCAGGGATGCCGACCGCGGTGGCGCCGGGCGGCACTGCCTTGGTCACCACCGCATTGGAACCGATCTTGGCCCCGGCACCGACGGTGAACGGGCCCAGCACCTTGGCCCCCGCCCCTACCACCACGCCGTTTTCCAGGGTGGGGTGGCGCTTGCCTTTGTTCCAGCTGGTGCCGCCCAGGGTCACGCCCTGGTAAAGGGTGACATCGTCGCCGATCTCGGCGGTTTCGCCGATGACGATGCCCATGCCGTGGTCGATGAAGAAGCGCCGGCCGATGGTGGCGCCGGGGTGGATCTCGATGCCGGTCAGCCAGCGACCGAAGTTGGACACCAGGCGGGCCAGCCACTTGAAATCACGCTTCCACAGGGCATTGCCCAGGCGGTGCAGCCAGATGGCGTGCATGCCCGGGTAGCAGGTCAGCACCTCGAAGGCGTTGCGTGCAGCCGGGTCACGGTGGAATACGCTTTGAATATCTTCACGCAGGCGTTCGAACATCTGTCAGTCCTTCCGTTTATGCGGCTCGCCCCGGACCACTTTCTGGGTCTCGGTGAGGATGCCGCGCAAAATGCTCATTTCCGAACGTTCGACCGCCACCCGCCCATACAGCCGGCGCAGGCGCGGCATCAGGTGCTTGGGCTTTTCGGGGTCGAGAAAGCCGATACCGACCAGGGTCTTTTCCAGGTGGTCGTAGAACAGCTCCATTTCGTCCATGGTCGCCAGCTCGCTGGCGTCAACCTTCTCGACCTTGCCCGGCGCTGCACCGGCGGCCAGCCAGGCCATGCGCACCTCGTAGGAGAGCACCTGGACAGCGGCGGCCAGGTTCAGCGAGCTGAAGTCGGGGTTGGAGGGAATGTGCACATGGAAGTGACATCGCTGCAGTTCTTCGTTGGTCAGGCCGGCGTGTTCACGCCCGAACACCAAGGCGATTTCCTCGCCACCGTTGGCATGCTCCACCGCCTTTGCCCCGCACTCGCGCGGGCCGATCAGCGGCCAAGGGATGCTCCGCTCGCGGGCGCTGGTGCCCATCACCAGGTTGCAGCCGACCAGCGCCTGCTCGAGGCTGTCGACCACCTGGGCGTTGTCCAGCACATCGTCGGCACCCGAGGCTCGGGCGCTGGCATCCACGGCGGGGAACTCTTTAGGCTGCACCAGCACCAGACGCGACAAGCCCATGTTTTTCATGGCACGTGCAGCGCCGCCGATGTTGCCGGGGTGGCTGGTATTGACCAGAACAACACGAATATTTTGCAGCAAGGTGTTGTGCTCACAGATGCAGGAATCAGGGCCTTCGATCTTACAGAACCGACAGACGTAACGCCATGAAAGCAAATGTGACACTTCTGCCGCCAAAGTTTTCTGCTAGAATGATCGGCTTTCTTCTTTAACATCTCCAGGTGACCCGCCCATGCAGCCTATGCTGAATATCGCCCTGCGCGCCGCTCGCAGCGCCAGTGAACTGATTTTCCGCTCCATCGAACGCCTGGATAGCATCAAGGTCGATGAGAAAGAGGCCAAGGACTACGTCTCCGAAGTCGATCGCGCCGCCGAGCAGAGCATCGTCAACGCCCTGCGCAAGGCCTACCCGAACCACTCCATCCAGGGCGAGGAAACCGGCCTGCACGCGGGTAGCGGCGAAGAAGGCAAGGATTACCTGTGGATCATCGACCCGCTGGATGGCACCACCAACTTCCTGCGTGGCATCCCGCACTTCGCGGTCAGCATCGCCTGCAAATACCGTGGCCGCCTTGAGCACGCCGTGATCGTCGACCCGGTTCGCCAGGAAGAATTCACCGCCAGCCGTGGCCGTGGCGCCCAGCTAAACGGTCGCCGCCTGCGTGTCAGCTCGCGCACCAGCCTGGAAGGCGCCCTGCTGGGTACCGGCTTCCCGTTCCGTGACAGCCAGATGGCTGACCTGGACAACTACCTGGGCATGTTCCGCGCCCTGACTGGCCAGACCGCCGGCATCCGCCGCGCCGGCTCCGCCAGCCTGGACCTGGCCTACGTGGCCGCCGGCCGTTTCGATGCCTTCTGGGAGTCGGGCCTGTCCGAATGGGACATGGCGGCCGGCGTGCTGCTGATCCAGGAAGCGGGCGGCCTGGTGAGCGACTTCAACGGTGGCCACGACTTCCTCGACAAGGGCCATATCGTTGCGGGCAACATCAAGTGCTTCAAGGCCGTGCTGACTGCTATCCAGCCGCACCTGCCAGAGAACATGAAGCGCTAAGCGCGGATTGCCGGCAAACAAAAAAGCACCCCTCGGGGTGCTTTTTTTTATGCCTGTGGCTTTGCATTATCTGTGCCGGCCTCTTCGCGGGCTTGCCCGCTCCTACAGAGATGGCACCAGCCTCGAGGGCAGCGCTATACCTGTGGGAGCGGGCAAGCCCGCGAAGAGGCCGGCTCAGGCAACACAAATCACTGCCCGGCTTCGCTCAGGATCAGCTTGCCATTCTTGTCCAGCGGAATGGTCGACCCGGGCTCGTGATCCATCTTCACCTGCCCCACCTTGTCGCCAACGGTGTACTTCACGTTGTAGCCCACCACTTTCTCACTGATGTCGTTGACCGTATTGCAGCGGGTTTGCGTGGTGGTGTAGGTGTCACGCTCCTGCATGCCTTCCTGCACCTTGTTACCGGCATAACCACCACCGACCGCACCGGCCACGGTGGCGATCTTCTTGCCGCTACCACCACCAATCTGGTTACCCAGCAGGCCACCGGCAATGGCGCCCACCACGGTACCTGCGATCTGGTGTTGGTCCTTGACCGGCGCCTGCCGCGTCACGGCGACGTCCTTGCAGACCTCACGGGGGGTTTTTACCTGTTGTTTGATCGGTTGCACGTCGGTGACCTGCGCATACTCAGGCCCCTTGTTGACCAAGCTGTAGGTCGCGACAGCACCTCCGGCAGTCACACCGACAGCACCCAGTACCGCACCCACAAGCATTGATTTGTTCACATGAACCTCCTGATCATAACCCGCGGGTCCGACCCGCCTTCTCCCAGCCTTGGAGTAAAAAAAAAGGCGCGAGTTCAACACTCGCGCCTTTTTGGCCGCCAAACGGTGTGGAGCACGCCTTACGGACGGTCGTCCACACCGTCGGTCTTGGCCGGCGGGATCAGGTCTTCACTGCTCAGGTTCAGCCAGATCAGTACCACGTTGGCGATATAGATCGACGAATAGGTACCGGCCATGACGCCGATGAACAGGGCCAGCGAGAAGCCGAACAGGTTGTCGCCACCGAAGAACAGCAGCGCGGCAATGGCCAGCAAGGTCGAAACCGAGGTGGCGATGGTCCGCAGCAGGGTCTGGGTGGTGGAAACGTTGATGTTCTCGATCAGCGAGGCCTTGCGCATGACGCGGAAGTTCTCGCGCACCCGGTCGAACACGACGATGGTGTCGTTCAGCGAGTAGCCGATGATCGCCAGTACCGCCGCCAGCACCGTCAGGTCGAAGGTGATCTGGAAGAACGACAGGATACCCAGGGTCACCACCACGTCGTGGATCAGTGAGACGATCGCGCCCACGGCGAACTTCCACTGGAAGCGGAAGGCCAGGTAGATAAGGATGCCGCCCAGGGCCAGGAGCATGCCCATGCCACCCTGGTCGCGCAGCTCCTCACCCACCTGCGGGCCTACGAACTCGACACGCTTGACCTTGGCCGGGTTGTCGCCACCGGCCTTCTGCAGGGCTTCGGCTACCTTGTTGCCCAGCTGTGGGTCATCGCCCGGCATGCGCACCAGCAGGTCGGTGGTGGCGCCGAAGCTCTGCACCACCGCCTCGTGGAAGCCGGAATTGACCAGCTCGGCACGCACCGCCTTGAGGTCGGCCGGGCGCTCGTAGGTCAGCTCGATCAGCGTACCGCCGGTGAAGTCCAGGCCGAAGTTCAGGCCCTTCTGCCACCAGCTGAACAGTGCCAGCACGGTGAGGAGCACGGTAACGGCGAACGCGACATTGCGCACGCCCATGAAGTTGATGGTTTTCATCGCAGCTCCCTCAAACCCACAGCTTCTTGATGTCACGCCCGCCGCAGGTCAGGTTGACCATTGCACGGGTCACCATGACGGCGGTGAACATCGAGGTGAAAATCCCGAGGGACATGGTGACCGCAAAGCCCTTGACCGGGCCGGTACCCATGGCGAACAGGATGCCGCCGACCAGCAGGCTGGTCAGGTTGGCGTCGATGATCGCGGTGTAGGCGCGGTTGAAGCCTTCATGAATGGCGCGCTGCACCGACATGCCGGCGTTCAGCTCTTCGCGGATACGCGAGAAGATCAGTACGTTGGCGTCCACCGCCATACCCATGGTCAACACGATACCGGCAATACCCGGCAGGGTCAGGGTGGCACCCAGCAGCGACATCAGCGCCAGCAGCAGGACCATGTTGCCCGCCAGGGCAATGGTGGCGATCACACCGAAGGCGCGGTAGATGGCGATGATGAACAGCGAGACGAACAGCATACCCCACAGCGATGCATCGATACCCTTGGTGATGTTGTCGGCACCCAGGCTTGGGCCGATGGTACGTTCTTCAGCGAAGTACATCGGCGCAGCCAGGCCACCGGCACGCAGCAGCAGGGCCAGTTCGGACGACTCGCCCTGGCCGTTCAGGCCGGTGATGCGGAACTGGCTGCCCAGCGGCGACTGGATGGTCGCCAGGCTGATGATCTTCTTCTCTTCCTGGAAGCTCTGTACGGCAACGTCCTTCTCGACGCCGTCGACGGTCTGCTTGACATAGCGGGTGACCGGCTTCTGCTCGATGAAGATCACCGCCATGCTGCGGCCAACGTTGCTGCGGGTAGCGCGGGTCATCAGCTCGCCACCGTGGCCATCCAGGCGGATGTTCACCTGCGGGCGACCTTGCTCGTCGAAGCTGGCCTGGGCGTCGGTTACCTGGTCACCGGTGATGATCAGGCCGCGCTCGACCGCAGCGGAACGGCCGCCCTCACGGAACTCGAACACCTCGGTAGTGGCCTTGGACGCGCCCGGCTCGGCACCGAAGCGGAACTCCAGGTTGGCGGTTTTACCCAGGATACGCTTGGCTTCGGCAGTGTCCTGCACGCCTGGCAGCTCGACCACGATGCGGTTGGCGCCCTGGCGCTGTACCAGCGGCTCGGCCACACCCAGCTCGTTGACCCGGTTGCGGACGGTGGTGAGGTTCTGCTTGATCGAGTATTCGCGGATCTCGGCGACTTTCGCCTGGGTCAGCGCCAGACGCAGCACGGCGAGCTCGTTGCGCTCGGTGGTGGTCAGGTCGAAGTCATTGAAATTCTTGCGGATCAGGGCACGAGCCTGTTCGCGGGTAGCATCGTCGGCGAAGCCCAGCATGATGCCGCCATCCTGCTGAGGCAGGCTGCGGTAGCGGACGCGCTCTTTGCGCAGCAAGGTCTTGACCTCGCCTTCGTAGACTTTCATGCGGGCGTTCATGGCCTTGTCCATGTCCACTTCCAGCAGGAAGTGCACACCACCGGACAGGTCCAGGCCCAGCTTCATCGGGCTTGCGCCCAGGTTGCGCAGCCATTGCGGGGTAGTCTGGGCCAGGTTCAGGGCCACGACGTAATCATCGCCCAGTGCCTTGCGCACTACATCCTTGGCTGGCAGCTGGTCTTCCTGATTGGTCAGGCGGATCAGCCCGCTGCCCTTCTCACCCAGGCTCGCGCCCTTGACGGCGATCTTGGCATCGCCCAGCGCCTTGCTGACGCGGTCGAGGTCGGCCTGGTTCACCTGCAGCGCCGAGCTGGCACCACTGATCTGTACCGCCGGATCATCCGGGTAGAGGTTGGGAGCGGAATAAATGAAACCGACCACCAGTACCAGCACGATCAGTGCATATTTCCACAGAGGGTATTTGTTCAGCATCACGCCGCCCGTTCAAGACGCGGGGCGCGTTGCGCGCCCCGACTGGAAAGAAAAACCGGTAACTCAGATAGCCTTGAGCGTACCTTTTGGCAGGGTGGCCGCGATGGCACCCTTCTGGAACTTCAGCTCGACGTTGTCGGAAACTTCCAGTACCACGAAATCATCGGAAACCTTGACGATCTTGCCGGCGATGCCGCCGTTGGTGACAACTTCGTCACCCTTCTGCAAGTTGCTCAGCAGGTTCTTCTGCTCTTTTGCACGCTTGGCCTGCGGGCGCCAGATCATCAGGTAGAAGATGACCAGGAAACCGACCAGGAAAATCCACTCGAAGCCGGTACCGGCTGGGCCGGCGGCGGGTGCTGCGGCGTCCGCGTATGCGGCGGGGATCAAGAAGCTCATTGGGCACTCCTAATGTAATTTTCTAATAATGGATGCGGACAGTCAGTCCAAAGGCGGCACAGGAAGCCCGCGCTTGGCGTAGAAGGCGTCGACAAAGGCGGCCAATTTACCCTGTTGAATAGCCTCGCGTAAACCGGCCATCAAGCGCTGGTAATGGCGCAAGTTGTGGATGGTATTCAGCATGCTGCTCAGCATTTCGCCGCACTTGTCCAGGTGATGGAGATAGGCGCGGGAGAAGTTGGTGCAGGTGTAGCAGTCACAGGTCGGATCCAGCGGCGAATCATCGTGGCGATGGAACGCATTGCGGATCTTGATCACCCCTGTATCGACGAACAGATGACCGTTGCGCGCGTTACGCGTCGGCATCACGCAGTCGAACATGTCGACGCCGCGGCGCACACCCTCAACGAGATCTTCCGGTTTGCCTACCCCCATAAGGTAACGAGGTTTGTCAGCAGGCATCTGGCCCGGCAGGTAATCCAGCACCTTGATCATTTCGTGCTTGGGCTCGCCCACCGACAGACCGCCAATGGCCAGGCCGTCGAAGCCGATGTTTTCCAGGCCTTCCAGCGAGCGCATGCGCAGGTCCTGGTACATGCCGCCCTGGACGATACCGAACAGCGCCGCAGTGTTGTCGGCGTGGGCGTTCTTCGAGCGCTGGGCCCAGCGCAGCGACAGCTCCATGGACGCGCGCGCCACATCGTGCTCGGCCGGATACGGGGTGCACTCGTCGAAGATCATCACCACGTCCGAGCCCAGGTCACGCTGCACCTGCATCGACTCTTCCGGGCCCATGAACACCTTGGCGCCATCGACCGGCGAGGCGAAGGTCACGCCCTCTTCCTTGATCTTGCGCATGGCGCCCAGGCTGAACACCTGGAAGCCACCGGAGTCGGTGAGGATCGGGCCTTTCCACTGCATGAAGTCGTGTAGGCCGTTGTGCTTCTTGATCACCTCGGTGCCCGGGCGCAGCCACAGGTGGAAGGTGTTGCCCAGGATCATCTCGGCGCCGATGGCTTCGATGTCGCGTGGCAGCATGCCCTTGACCGTGCCATAGGTGCCCACCGGCATGAACGCCGGGGTCTCCACGGTGCCACGTGGGAAAGTGATGCGGCCACGACGGGCCTTGCCGTCGGTGGCCAGCAGTTCGAAGGACATTCGACAGGTGCGACTCATGCTTGATCCTCGGGCCCGCGTGGCGCCGGATTGCGGGTGATGAACATGGCATCACCGTAACTGAAGAAGCGGTACCCCTGCTCGACCGCCGCCGCGTAGGCGGCCATGGTCTCGGGGTAGCCGGCGAAGGCCGAGACCAGCATCAGCAGCGTGGACTCCGGCAGGTGGAAATTGGTGACCAGCGCGTCGACCACATGGAACGGCCGGCCCGGGTAGATGAAGATGTCGGTGTCGCCGCTGAAGGCCTTGAGCACGCCATCGCGCGCGGCGCTCTCCAGCGAACGCACGCTGGTGGTGCCGACCGCGACCACCCGGCCGCCACGGGTGCGGCAGGCCTCGATGGCATCGACCACATCCTGGCCCACTTCGAGCCACTCTTTATGCATGTGGTGGTCTTCGATCTTGTCGACCCGCACCGGCTGAAAGGTGCCCGCGCCCACGTGCAAGGTGACGAAAGCCCGCTCGACGCCCTTGGCGGCGATCTTTTCCAGCAGCGCCTCGTCGAAGTGCAGGCCTGCGGTGGGCGCGGCGACCGCACCGGCACGTTCGGCGTACACGGTCTGGTAGCGCTCACGGTCGGCGCCCTCGTCCGGGCGGTCGATGTAGGGCGGCAGCGGCATGTGGCCGACGCGGTCGAGCAGCGGCAGCACCTCTTCGGTGAAGCGCAGCTCGAACAGCGTGTCATGGCGCGCGACCATTTCGGCCTCGCCGCCACCATCGATGAGGATGACCGCGCCTACCTTGGGCGCCTTGCTGGCGCGCACATGGGCCAGCACCCGATGGCTGTCGAGCACGCGCTCGACCAGCACTTCCAGCTTGCCGCCGGAAGCTTTCTGGCCGAACAACCGCGCCGGGATGACCCGGGTGTTGTTGAACACCATCAGGTCGCCGGGGCGCAGGTACTCGAGCAGATCGGGGAATTGCCGGTGCGCCAGCGCGCCGCTCGGTCCATCGAGGACCAGCAGACGGCTGCCATGGCGCTCGGCCAGCGGGTGGCGGGCGATCAGGGAATCGGGGAGTTCGAAGGAAAAATCGGCGACGCGCATGATGATGTTCGGTTCGGCAGGGCCGGGAAGTTTAGCCCAATGTGTGAAAATTGACCATGAAAGCCGATTGACCGACCAGCGGTGGCTCTCTATACTGCGCGCCACATGCCCTGATGGCGGAATTGGTAGACGCGGCGGATTCAAAATCCGTTTTCGAAAGGAGTGGGAGTTCGAGTCTCCCTCGGGGCACCAAGATCCGGAAGAAAGACCTTGATTTTCAAGGTCTTTTTTTTCGTCTGGCGTAAATGTGGCGTAATGGTTTTTCCCTCGCACCCCAGCACAGCGCTGCTCAGCAGTCGTAGGAATGGATTCTGTAGGAGTTGAAAATGGCTTCGGCTACCAGAAACGAGATCATCATCGCCGTCATCGGCTTGGTAGGTATCATTTTTACCGCAGTGATTTCTAACTGGGACAAACTCTCTTCGCCTTCCCGCACCGCAACAAATTCCCCAGTGGTTAGCGATGACATCAATGTACAGATCAGGTACTACATCGAAACCACTGGTTTCCGGAATGCCCTCGAGGCCCTGGAAAAACAGAGGGCCGAACGCTATCGGCTCGAATTCAAGGCTGACAGAGACACCGTGGACTGCATGCTTGATATGTCAATCCCGACGAATCAGCTGGTCGACATCGCGGTCGACGCTTTTCGGAAGCACTACACCCTCGAAGAAATCAAAGAGCTCAATCGTATAAACGCGCTGCCAGCCATGGTGAGCCTCGCTTCGAAGCAAGCAGCCATCTCGCTCGATCTGGTGAGCGGCCTCGAAGAGGCAGCCCAAAGGGTGAAGCGCCGTAACCTCGCCCTAGCAAACGGAAATCGAACCAAAGCGCAACAAAGCGCGGCCTGCCCCACTCAGTGATCCCAAAGCGTTGATGTAGGCAGTTGGGTTCATATACGGGGACCTGCTTGCAGAGAGTCCCGGTGTGATATGCCGGTTTTTTCAAGACCCCGGCTGTGTATACGTGTCATACGAAACGCCCCCCTGCACGAAGAAAACGAAAATTTAGGTTGACCCCTAAAAAGCTTGTCAGATTTGTCAGATTGTTCTTCTTACCTATGTCTAACCCTTATATCTCAAGGCTTCCAGCGTTTTGATGTAGTGTCAGAAAGGTGTCAACGGACTGTCAGAACCTGACAAAACCACACTGTCAGATTTCACCTTTTCAAGCCCTTGATTTATAAGGCTTTTTTATTAGGCATGTCAGATCTGCATCGTTTTTGACACTGCGTTGTCAGATCGCAAACCCAGTAAATACGCGGCCTCCAGCCTGTTTCCTGACAGATATCCATGTTCTGACAGGCTTTTGGGGGTCAGCCTGAAAAACCTTTCATGGGGCACCCCGAAGCTATCCTTCAAAATGCCCCACGAAGCGAATTGATCGAGATGAGAAAATGCGCAAAGCAGCCACCCAAGCAGCCCTCCCGAAAATCGAACTGATCCAGAATGGCGAGGCCTGGGAGGTGCACTGGGACTACCAGGAAGCACCGGAGAGCGCGGTCCTGTTCAAGCGCCGCGAGTACCTGGATGGCTACATACATGGCAGCCTGGACGGGATCGGCATCCACCCGAAGAACGTGTCCTGCGCCAGTGCGCGTACCGGTACCGTGAAGCGCCTGACCGAAGACCAGGCCGTGCGGTTCAAAGCCCGCCTCGAGCACATTCTGATCCCCGTGGTGGCCAAAGAATTTGAGCGTTTGAAGAACCTGGGCGAGCTGCCCCACATGTGGCTGGCGACCGGTACCGAGCAGTGAAACGCTCTGCAATGCCGGGGAATCGCTGAACTCCCACCCGCCGGGGGTTCCAGCCAGATCGCCGCCCCGCTCCTGGTGCGCTGTGCACACACGAAACTGACAGTGTCCGAAATTGAAAATCCCTGAAATCGGGGATTTTTTCGTTTTTCCTCCACGGATTCCGCGGGCTCCAGCCATGGGCGGCATGTTGCGCCGATGGGTGCAACGGACCGCAACGCGTTGCACAACCTTTCATTTTCTTTCACAGCGTGCAATTGCCACCGGCCTGCGGGAGCCCACAGACGGCGCGGCCCGCAGCATGGTTTGCACCACCCGGCCGGTTTGCACGATTTCACGACGAAAAGCGCGTCGGCGGGAGGGGGATAAGTGATTTTCGGCCAGGATTTTTTTTCGGCTGACGATTTTCCTCCGGCGCTCCAGGGCAAGCGAAAGCGATATCATCGGCCGCATTCAGATGTGGCCGTCTTGGCCTGACAGGGAGGGGGAGAATGGACGATTATTTGATACTGGCGCTGCTTGTGGTCACACCCATAATTTTTGTGGGTGTGGCTTCTGCGGCGATCATTAAGAGATTTAGAACGGACGAGAACTGGAAAGAAAGGCTCTTGCTAAACCCGGATCATGGTCTGGATAAGCAGGCTCTTTTTTGGGTGTCTGTAACTGTGCCCATCATGTATTTCTTGGGCTTCGGTTACTATGCTTGGGAAGGATATACCGTATCCTTGACTGAGGCAGGTTTTAGGGAGTTCATTCGAATTAGTGCCTTTCCATTAGGACTACTAGGGCTCTCCCTCCCACTAACTGCGTTAATAACGAAACTGCACTCGACGTCGCAGACTGCGAGGCAGATCGTAAAGAGTAAGCATGAACTGTTCTACCTCCACAGAAAAGAGTTCACCGCTTATTACGAACAAATCGGGCCGACGAAGTATTCAGATTTCACTGCCACGTTCAAGATAAACCCTCGCATCCATGCAAAGCTTTTCGAGGGCGCAGCCTCAAAGGGTACGCCCACCCTACGCCTTGACGTTGTAGGCGACTTAATCAGTCGGGTTCAGAGTGCCAGGCAAAGCTTTGAGGCTATGTTTTCGGCCCTTGAGCAGCCAGAGTTCTATTCCGAATACACCGAGTTTTGTAAGAAAATCATTTACCTCGTCCAGTATTTGAACGTGAGAGATGCTGAAGATTTTATAAATAGCGTGGGGATTGCGCTGCCAAATGAGGGTGAAGCCAGAAGTATCGGGAGTTCGATGCAGCACGCCTATGATGTATTTACCTGCGTCGAAAATTATGTGATAGCCGCTTTAGAGTTTTCAGGAGTTGGGCGAGATGCATTGAAATTCGATAGACCGGCGTTAAGGCAGCGCATCGCAGGAAAACCTGTTCAACGGAAGTTTTCAATTATGATTGAGGCACTTTCTAGCGGTGGCGACCCAAAAATAGGGCCCGACATGTGACGGGCCCAAGGGACTATCAGAACTAAATTTTCAATGTGCATCGTCCGAGTGATGTTTGTGCGGCGGTGGTAAGTACCGCAATCGCCGCCTGGCCCATGATCGCCAGACCAGGACCAGCAGGGTGGCAATCATCGTGGGACCACTTGGTCGCCACCCGCTTCACCACCACACTGGCCCCAGGCGCTGGCACATCACGGTCGAAGACCACACGGTAATCATCACCGACGTTCGCCGTGTTGGTCTTCGACATCTGGGCGGTGCCAGCCTCCCAGCCCAACTTGTAGCCGCCGACGACGTGGCAACCGCGGTTGATACGCTCCACCCCGTTGACCTTTACCGACCAGCCCCGATACAGCTGCGCAGTGGTGTCACCGGCTGGATCCGGCTTGATACCGTTGGCCTGGTACAGCGTGTAGCTGGCCGAGCCGTTGGCGGCAACGCTCTGACTCGCGTCCAGGTACAGCTGCGTGGTCGCAGGCTGGTTGTACTGCCAGGCCAGCGTGCGGGCGTAAAAGTCCTGGAACAGCACCCCCTTACGCCGTGCGATATCGGCAGCCAACTCGCGATACCCCTCGAGGCGTCGGTACCGGATGTTCGGGATGCCGCCGGTGCCGATCGCGATCACGCACTCCGGTAATGCCTCGCGGACGACATCGATCACGCCTTCCACGCTTTCCACCCAGCTCGGTGCGCCCTTGATCATCGCGGTGCTGCCCACCAGCTCGGCCAGGGATGTTACGTGGGCCAGCTCACGGGCGCTGAGCGGACGCGACCAGGTGATGCGCCGGTTTACTGCATCCCACGCCTTGACCACGCGGCAGGCCAGGCGGCGGTTGTCACCTTTGAAGTCGCCGAGGATGACGACATCCCCCGCCGCCACTTCGAAGGTCGCGGCGGTGCCGTCGAGCTGCACCGAGGTCTCGGTGATGGCCGCGATCACCATTCGGGTGTCCTCCACCGTGTAGTCGTCCGGCCCCACGTAGGTGACGGTTCGGTACCAGTGGGCAGTCTCCACGCCACGTACCTGGGCATCTGTTAGGCCGGTGCGGGTCCGCCACGCCCGGTCAATGTGGCTTTTCCAGTCATCGTTGGTGCAGTTTTCCAGCAGCAGCACATCTGGCTGGAAGCGCTTCAGGGCCTCCGCGTTGTTGAGGCCTGTATCGGTGAGCAAGAACCCAGCGGTCCAGCCACCGATGCCGGCGTTCTGGAGGTGGTGCATGCGGTTGGTCGCCGCGTTGAGGTACAGCTGAGGGGTGCCGACTGCACGTGGGTCCAGGCCGATGATCTTCACCCGGAAGCTGCGTTTGGCCGCCGAGCTGAAGCTCCAGGTCACCACTGCACGCGGATCAGTCTCGCGGAAGCCGAGGCCTGACGACACTTGCGCCGGGTTGGCCGGGTCAAACGAGACGTTGCCGTCGCCATAGGGCGATTCGTTCGGGCTGGTCAGCGCCTGGCTGGTCTGGCCAATGGTGCCGCGGACGTAGGTGATCGACTCGCCGGCCGAGAAAGTTGCCGCAATGACCGCACCACTTGCCGGCGCGATGTCAAACCAGAGGAAGTGCCGCACCTGGGGCACGCCTGCCACCGTGACCAGCTTGCGGATCACCAGCACCTCGATACCTGCCGGGAAGCCCGCGCCGTAGCCGCCGGTGTTCATCTGAACGGCCTTGGCCACGTTATCAACCGTCACGCTATGCCCGAAGGTGAAGGCGCGCCCCAGGTCAAACTGGCGAGTGCTGCCATCACCGACCGCGTTGATCGAGTGGCTGGTGGAATAGGCCTCATCGTTCCAGGTTGTGAAGGTGTCCAGGAGCGCCCCCTCGGCGTATACCTCGACCAGGGCTGCCCCGGCGTTGCCACGTTCGCGGGCGATGCACAGCGACAGTTCGTCACCGGACAGGTCGAAGCTGGCCTCACTGTTGGTGCCCTGCAGGCGCAGCGCCGAGCCTTTATAGAACAGCTTGTTGCTGACGGTAGCGGCGGTGCCGTTGATCGTGAACTCACTGCCGTGGAGCGTGGTGGCCATCACGGTGCGCAGGTGGCGCTCGACCTCACCCACATAGGAGTCCTCGCCCAGCCAGCCTTGGCCCCAGGTGATCGAGCTACCCGCTACCGATACGCGGATCGCCTTGGCCAGCGCCGTGGCTTGGGCAGCGGACGGGCCCGAGGAGAGCTCAGCGCGCAAGCGGTCCCACTCGAAGATCTGCGGCGAGAGCTTGAACAGGTCGGTGGAGGTGTTCAGCAGGATGCCGGTCCCGGTGATCTGCCGGTAATCGATCAGCAGGTCAAAGCTGGTGTCGCTGCCGACGCTGGTGGCTTTCACCCAAACCGGCCCTGCAGCCTTGCCCAGCACCTCACCCTCGAACACCCAGCCCCGGGTGGTCGGGCTGTCCTGGATGATGATCCGATCTTTCAGGTTCGGGTCATCCTTGCAGAACACGGCCACCTTGTAGCCCTTCGTTCTGTCCGCGTTCTTGGCGCGCACGGCGAGGATGGCAGCCAGCACCTGGTTCTGGTTGGTGCCCGAGGTGGCCGGGGCGGACACATCCCGCCACCACTTTGGAAAGCGCGACCGGACGTCGGCAACGCCGGCGTTGGCACCCGCAATTTCGGTGGAGTAGCCGGCCACCACGGCTTCAACGTCGGCAAGCTCGAAGATGCGGGGCGACAGCTTCAGCTCCATCGAGGTGCTGCTGTTGAACACGACCCCGAGGGTGGTCAGCTTGCGGTAGTCGATGATCATCACGAAGGACGTTCCGGCCGCACCGGTCAGGGTCAGGCTCACGGGCCCGTCATCCTTGCCGGCGGCGGTACCGCTGAACGACCACAGGTTACCGAGATCGTCGACGATAGCTACGCGATCGGCATAGGTGGCGTCGTTTTTCGCTACGACGTTGATCCGATAGGTCCGGGCCTTGTTGCCGCCCTTGATGCGCAGGGTGCTGACCGCCTCGATCACCTGCTGCGCCCGGCTGGTCGGCGACTCTGCGTCGGTAGCCAACCAGGGCGACCGGGCAGTGGCCAGGCTTTGGCTGCTCGGGTAGCGCTTGATCTCAACCGCGGCGCTGGCCAGGTGACGATAAAGGATCAGGTGCTCGTCCTTGTTGCTGGACGGGACGCTGAAGTACTGGCCATTGGTGGTACCGGCTAGGCCTGCGGCGGTATCGACGAAAATGCCGGCCGAGAACTGCACGACATCCCGGGCCGCCTCAGCCCGGTTGGCTGCGGCCGCTGCCTGGGAAATGCTGTCCGTCACATCGTTGAACTGGAGCGACAGGCGGTAATCCCGGCTGCCTTTGACCACCCGCAGGTCGTAGATGCCGTTGGGCGCGGCAACCTGTACCAGGCCATTCTCGTCCGAGGTGAAGGGGGATTCGATAGCCTCGCCGTTGGCCTTCTGCAGGCCTCGGGCCGGGTTCTCAGTTCCCCGGATGTAGAGGTAGCAGGTGGCCTGGGTGAGGATTCTGCCCTCGTCGTCTTGCGCGAAGAAGTTCTTGAGTTCCATTGACTGTCCTTGAGGGCTATTCGGTGATCGGCTTCAGCTGCGCAGCGAGCAGGGCAGCTTGGGCGGCTTTGGCTGTGAACTGGCCGGCATCGCCTGAACTTGGGGCGGGGCCGGGCACATGGGTATGGGTGGAGAGCTGGGTAGCGAGGGCCTGCACCAGGTCAATCAGGTCGCACAGCACCTGCAGCACATTGACGCCCTCTGAACCCAGCCAGACCTTCTCGGCGACAGCCTTGTGGAGGCCTTGAATGCGTTCCAGGAGATCCCCGCCCACCGCCAGGTTCAGCTTCTGGCCGACAACCTGGTTCAGGTCGCGGCCGGTGGACAGGTTGAGGTCGTCCACCGACGCTGCATTCAATGTCCCGCCCGAGAGCAGCTTGAGAGCGCCCAAGGCCTCGATGGACTTGATACCGCCGACCGACTCGGTGGAGTGGTCATCCACAATGCGGCTGTCGCTCTGGTAGCGCTCAGCATTGGTCAGGCTTTCCACCAGGCGATCGGTCGACTTGTCGGAGATCCCGCCATCGGTCTGACGGGTCCAGCTGCCATCGGCCTCGACGCGCTGCTGTGCCGCCTCGCTGTGCTGCCACACCTGATCACCCTTGGGCAGGCGCGGCAGGGACAAGCCATGCGGCAGGATGCACTGGATGAACGGTTTGTGCGGCAGCCCCTGGGCGAAGGCCACCACCACGCTGGTGCCTTCCTCGGGGAAGCTAAAGAAGCCCATTTCATCCCCGGCGGAAGGGACCGGCAGCGGTACGCCGGCCAAGGTCGGCATGCTGGTGTCCGGTTCGCCGGTTTCGTCCAGGACCTCGAGGTCGACCGCGAAGCGAGGCCTGAAATCGTCGCAGATGGCCGCGCCGGTAGGTGCATCCGCCACACCGACAATCCGGGCAAAGCGCGGCAGGTGATAGCCGCCGCTCAGCTCCGGGAACATGCGCTCTACGCAGCGCCGGATTGCGTCTTCCATTTGATCGACATCTCGGTACCGACAAGGGCCACGGAAGTGACGCGCTCGCCTTGGTTGATGGTTGCACCAGGACGCAGGCCAGGCAGCGCCGCAATCACGGCGCTCTGGTTGCCCTGGTAGTTGTTGAACAACTCAACCGGCAGTTGCAGCGCCGGCCGCTCGCCGAAGAAGCTGTGGGCCCAGCTGCCGACGAAGATCTCCCCGTCGCCTTGCTGCTGCCAGATGTAGTCCGGGATTGAGAAAACCCGGGCCAAGCTGTCCATGGCCTGGAAGCCGGACGCCAGGCTGTAAAAGAACGGCGCCTTGATCGAGGCATAGGCCTGCTCCGGCACCCGGAAGCGCAGGCCGGTCTGGTCGCTGATCGCGCCCAGCACTGTGCGCAGATCGGCATGGCGCAGGTTGAGCGGCAACGGCTTGGCCAGGATCGAAGCAATCTCGCGGCAGTACACGACCTGCTCCACCGCGTTCACGGCCGTCGATCGCTCGATGTAACCGATGAAGTGGCGCTGCAGGGGCTTGCTGTTGTAGCCAATGTCCAAGGTCACCAGGCCAGCCAGCGGCGCGGTGGACTTGATAGTGAACTGGGCGCGGCCAGGCGTTCCCAGGTCCAACCGGACGTCGTCTTTGATGGACACGTGCTCGATGCCGGCGATACGCAGCACTTTGTGGAGCTTCACGATTTGCTCCCCAGCCAGTCATCGAGCTTTTTCAGGGTTGTTTCGAACCCGGTAAGGCCTTGGCCGGTACCGCTGCCATCGGCGCCGCCGCTCCCCGCGCTGGTCCCGGTGACGGGTTGTCCCGGAGCGTTTTGGCTGCTGACCCCATTGCTGGCCCGCCGCTTCTCCACCCGCTCAGGGTTCGACAACTTTTCAGTGAGGGTGAACTGAACCCGCCAACCGCGCAGCGTGTCGTCCTCGCGGGCGCTGACGCCATCAGAGAACTGCACCTGACGCATGCCGAAGGCTGCGGCCGTATCGTTCACGATGCGGTAAGTCTTCAGCTGGCCGCCGCCGGCAGTGGCCTCGGCCAGGCGCATCAGGGTGCGCAGGTCAGCCGCGTCGACAAAGCGGATCAGCAGCGTCACGGTCAGGGTTTTCGGCTTGAACCCCTTGTGTACGGTGTCGGTGTTGCTGGTTTGCCCCGACATATCGCCGCTCTCGATGCGCAGGTCGCTGGTGACCTTCATCCCCCGGCCGCGGATCTTTTCGCCGTCCAGGAGCAGAGTCATAGGCCCACCATTTCACGGACGAAGCTAAGGCCCTTGAGCGAGCCCACCAGCATCACGCCGGCGGACAGCGGCCACTCATGCCCTGGCGCCTCGCCGGCGAGAAGCTCGCGGCGCAGCTCGGCGGCATTGCCCGGGCCGAGCAGGCGAGCGTTGATAGTGGTCTGCATCTCAGCGCTTTCGAACTGGGCCTTGAGATTGGCCAACTCCTGATCCTTCGCGGCACTGCGTGCGGCTTTGCGTGCTGCCAGCGTTTGCAGGTCGGCCATCGGCGAACTGGCGGCGAAGCTTTCCAGCGCGGCCAGCTGGCCGGACATCGCCTGAGTGGCGGCGCGGGTGATGGTGGCTCGCTCCAGTGGCAGCTCGCCCCAGCGCGGCAGCATGCCGGCGTTCGGCAGCTCCCACTTGGACGTTTCCAGCTCGAACAAGCGTCCGGCACGGTTCTGCGCACGCTGCAGGTCTGGCAGCGGCAGCACGGCATTGAACCGTGCCAAGGTGTCGGCGAAATGATCGTAGCGGGTACCCAGGAACAGCAGGACCAGTGCATATTGCGCGCTACCTGGCCGGTTCAGGTCGGTGACGTCGCCCAGCTTCGCGGCCAGGTGCTGCAGCAGGTTGGGTGCCGACAGATAGCGCTGCAGGCCTCGCCCTTCGCCCACTCCGCTTTGGAAAGGGGTGACGACCAAGCTCATGGGTACCTCACCAAGCGCTTGGTGCATGGCATCACGGCCAGCTGCCACCGCCTGAGCTGCTGCAGCACCGACCGGGCTTGGATTGGTGGTGGCCAGGTCCTGCAGAGCAGCCAGGCGGAGCCCAGTGCTGGCCAGCTCGCTGCCGGCCATCGTCTTCGCGTCCTCCAGATCGGCCAGCCAGCTGGTGGCCTGGCTCGGCCAGCGCATGGTGACAGGGCTCCAGGTCATACCAGGCCACCCTCCCAGGTCACGGACTCAAGGCCGGCCAGGTCCTTGGCCTCACGGGCTGCCTGCAGGCGGTCCTTGAGCGTGTACGACTTTTGCAGCAGCTGCAGCCGGAACAGTGTGAACTCGTCAGCGACCTGCCGCAGTTGGGCAGCGGCATGCCGGCGGAAGGCTTTCGTGCCCGTGCTGTCGGTGCATGGGTAGTCCACATCGACGCCCAGGGCAGCAGCGCCGCTAAGGTTCAGCTGATCTTCCTGGCTGCTGCTGTAGAGATAGCGATCGCCCAGGGCTTGCGACCAGACGCCGCCGGTGATCTCCCGGGAACAGGCGCTATCGATGGCCGCGATGCGCTCCTGGTACAGCCGCTCCACGGCCGCCGGGATGTCATCGATCCATTCGCCGTCCCTCCAGATCTGGCCCGGCGCCGGCACTTCCAAGGTGTACCCGGGCGGCAGTTGCCCGTGGCGGTCGATGGCAACGGGTTCACCGGTCTGGATGTTGTAGGCGGTGAGGCCCAGATAGGAGTCGATCAGCTTCCAGCGTTGACCATCCCAATGGGCCGCCTTGTGCTCAGGGATCGCCGGCGGGGTCTGCTCGATGCAGCCACCCGGGATCAGCCACACGCCGTCCTCGAGCGGCGAAGGGTCGGCGATAGCCTCCCCAACATAGATGCCCAGGTGATCGGTTTGATAAACGATCTTCTGCATGGCCCTGCCCTTAGTATTTGACGTAGACCGGGAAAGCGATGTTCAGCGGGCGAGTCTCGGTGCCCCCGGTCGCATTCACGGTGATGGTGTGGGCGTGGTCGGTGACGCCGGCCACGGTGATGGTGTGGGTGTGGCTGCCGGCGCTGCTGGTGGTCGAGTAGCCGTTGATACCCGTTGTCAGGTCGTCCCCCGAGGTAAGCACCTCGCCTGTGGTGATTTGGCCGAGCACCTGACCCTCTTTGACCTGGTGCGTATGGTCACCGGCTGCCGCAGTAGTGGCGGTGTGCGTGTGTGCGCCGGCGTTGGCCGAGGTCGCGGTGTGGCTGTGCGACTTGGTGTCATCGGCCTGCAGGCTGCCCCGGACTCGGCCTGGATCGAGACCTTTGCCGTCATCCAAGGGACGAAGAAAGCGTCCGCGCACATCCTGGACGTTGAAGGTGGTGACTCCATCGCCGGAGCCGTGGCGGGTGCCGATCTTCGCAAAGAGCCGGGCATAGACGGTGCGCGAAACAGCGGCTCCGTTGGCACGCAACCAACCTTCTGGCGGGGTGTCCTGATCGAAGAAGGCCAGCATGCCGACCTGGTTGTCCTCGAGCTGATCACGAAGCGCCCTGAGTGCGGCCGTGGTGGCAAGAATCTCGCTGCTGACGTTGTTCGGGTCATCACTCTTGGAGTTTGGGATGTTGCCCAGGCCCACATCCTCTTTGGTCGTGGCCCGTGCGCGCAGCAGCTCGTAATCGCCGACTTTCGCGGCAAAGTGCTCAATCAAGGCCGAGGTGATCGGCTGCCATTGGCGCAGGTCGCTGACCACACCCTCTGCGTCCACGTTCGCCAGCTGGACCAGGTAATGCTGAGTGCCGTCGCTGTCCTGGTAGTCGGATCGGACGGCACCGAACACCACTTTCCACTGGGCAATGACGTCATTGCCTACACGGCGCAGGGCGACGTCGATCCAGGCTCTGGTTGGCAATGCTGGCATCTGCACCAGGACGGGTTCATCCAGGCCGATGCGAATGCCCTCGATGTAGACGGTGCCGGCTTTGACCTGGTACAGGCCGAAGCCGTTGCGCTCCAGCTGCAGGCCGCTGTCCCAGAAACACACACGCCCATAGACATCCCGGTTGCTCAGTTGCTCGCGGCGGTCGATACCGGTCAGGCGCACCGTGAAGTCGTGCTGCCAGGTGCTGGCATCCACGGTGATCCCCGTGAGTTCGCGGGCGCCGTCGTACTCCACCAGGAAGTTGCGGGTCAGGTTGTTGCCGATCTGCTGCGGCGGGATGTTCTTGCGCTTCTGCTGGACTGGTACGTAGGCCACCGCAAGCAGCACGTTTTCCTCGGTCTCAAGACCGATCCAGTTGAAATCCCAGTCACCTACGCTGGAATCGACCATCACGCTGTAGATGACCTGGTTCGGGTTCACGTAGCCGTCGCGGTCGACCGGCGCGGTGTAGACCAGCTGGGCAGCAGGCGGTTTGCCGGCGGCCCGGTCTACCGGCTTCGTAGGATCGAGGCCCGGTACGTTGGCGAACACGAAGCGCGCCACTTTGAGGATCTGCTGGGCAGCTTGCTTCTGTGCAATCAGCGACTGGCCAGCGAGGGTAATGCTTGCTCCCATGGGGTCTCCTAGGTGTTCTCGGTGGTCACGACGGCCAGTTCGTTGATGACGACCAGGCGAGCGGACTTGTCCCAGGCGGCGCACAGCGTCTCCTGGTCATCATGGAAGTGGGCGGTACGCATCCCCAGGCTCACTGGGGTGATCGTGGCGAACTCGTAGCGGCGGCAGGTGCGGCCGTATTGCTGCATCAGCACGCGCAGCAGCACCGGATTGGCACTCAACTGGCCGTCGGTGAGGTACAGGCGCACAACGTCCCAGTTCTCGCTGTCGAAGCGCTCCTCGATCTCGACGTAGCCCACGCCCAACCGCTGGAAAATGCGCACGGTACCCGCGCTGCTGCCGGCATCCACGGCGTTGACGAAGGCGTACTTCACCCGCTTTCGATAAAGGCCCTCCGGTTCCCCCTGGAACCGCTGGATGTCGCGCTGCCAAGCCAGCAGGTCCAGGACGGACAGGTGGCAGGTCTCGGCGTCCAGTTGCAGGAGCGGCCAGTTGACCCATTGTTCAACCTTGGTCCACCAGGACTGGGCCGCGTCGCGGAGCTTGGAAAGCTCGACGCCTTCCAGCCAGAAAGGGAGTTTCAGCTTAAGCACCGAGCACCACCTGGACGCCGTCAAGGCGCGGGATGTTCAGCTGGGAAATGATGTCGGCATTGTCGAAGCGCAGGGATTCGATCCCTGTGAACTCCTCGTGCAGCTCCTCGCCCAGGCGGCTGAACGAGAACCTGGACTGTGGATAAGTGAGCGTGGGTTGGAAGTCGCTGTCCGTGCTTTCCCGGAACGCTGCCCTGATGAACAGCTCGATGTCCGTCAGCAGTTGGTCCTGGCGTTCGGCGCCGACCTGAGCGCGCAACCACACAGTCACCCGGACAGTGTGCTGGGTCGCCGGCATTTCCATCACCAGCAGGTCATCGCCGTGGCCGTGGTTGCCCTGGTCGCGGATATGGCTGTTGATCGATGCCAGATAGCTGGTGGCCGGCGAGCCGGCCTCGAACAAAACAAAGGCATTGGCGCTGCCTGGCCCGCGTGGGGCATCGTGCTCGAAGTACACGCCGTCTGGTTCGACGCCAGGAAAGCTGGCGATCATCGCCCGGTACACGGCATCGGTGTGCCACTGGTTGACGGCGCTGAACTGGTTGCGTGTGCGCAGGCGCAGGTCGTCGTCGTGCTCCTCGTCCGCTCCAGGCTGAGTCAACCAGCCATCGGCGTTAACGACCTGGATCACCCCAGGGATCGGTTCGGGCAGGATCGAGTAGTAACCCGGTGCAAGGTTATAGCCGCTGCCAGCCTCCGAGGCCTCAACTGGCACCTGGACCTGAGAATCACCGTCGATGAACTGGGTCGCTGCCGTGGTGATCAGGACGTAGACGTTGCCGTTGATGGCCACCGACTGAACCCGCACGCCGGCGGGGATCTCCATGGTGCCCGCCACCCCGCTGCGGGTGAACAGCAGAAGCCCCTGAGCCTTAGTGGAGGGCTTGCGAGCGACGTTGACCGCCCACGCCAGCATGTCCAGCCAGGCGCCAGTTGCGGTCTTGACGAAAAAGTTGGGCAGCACGGTGCTGACGATGAACTCGATCAGCCACATGACCGGCTTGGTTACCAGGGCGGTGATCAGGCGCCAGAAAGGTGACCAGGCGCTGGTGTTGCTCAGCTTGCTGCCCTGAGCGGCTACTTCCTTCTCCCAGGCTGCGCGCAGGCCAGCTTCGGTTGTCGGTACGCCGGCGTCTTGCAGGGCTTTCTTGAAGTCGACGTCACTCACAGCGTTACCTCAGTCGTTCCGAATTCCACGGTTGTGGCAGTGACCAGGTACTGGCCGCTGCCGGTTTCGATGATCTGGACGGTGCCCGGTACCAGGCGCTCGTCTTCCTCGACCAGGAGCTCCAGCTGCTGGATACAGTCGGCCTGGCGGAAGCGGTCCCGCTCGGCCATCAAGGTGACCAGTAGGCCGCTCTCGCGGATCATGTGGGCGATGTCCTGGGCGATGCTGGCCCGGTCGTCCACCAGCTCAGGCTGGGCGGACGGGTCCAGGGTCAGGTCGTTGTTGGTGATGAGTAGATCGATGTAGAAAGTCATCAGCCGGTCGCCATCGCCACCATGTTTTCCAGCTCCAGCGGGCTCATTGGCTTGGCCGTGTGGATCTCCACCTTTTCAATGTGGCTTCCACGATTCTGGTTCTGGGTGTTCTGGATACTGGTCATCAGGCCGCCGGCGGGTACGGCGTCGGCCTTGGTCGGGCTCAGGCTGCCTACCGGCTTGTACTCCGCATCGGCGCCAACGTTTGGCAGTTCCGGGACGTTGCCCAGCCCCATCTCGATGTCGACGCCGGGGATCTTGTTGAGCATCGCGATCAGCGAGTCCAGGGCCGACTTGAACACCGCGACAATTCCATCCCAGGCCGCTTTGGCCATGCTGCTCCAGCCGCCCATGCTGTTGAACCAAGCGCCCAGGGCGCTCAGCTGCTCAGAGACCCACTGGAAAGCGGCGGTGTTCATCAGGGCGCTGGTCCAGTCGTCCCAGTAGGCGATCGCCGCCACGATCACCGCGACCAGGGCGAGCACGCCCAGGACCACCAGGCCGACAGGGTTGGCTGCCAGCGCAGCGTTCACCAGCCAGATCGCGCCCTGCCAGATCAGCATCGAGGCCTTGGCCAGGCCCATCACCGCGATCATCGCCAGGATCCTGACGATGAACAGCGCGCCCTGGACGGTGTGGGCGACGAACATGGCGATGCTCTTCCAGCCTGACCAGGTCAAGAGCGTCCAGACCACGTTGAGGCCCATCATGGCCATCTTGCTCAGGCCGACCACCATCGTCAGCGCGCTGATACCGGCAGTGATCGCCAGTACGGCCAGTGTGGCAATGCCCATCACGCGGGTGATGTTGGGGAACAGCTGCGTCCACTTGGTCATGGTCTTGCCAATGCCCACCAGCTTGTCCATCAGCGGCTGCAGCATGGGAATCAGGACCTGCCCAAAGGCGATGCGCAGGGCCTGCACTGCGGCACCGAACTGCTGCCACGGATCGACCATCGCCGCAGCCATTTTTTCGGCTTGCTCCAGGCCCCGTACCTTGCCCAGCTGGTCGATGCCGCTCCGCAGTCGGTCGGTGTCCTGGGCCAGCGCGCCGATCACCTGGGCACCCTCCCCGCCGAACGCTTCGACCAACTGGCTGTTGGCAGCGGCATTGCGCAGGTCGCCGAACTTGCCCTGCAGCTTGGCGATGATGTCCAGCATCGGCAGGACTTTGCCGTTGGTGTCAGTGAACTTCATCCCCAGCTTTTCCGAGGCGTTGCCGATGTTTTCGAAGAACGCCTTGTAGCGGCCGCCGGCGTCGCCGCCTTCCATGGTGCTGGACAAGCTGCCGATCACCGCCATCTGCTCGGCGAGATCGATGCCGGACGCCGAGGCGATCGCCCCGGCTTCCTTGAAGCCTTCCTTCATCTGCTCGCCACTGGTGCGGAACAACTGAACGGCGAGAGCCGTCTGGCCCCCCAGCTTCTCGACCCACTCGCTTTTGCCCATGGCGTCGGCCTGCTGCTTCTGCAGGTTGTACAGCGTGCCGACGTATTCGCTCATCACGTCTTTATCGGACTTTGTGGCCTTGGCCAGCACGGCGCTGGTATTGGTGAAGGTCGCCAGCTGCGAACCGGATAGACCCTTGATGGCGCCCTCAATCTTGTACGCCGAGGCGACGAAAGATTCGGCGTTCTCGCCATAGGCCACAGAGAAGTCCAAGGCCTTGGCGTTGAGGGCGGTCAAGGCGTCCTCGGCCACGCCGAGCGAACGGACATCACCCAGGGCGCGATTGACCTCCAGCGCCGGCTCCATCGAGGCCTCGATGCCGGTCAGGGCACCCCAGACGCCGGCGAATCCGGTACCGATCTGCTTGATGTTGGCTTCGCCCTGTTCGGCCAGGTCGTTGAAGCCCTTGGACACCTTGGCCAAGGGCGCCGTGACCTTGTCGGTCAGGCTCAGGATGAAGTCCAGGCGGCTGGAAGCGTTCGCGCTCATGGGTCAATTACCGTTGAAAGCTCGTGATATGCCGTTGGCTATGGCGATCTCCATTCGCCGCCAGTGCTCGTCCTCCAACCACTTGGCTGTGCCCAGGGTCTCGGGCGAACGATCTGCACCAGGTAGCCAGCGATCGGCGAGGGCCAACAGCTGGCCCAAGCCGTCGTCCGTCAGGCGCTCAGCGTGGCCGAGCGCTTTTTTACGGTGACTTCAACGGTCGGCGAGTACTCCTCGATCAGCGCGCCGGCGATCTGGATCGCGGTCATGGGGTTGGCCAGCAGCGGCTTGAGGTTGGCCTTCTGCTCCTGGTTGACCGAGGTCATCAGCAGGTTATGGGCCGGGGCGACCTTGTTGGTCGGGGTCAGGCTGTTGATGTACTTGGTCATCAGGGCCGGATCCATGGAGAACTCGAAGTCTTGGCCTGCGACTTCCAGAGTGATTTCGGTGCGTTCGGTCATTTTGCAGTTCCAGTGGTCGGGGGTTGGGTGGTGCAGAAGCTGCGGATGTGGTCCTGCAGCCCCAGGATCATTTGTTTGCTGAGGGCGAGCTGGTCTCGGAGGGTGAAATAATCCGGTCGAGCGTTTGCTGCGAGTTCGGGGGCGCCTGCATCAGCCACGCCGGCGCCGGCGGGATCGGTGCGCACAGTGGCGGCGGGGCAGCTGGCTTGGATGAACAGCCGCTGATCGCCAGCACCGACAGAAGAGCGCAGATCCTGATTGGCCTTGAGGGCATTGCTCAGTTCCTCGGTGTGTTTGTTGTCGTTGGCCGCTGCCTGTGCCAGGCGCTCGGCGGTCTGATTGGCGATCCGGATAACGGCATCACGCTCGCTCAGAGCCTGATCGCGCTCCGATAAGGCGGTGTTGCGCTGCTGCAGCACGCGGTCGAACAGAAACCAGGTGCTGCCGGCGAACAGCAGTGCGGCCAGCACTTGCACGATCAGGAGGCGCATAACTTCGCCTCCGCCAGCCGACGTGCGTGCAGCCCAGGAACGAACACCTTTTTGCCCTTGGCATCAGTGACAAAGGCCCAGACCGGCCGGCCGTCGGCGCCCCAGGCTAGTGCGCGGCAGCCCTCGGCGATGCGGCCGGCGTTGATGAGCATGACCGCGCGGCTTGCGCAGGTGTTTGGCTCTCCAAAGTTGTGGCCGTGGCTCGATAGGGCGTCGAATGTGTTCTGGCTGATCTTGTCGTTGGTCAGGCAGTCGGCCAGCGCCAGCTGGCCCCGCTCGACCACCAGTTGCTCCACCTCGGCACAGCGCGCCGGTGACCAGTAGTCACCGACCACCACCGGATACGGGCTGGTGTAGCGGGTGATGCCTTTGCACACGGTCGGAAGGCCCCGGGCCAGCTGGTCGGCGTACACGACGTTTTGACCTTCGCCTTCCCACTTGCCCAGGAACGCCATCAGGGTGCTGCTGCTCAGCACAAGCGCCACAGTGCCGGTCAGGATCTTGTTGCGCAGGCTCATTACTTCACCTTCCAGTCGCGCAGCATCTGGCGGTATTTGGGTACCAACAGCAGGATCTGCAGCACCATGTAAACCGCCGTCAGCATGTAGGCGACCGCCGACCAATCAACGGCACCGGTCACCCCGGTAGCTGCCACACCGATCGCGGGCGAGGCCTTGGCCAAGGCGATAGCGGTGTCCTGAGCAGCCTGATTTGTACTCATCGATGGCCCCCTTTCTCGAAGGTGGACTGGCAAGGAACACAGCGGGTCTTACCGCCCAGGACGCGACGCGCCTCGGGGATCTCGCCGCCGCAGTCTTCGCAGTGGGTCAGGCTCGGCCCGGTCGAGCGCGCACGGACCAGGGCGGCAGTGATCGCCTGGTCACGCTCACGCTGCTCCAAGGCTTGGGCGCGATCGAACGGGCAGGCCATCAGCGCAGGCCCTCGATCTCGGACGCAGCCAGGTACGGCACGCCGTTGATGCGGATGAAGTCAGGGCTGGTGACGTCGAACGGGATCTTGTGCTTGTGCTTCTCGCCGCCTTTCGAGTCGATGTTCAGCAGGCTCGAGATCTTGAGCCGGCAACCGAATGCCTCTACGCGAAGCTCATCGGTTGGAGTCTTGGCATAGAACAGGGAGTCGAAGGGCTCTAGCTGCCGGAAGCTGCCTGCAACCTTCGCAGCCTCCACGATCAGGTTGAAGTTGGTGGTATCCACCTCGATCTCCCCGCTGGCCGCCACATCGCCGTCGACGTACCCATCAGGCACACCGCCGGTCTGCGATACGGCGCTGTTGTCGGTGATGTCGAGGGTGACGGTCTCAACGTGGACCTGCATATCGCCCACGGTGATGTCGAAGTTCATGCCGCCGATCTTGGCCATGGGCTTACTCCTGGTCGTCCTGGCTCAAGTCCAGGGCGATGTTTGCGGTGAGGGTTTTCGGGCAGTTGTACGGGCGCAGCTTCAGGTACGCCTCGACGGAGGTTTTGCTGGTCCAGACCAACGTGATGGAGTCATCCGAAGGCGGCTCGATATCGCCTGGGAATTGCACGTTGGCGAACACGACCGAGCGGGACATATCGCGCAACGGCTTCATCAGGGCGGTCTTGTTCTGCGCCATCGAGGTCGCCGAACTGTTCAGCTTCCGGTCGGCGATACGCTGGATGAGCAGGATGCGCACGCGACGGGCGGCCTTGTCCGCGATGCGCAGGTACTCGACCACCTGATAGTCCGAGCCCGGGGCATCAAGCATGTTGCCGTCACCCCAGAAGGTGCCGGGGTAATCCGGGTAGGTCTGCGGTACCGACAGGCGAGCCTTGTCCAGCTCGGCCACGATCGCGGATGGGAGCGGAATGCTGTCCTTGTCGACCGGCACGGCGCCCAGGCCTACCAGGGCGCCAGTTGCGACCCGCATCGGACTGTCAGCGATGCTTACGTCTGCCCGGGCCAGGCGTCCGGCGAGCACGCCCAGGTTGTTGCCGTGAAGCTGAGGCACGCACAGCACGCGGGGTGCGGCCACATCCGCTACCTTGGCCTTGGCTTCGGATAGGTAGGCCGCCCAGTCCTGACCGACGGTGATGCCCGCAATCGCCGCCATGATGAACACCCGACGCCCGTACTTGGCGCTGATTTCCAGCGCCTTGGCGTTCATCGCGTCGAAACTGGCCTTGTCCACCACAGGCACGGTGACGACGATCGCTTCGACCGAGACGTTGTCCTGCTGCGCCTTGTCTACTGCAGCGGCCCAATCGCCATCGACAGCAATCGGGGCAGCCATGCAAGCCCATTTTTCGCCGCCGTTTTGGCGGGCAGCCAGGACCTGGGTTTTCAGGTCGGACGCCGGAATGCCCAGATCGGTATCCAGATCGCTCTGGGTGTTCAGGGCGAGCAGCTTGCCAACGTTCTTGCTCGCAGGGCCGATGAACAGGAAATAGCGCTCGATCTCGGTCACGGCACCTTGGCCGAGGTTGAGATTGTTAACGTTGGCGGATCCAAGTGCCATGGAATGCCTCTTAGCGGGGAGAGTTGAGGATTTGTTGAAGCACCTGGTTCACCAGCAGGCTGGTGTCGCGGGTGGTGTTCGCGCCGAGGAACTGGCGCTTTGGTAGCTGGATTTCCCAGCTGTCGGCACCGGTGGACTCGCCTCGGGTTTCGTCCAGGACGCGGATCAGGACGCCGGCCTGCATGTAGCTGACGTGCTCGAGGATCCACGACACCGAGGGCCGGCTGAGCCGTTTCTTGCCCTCTTGGCGGACCTTGAAGCCCAACCGGCGGAGGCGCTTGGCCTGCCGATCGGTTGCCATCGAGCCTTCGCTGACCTTGTTCCAGCGGCGCATCTGCTGAGCAGTGCGGCGCTCCGAGGCGCCATTGTGCTGCTGGGCAGCAACCCATGAGGTCAGGCTGTTCTTCCAACCCAGGACGGCCTGGTCGGGGGTCAGGCTGGTGACCTGGATCAGTTTGCCCAGCCCGGACTCCATCTTCTTTTGCCCGGGCTCAGGGTTTTTGCGAGCAGCAAAGGGCGAACCGTCAAGGTTCTGCTGGCTGCGAATCCGCTGACGGCTCATGGCACGGACGCGCTTCGACACGTTGTTTAACAGACGACGGCGCAGGCGCGGCTCCAGCTGCAACAGCGCCAGTTGCTCACGCACCCCCAGGACGCCCCGGGCATCAAGGTCGAATGAACGACTAGCCACGGGCTGTCACCTCGCCCTGTTCAGCCACCCACAGGTCGTAGGGGATGAACGACCAGGTCTTACCGAAGGCCTCGATCTCGCCGGCATCGTCCTCAGCCAGGTACTGGGGCTCCACGAATTCCAGGACCAGCTCAACGTCGAACAGGCTGTTTTCCAGATCCAGCGGCTCGATGTTGAAGGCCGGCTGCGGGAGGTCGTAACGCTCGCGGTCTGGGTCATTGGTTTCAAGCCAACTGCCCACCAGGGCGACCAGCCGCGGCGGAGAGCCGTTGAAGCGCTCGAAGCCGAATACCGCGCTGTAGCGGGTATCGCCCATGTGTAGGCCGCGATCGGACTCCTTCCAGATCAGCTGGACGTCCATTTTTTCGACCCAACTGTCCAGCTGCTCCGGGAGCACCAGCTGCCGCTCGAGGAGGTACGTGGTCAGGGCCTGGAGCTTGTTCACAGCAGCACCGCCGTGATGCGGCCGCGGCCCTGCAGCGCGCGAACTGCCTGCTGGCTAAAAACCAAGAAGGCCTCGGCCCGCTCAGGAGCTTCCTTGCCGGTGTTCTCTGCTACCTCGCGCCGGGTCACCGTGGCGAACTGGGCTAGCAGGCTAGCCTTAGCCCGCATGTAAACGCCGCGCTTGTACAGCGACGCCTGAAAGGTGCGCTCCGGCAGGACGGTGCTGTCTGCGGATTCAACGTTTGACACTCCAACGTCCTGCCAGCGCGCTTTCAGATTGGCCAGGTCAAGGTTGACCTCGTGCATGGCCGTAGTGAGATCAGCGGTCAGCATGTCTGCGGCGTACTCGCCCGGCAGCCGGTAGCCCTTCTGGAACTCAGCCACCGACAGATCGGGCCAGAACCCGTCGTTGACGATGGTCTGCTCCACCAGGGCATTGGTCTTGCCGGAAAATCCGCTCATGCTGGCTGCTCAAATAGGGCAGGTTGCTGCTGCGGGTGGGTCGGGGTCATGAATGACTCGGCCTTTCCGTAGCAACTCCCTGCGGGGGGGAAGACGGTTACTCGGTGTCGGTGCTGTCGCCGGCCTGGTCTTGCTCAGCCGCCGACTGCAGAACTTCATCGAGCCGGGTTGCAAGCTGGGCAGTCGACTGTCCACCTTGGGCGATCGCCTTGGCCAACGCCTTACGCGCACCCGCCAGGCGCGTACCCACGCCAATGCTTTCGTACAGAGATTCGGCTCGCTCGAAGTGCACGATGGCGGAGCTCCAGTCCTTGCGGTCCATTGCCAGCATGCCGAGCTGCTTGTGGTATCGAGCCGGAATGCGTTCGAACAGGGACCACTCACCATCCACCCGGGGCAGCAGGTTGCTGACGTAAGGCTCAGGGCTGCGACCGGCCTTGTATTCGGCCTCGGCCCACTCGATCAGCTCGTCCGCCACGAACGTGGGGATATCGCGATTGAAGCGTTCCGGCAGTGCTTGCCCTTGGAGCATGGCGAAGTCGGCAAGCTCCAGGGCCTGCTCGAACTGAGCGGTGTCGAACAGCCAGACCAGGACGTACATCAGCACCTGGTTGGGGAAGTTCAGACCGGATTCGCGATAGCGACCGACGTACTCCTGGTACTTGGGCAGCAACTCGTCGCGCTTGACGAGCTGCCGCTGCTCGAGGCTGTTGAGGCCCGACAAACGCTCGAGGTCGACCAGCAAGGCGTCCTCCATCAGCTTGTAATGCTTCTGAGCGTTGGCCGGGCTGGTCAGTGCGGCGCTTGGAGAATACGCCGCCGGCGCCGCACTGACGGCCAGCGCTGCCATGCCCAGTGCGAGGGTGCGGCGCTTGTGCGCCAGTGCCAGGCTCATCAGATCACCTCAACGTTTTCAGTCAGGGCGATCTTCTCCAGCTGCTCGATCACATAGCCTTCGTTTCGGCTGTTGTAATCTTCGACGCGGGAGCGTTTCGGGTTGTCGATGGTCTGCTTCCGCCAGCTGCTGTCCTGGTAGTAGATCGACAGGTTGTCGAAGCTGGTGACCAGAACCGCATTGACCGGGAAGTACGGCACGCTGAACGACGGCAGTCCGCCGTAGGTGGCGATCACCTGCTGGCTCTCGATACGCTCTTTCTCGGTCGGCGTTCCACCCTGGCTGGCATACAGCTTGGCCTTGTCGGCGGCCAGCAGGTCGCTACCGATAATGGCGATCAGGTCACCACCGTCACGCACGCGCTCGTCGATCATCTGCTTGGTGTCGTGCACCAGGGCGTCGAGGTTCGGGTAGTCGCCATTCACGCCCATGGTGACCTTGCCAGCCACGGCACCATCTTTCAGAACCTGTGCCGGTACCAACTCACGAGCCTGCTGCAGCCAACCTTTGTTGACGTCTTGGAGCAGCGGGTACTGGGTAATGTCGGTCTGCACGGCCGCATGAGTACCGTGGAAGCCGACCATGATGCGGTCCAGGGCGATTTGCTTCTGCACCGCTGCCGAGTACTTCTGGTGGAACTCAGGGAATTTCGCCCAGGCATCGATCTTGGCGTAGGACAGGCTGACATCCGACTCAGTCGACGACAGCTCGTAGGTGTCCTGGTCCAACGCCGAGGCATCTTTTGCTTCACGGTCGGTGATTTTGGTGTTGGTGCGGCCAGTGACAGGGCCGGAGGTGCCCAGGAACACCTTCTGACCTTTGATCTCAGGCACACCGATCACGTTGATGCGCTGCAGGAAGTCAGCTTTCGCGGTGATCGCGTCGTTCAGCTCCTGCGCAATGGTCGGCTCGACGCTGAACATACGGGTGACCGCTTCCACGCCGTAGGTTTCGGCCATCGCCATTTGCATCGCAGCATACATCTGCGCGCCGTAAGTACTCAGGTTCTGGGCCATGTCAGAGGACTCGCTTCGTTTTGTCGGCGGTGACACCGGTGGTACGGGGCACCTGGCGGCCCTGCGGGGTGTTCAGCAGCTGGCTGAACATGTTTTCGATGTTCGCCATGCTCGAGGCCAGGGCCTGGTTGGTTGGCTGCGGCGCGGCGGCAGGCTGGGCTTTCGGCGAAGCCGGACGACGACGGTTGAACTCGCGCTGTTCTTCGGCAGTGGAAACGATGTCGTCCACTGCGGATTCGACGTTGTCGATCGGCGCCTGGTCAGGGGCAGGGGCTTCTTCAGCAGCCGGCTCGATCACGGCCTGAATGCCCGCGGCCACGATCAGAAGTTGCTGCAGCAGCGCCTGGAGCGCTGTGGCGGTTGCTTCATCCATTGGGGGTTTGCTCTCGGTGGGGGTGTCGGATGGCGCCGCGCTCGCCGGCTCGGTAGCGAAACGCTTGAAGAACTTGGTCATGAGTGCAGCCAGCTTTCCGATTTCGGACTCGGTACCGGCCTTGGTCAGCGGACCCAGCTCTACAGGCGCGCAGAAGTGCGCAGCCTTGCTCGTGCGGCTGGAGAAATAGAGCTCTTGAGTGCCCAGGCTGGCCGGGGAGTCGGTGACCGCCATTCCGGTCAGGTAGTACTTGCCGGTGTTGGCGAAGTTCGGGGTGATTTCGACGCTGGTGAAAAGCTTCTCGCCCTGGTCGTTCAGCCACAGCAGCTTGTCGTTGGGCTTGAGCTGCGCCTCAAGCGCAACCTGGCCGGGCTGCAGATCCTCCGCGTCTTCGACCAGGCGGAGGGAATAGACCGTACCGAACGAACCGGACCAACGCTCATGCTCGCACCAGATCACTGCGGTATAGGTGGCGGTCTTGTAAGTTTCCGCAGCGTCGCGCAGCTCCTGGGGAAGGATTTCGCGACCATCGATAGTAGGGCCGCTGGTGGCAACGCGTTTCCAGTACGAAACGAGGGAACGGGGCATGGGAGTCTGCTGGGTTCGTGGCTTTGAGGCCCCCACCATATGGCCCTAATCTGCCCCCAACAAACGGTTTGCTTTCGCCCCCCTCCTATTTGCACGTTATAGGATAAAGGCGGAAATATACCGGGAGTTAGCAACACAATCGGTGCTTAGACTGCGCCGCATGTACTACTCGAACGAAGTAAAAGAAGCTGCCAAACGCCTGTTCCTGCGCCGCTGCAAGGCAAAGGAAATCCAGGCGCAACTCGGGCTGCCCAACGTCCGGATCGTCTATTACTGGATCCGGCAGGGCGGATGGGAGGACATGCTCACCGACGAGGAGCCGCTGACGGCCGTCAGCCGTCGAATCACGCTTCTTTATGAGAAAGCCGGGGTCCTGACCGAGGCCGAGCAGAACGAGCTCGACCGGTTGATCACCCAGCGGGAACGGCTGGCCAAGCAGTGCGCTAAGCCGGCCACGCCTGCGCCTCAAGCCGAACCTGGTGGGAGCCAAGACAATGAGCAGCCGCGGCGCGATCGCGGCGAGCGAGGCCAGCGCCGGCGCGGGGAGCGCGGGGAGGCCAAGAAGAAGGCCCCGAAGAACGATGTCACTGGGCTCACCGAGGTCGACTTCCTCGACAAATTCATCAGCAAGATGTTCGGCTACCAGAAAGAGCTGTTCGAGGCCAAGCAGAACCCCCTCACCGCCCGGATCCGGAACATCCTGAAATCCCGCCAGGTAGGCCTGACCTACTACTTCGCCGGCGAGGCATTCATGGATGCCGTGCTTACCGGTGACAACCAGGTGTTCCTGTCGGCCAGCCGGGCCCAGTCCGAGATCTTCCGCAGCTACATCATTTCGTTCGCCATGGAATGGTTCGGCCTTGAGCTCACCGGCAACCCGATTGTCCTGAGCAAGGACGGAAAGCCATGGGCTGAGCTGCGGTTTCTCAGCACCAATAGCAGCACCGCCCAGGGCCATCACGGGCACGTCTACGTTGACGAATACTTCTGGATCAAGGATTTCGAGAAGCTGAACAAAGTGGCATCGGCCATGGCCACCCACAAGAAATGGCGCAAAACCTATTTCTCGACGCCCAGCGCCGTTACGCACCAGGCCTACCCCTTCTGGACAGGCGAATCCTTCCGCAACCGCAAGAAGAAACGCGACACGCCTGCAGTGGCGGAATGGCCGGCGGCTACGGCATACAGCGCCGGCGCGCTATGCCCTGACGGCCAGTGGCGCAAAACGATCACCATCCTGGATGCGATCAGCAGCGGGTGCGACCTGTTCGACCTCGAGCAACTGCAGCTGGAGTACGACGACGATGCGTTTGAGCAGCTGTTCATGTGCAAATTCATCGACAGCTCGCAGGGAGCCTTCCACTTGGCCGACCTGGAGCGCTGCTACAGCGATCTGTCCCTGTGGACAGATTACGACCCCGACGACAAGCGGCCCTTCGGCAACAGCCCGGTCTGGATCGGCTACGACCCCAGCCGCACCCGTGACGATGCGACGTGCGTGGTCATCGCCCCGCCGCTCGAGCAGGGCGCCAAGTTCAGGATCCTGGAGAAACACAGCTGGCGGGGCCAGTCGTTCAAGTACCAGGCCAACGAGGTCAAGAAGCTCACCGAGCGGTTCAACGTTCAGCACATCGGCATCGACACCACCGGCATCGGCTACGGCGTGTTCGACCTGGTGCGCGACTTCTACCCGCGGGCCCAGCCGATCCACTACAGCCTCGAGACCAAGAACGCCTTGGTGCTCAAGGCGCAGGACACCATCCAGCACGCGCGGATCGAGTGGGATGCCGGCAGCAGTGATATCGCTCAGGCCTTCCTGACAATCAAGCGCGGCACCACCGCCAGTGGCCAGGTGACTTACAGCGCCTCACGTACAGAAGCCACCGGCCATGCCGACATAGCGTGGGCCATCATGCACGCCCTCCACAACGAACCTCTCAACACCAACCGGCAGCGGCGCAGCCGCTACGTCACCAGCGGACCAGGAACCCATGGCACAAACTCACGTAGCCCAGCAGCAGCCCAGACAACCCGTGCGAGCCTTCACGTTCGGCGCGCCCGAGGCCGTTCTGACCAACAACATCGCAAACTACCTCGGCGTGTTTCCCAGCGACGATGGCACCATTTACACGCCACCGGCCTCACGCATTGGCCTGGCCAAGCTGCTGCAGGCCAACGCGCACCACGGCGCGATCCCGCCGTTCAAACGCAACCTGCTGCTGCGTGAGTTCATCCCTTCGCCTGGTTTCAGCCTACAGGCGATGAGCCGATCGGCGCTGGACTATATGGTGTTCGGCGAGACCTACCTGCTGCGCAAGCGCAGCGTGTTCGGTCAGGTTCTGGAGCTTGAGCACCTACCGGCGATCAACATGCGGGTAAAGGTGAACGGTGGGTATGTGATGCTCATGCCCGATGGCAGCCGGCTGGAGTTCGACCAGGACGAAGTGGAGCACATCTTCAACTACGACGTGCAGCAGAACATCTACGGCGTCCCCGACTACCTGGGCGGCCTGCAGGCGCTGCTGCTCAATGAGGCCGCCACCCTGTTCCGCCGGCGCTACTACAACAATGGCGCTCACGTCGGCTACATCTTCTACTCGAACGACCCGAACATGAGCGAGGCGGACGAGGAGTCGCTGCAAGCGCAGATCTCCGGTAGCAAGGGTGTGGGGAACTTCCGCAGCATGTTCGTCAACATCCCGGGCGGCGGCGAGAAGGCCATCCAGATCATCCCGGTTGGTGACTTCCAATCGAAGGACGATCTGGAGAAGGTCAAGAACATCACCAGGAACGACATCATCGCGGCTTGGCGCATGAACCCAGCGCTGGCCGGCATCATCCCCGAGAACAGCGCAGGCTTCGGCGACATCGAAAAGATCGATCGGGTCTACACCAACAACGAGATCCGACCCATCTGCCAGATGTTCAACCAGGTGAACGACACACTGCGCGAAGACAGGCGAATTAGCTGGAAGACGCCAGAAAACACCGACGAAATCGCTACCTCTGGTAACGATTCATAGGTGATATAACTGGAAAATGACGGCATAATGATGGCGCATTGAACCCTGGGGAGGGACACCATGCGAGTCTACTGCACGACTTGTGGCCATAAAGGCCGGATCAGTTCGCGGGACAATGTCACCCGCGCCTATGCAAAGCTCTACTGCCAATGCCTGGACGCAACGTGCGGGCACACCTGGGTATCCGAGCTGTCGTTTTCGCACACCTTGAGGCCGTCCGCGCAGCACCTGGACACGCTGATCCTGGACCGCATCAAAAGTCTTCCGGCGGACAAGCAAAAGGAATTGTTTGATCACATGAGCAGGCCTGCGGCCTGATAAGAACCGCCGGCCGATTGGTCGGCGGTTTTGTTTTGGATGACTCAGGAATCCGTGTCGTCCGGATTTTTGGCCAACTGCTCAATAAGGCGCTTCACCTGGTGTCGCTCCTGCTCCCGCATCTGGCGAAAACGACCGATCAACCGACGTTCGTTTTCGCTCAGACCGGACCACTGGAAATCCATCAGTTCAACGCAATCCTGCTCAGTTACTGCCAAATTCAACATTTGCTAACTCCTTGATATGCAATGTGAATTCGCAGTTATCAGGGCAGCAATAGCGCTTTACATTGGGGGATACGACTAGTGGATAGCTACCTACTGCCCAGCATCATCGAACATGGCTTTCAAGAAGCGACGCAGCGCTTGCTGATCCTGTTCTGGGATACAGCGGTAGCGCTCGATTATTTGAGCCTCGTCGGAGCTCAAGCCGGTATCGATAGACCGCCTCCCGAAGAGAACGAATCCCACATCGACGCCCAAGGGAGCTATGCCCAGCAAATAGGCACTATCGGGGTTCCGTACCCCACGCTCATAGCTGCCTTGGGTGTTCCGGTTTACCCCGCCCGCTTGGGCCAAATCCTCTTGGCTGAGGCTCAACCGAACCCTTTCTTCGCGTAGCCGATCCCCGACCGATCCTTCAGGCGCTGATTCAGGCGCACAAATTTTCAAGCATTCACCCTTTACAAGACCAATTTCGCGTGCATAATCACCACCAACGAACACAAAACAACTCGTTGCAACAGGAGGCAACACACTATGCCCGCGCCAGTTACGCCGGAGCAAGCCCGCGCAGCGCTTGATCGGAAAGGGATGAGCATCGCGGAATTTAGTCGGATTCATGACCTGAACAAAAATTTGGTCAGCGACCTTCTCAACGGTCGTCGAAAAGGCCGCCGGGGGGAGGCACACCGTGCAGCGGTACTGCTGGGTATCAAAGACGGCGTAATCGAAGAATAAGGCCATTGGCCACTAGGGATGAATCAGAACATGAATCGCTCAGTTCTCAAGACAAGGAAGGATGTGGTCAGCGCGATCATCCGCGCATACCCAGGCGGTCGAGCTCAAGCAGCTGCGCACCTCGGCCTCGAGCTCAAGAAGTTCGACAACCACGCCTACGAAAACAACAACGCTCGCCCACTCAACGACCTGCAGCTGTGCCAGCTGGAGGTCACCGCGCACACGACATTCCTGCCGGAGTTTATCGCTTCGCTGTACGGCGGCATCTTCGTCAAGGTCGCCGATGTCGACGCCCTGGACAACGTCGAGCTCTATGCGATGTCGATGGTCACCTCCGCCAAACGTGGAGCTGTTGACCTAGAGATTGCGAAGGCCCTGGCCGATGGGTCCATCACCAGCGCCGAGGCGGAAGAAATCATGCGCGCCCATGAGGCTCACATGTCCGCTCGCCACACTGAGGTGCTTTCGGCGATCGCGCTGCACCGCGCCCGTGCGGGGGTTGCAGCATGAGCACAACTCACCCTGACTACCAAGACGTACTGAAGTCCTCGGCGATGCACTACCTGCAACGCCACCAGGCCGAACACCTGAGCGGCGACGACCGTTTGTTCGCCCGTGCTGTTTGCCACCTGGTCGCCGACCACCACGTTTCTGACCCAACTGCTGAAAAAGCCGTGCACCTCGCCATGACCGACCTTGGCCTGGGCGCAGCTGACCGCTCGCACCCCCGCGCAGCGCGCACCTAAACCAACCCCATTGCCCTGCCCCGCTTTCCGTGGGTTTGGGTGAGCTGCGTCCGAAGTCGAGGTTTCGATGGATAACAAGATGGTGATCAAGGCGGAAATGAGCCCCGAGCAGGCCACCGCCCTGCTGGCTTTGCTCAAGTCTGAATACCGCCTGGCTCTCTCTGAGCACTGGTGGACGGATGCCTACCGCTACGTGCCGGAGAAAGACCGGCATACCGCAATCGTCCTGAAAAACCCCGTCATGGGCGCGCAACGCCGGCTGATCGGCGCGCTGACCTACAGCCTCAAAACTGCGAAGTAACCGTCATGATGAATGAAGATATCCGCTCACAAGTGTTGCAACGACTCGAAAGTGATTTCGGCCTGAAGCTACGCGTTGGCACCAACTACATGCGGGGCGGCGTATGCCCGGCCTGTGGAAAGAAAGAGCTGTATGCCCGCCATGACAATCCGTGGCAGATCCGCTGCGGGCGCCCTGAGCGCTGCGGCCACATCGAGCATGTCAAAGGCATCTATGAGGATCTGTTCGAAGACTGGAGCAAACGCGCACCGGCGACGGAAAACGACCCAACCCTGACCGCCCGCACGTACCTGGAATTCGCTCGGGGCCTTGACGCGTGGAAGATGACCGGGTGGTTCACCCAAGAAAACTACGTCAACCAGGAAAGCGGTGAGGCCAGCGCCACGGTTCGCTTCCCCCTGCCGAACGGCGGTTACTGGGAGCGGCTGATTGATCGCCCTGGGCGATTCGGCAAGATGAAGGCCCGCTTCAAGTTCGGTTACAGCGCGCAGGGTCAATGGTGGTGCCCGCCAAGCCTCAAGCTTGAGGCTGTCGAGGAGCTGTGGATCGTTGAGGGGATCTTCGACGCCATTGCCCTGGTGCAGAACGGCATCGACGCGGTGTCGGCGATGTCGAGCGTCAACTTCCCAATCGAGGCGCTGAAGCAGCTGGTCGAGCAACGCCAGGGCAACCTGCCAATCTTGGTTTGGGCCCTGGACAACGAGCCCACTGCCCGCGGCTACCTGCAGCGCTGGGCGAAGCAGGCCTCCGATATGGGCTTCGAGTGCAAGGCTGCACTGATCCCACAGCGCGACAAGAAGGTGGACTGGAACGACCTGCACCAGCGTTGGCAGTTCGAAGATGAAGGCCAGGCCCGCAACCTCAAGCGCACACGCGACCTGGCTGCTGCCCGTCATGAGGGCGACCTGCTGCTGGCCCCGACTGCCCGGGAAAAGGCGCTGCTGATGTACATGTGGGACGAGGGCTTCACCGAGTTCGCGTTCGACTTCGGCAACCAGACCTATTGGGCCAAGTTCGACCTGTCCAAGCTCGAGGAGGAGCAGAAAGAGCTGGCCGGCAGCAAGGACCAGGACGACGAAGACGATCGCCGCGATGTCTTGAAGAAGGTTTGCTCGCTGAAACTGCTGGCCAACTGCCGTTTCCAGGCGCTGTACAAACAGGTCAGCGATGTCACCAACGAGGCCTGGTTCTACTTCCAGGTGGCCGGCAAGCAGGACGATGACGGTGATAACTACACCTTCACGCCCAAGCAGATTTCCTCGAGCAGCGAGTTCAAGACCCGCCTGATGTATTCCGGGGCTACCTGGTTGGGCACACAGAAGCACCTGGACCAGATCATCCTGCGGCAGACCGAAGGCCTCAAGACCGTCGAGACTATCGACTTCCTGGGCTACAGCCGCGACCACCAGGCCTACATCTTCAACGACATCGCCATCCACAACGGCTCGATCTACAAAGCCAACGACGAGGACTACTTCGAGTTTGGCAAGCAGCGCGTCAAGTGCCTGATGAAGTCGGTGAAGATCAAGAACAAGCTGGACGCAAAGGGCTACCGCGAGGATTGGCTGGATCACCTGTGGACCTGCTTCGGCGAGAACGGTGTGCTGGCCCTGACCTACTGGTTCGGCTCGCTGTTTGCCGAGCAGATTCGCGCCGAGCATGAGAGCTTCCCGTTCCTGGAAATGTCCGGCGAACCCGATTCGGGCAAAACCACCCTGATCAAGTTCCTCTGGAAGCTGTTCGGACGCCTGTACGAGGGCTTCGACCCAGCCAAGAGCTCGTTCTCTGGCCTGAGCCGGGCTATGGGCCAGGTGGCCAACCTGCCCCTGGTGCTGCTCGAGGCCGACCGGAACACCAACGAGGATAATGCCAAAGCCTTCGAGTGGGACCAGTTCAAAGACTTCTATGGTGGCGGCACCCTGCGGACCCGTGGCGTGAAGTCCAACAGCAACGACACCTATGAGCCGCCTTTCCGCGCCTCGATCGTGATCGCTCAGAACGCCATCGTTGTCGGTCACGAAGCCATCATCAGCCGGATCTTCCGCCTGCCCTTCCTCAAGCCAACGATTACCGAGGCCAGCCGCCGGGCAGCCGACGCGATCGTGCAGACCGAGCTCGAGGACGTCAGCCACTTCATGATCAAGGCCATGCGGGCCGAGCCGAAGATCCTCAAGCGCTTCGCCGAGCTGTACCCGAAGTACCGCGCCGAGCTGTGGGCCAACCGCAAGCTGACCTCGGATCGTGTGATCAAGAACCACGCCATGATGCTGGCCCTGTTGGACTGCCTGCAGCTGGTTATCTCGGTCCCAGACCACATGGTCAAGGCGTGCCGTAAGTACGTCGAGAAGGCCGCCAGCGAGCGCCAGGCGGCGATCACCACCGACCCGAAAGAGGTGAACGAGTTCTGGCAGGTGTACGACTTCCTCGAGTCACTGCCCGGGGCCCCTCTGGTCAACCACAGCAAGACCCCTGGCCAGATCGCTATCAACCTCAACCAGTTCGCCGAAGTGGCCGTGGAACACCGGCAACGGATCCCGGAGCTGGGCGTGCTGCGGCGCCTCCTCAAAGACTGCCGTGCACACCAATGCCTCTCTGAATCGAAGCGCACCGAGAGCGCCATCCGGTTTCGCATTCAGCAGGCAAGGCCATTGGAAAACATCCCCCAGTCCGTTCGCTGCTTTGTCTTCCGGGAGTAACCGACATGGACATTCACGTTATCAGCAGCACTTGGGAAACCGAGGCACCGGACCTGATGGGATTCGTTACCGCAAGTCTTCCGCCATCAGCTGTGCCTTACGTCTTTGCCGACGCCTACGCCACCGATGGCCTGCTGGAGATTCTGGAAGTGCGCGTCGCACGCGGTGAGCGTGGGCTACTGGTCATGAACTGCTCATCTGCCCAGGTGCAGGCAGTCCTGGAGTGGAGCACCTGCGACGACGATGGCCAGCTGCAAGACGTTGAGATTTTCCTGGTGCGTCGCGAGTAGCGGCCTACCGGAGAACGGGCCGGCAATGACCGGCAAAAGAAGGGCGCCGAGGAGTTGCACCTCCCCGACGCCAACCACCACAGAGGACAGTCATATGAACTCGATTACCCAAAGCAGCGGTACCGCGAAGCCTACCACAACCGAGGCCGGCCACTGTCCGCGCCTGCTGGCCATCGGCGTCATTGGCGCCGCCATGGTCGATCACCAGGTGCACCGTTCGGCCAGCACCCGTGCCCGCCTCGAGGGCGCCGCCGACATGGCCCAGCGCTTGGGCGTACTCGATGGAGCAGAGGCCCAGCTCGTCGCCACCCTACTCGCTCGCTACGACGCGGGCCAACCCTTCAACGCCTTCGCTCCAGGAGCTCAAGCATGACCAAGCAGCCAACCCGCTACGACACAATTGTGATTAAAGACTCGACCAGCACAGCAGTCCCTCGACAAGTGGAAGGTGGTCAGGTGGTTTCGTGGTCTGCCGGTCACGCAATCGCTGAGGGCAATGCCTACGAAGAGTTCGCCAAGGCTGTGATGAACGGCGAATTCGAAACACTTGAGGAAGCTGAGCACGCGGCCAGCTGTGCGCAGATCAAGGCCAACCTGCAACGGGAGTTCGGCTATGACTGACCTTGTAATCAGCGTTCGCCTCAGCGCCGGCACGTACACCGCCCGAGCCCGCGGCGAGAAGGCCACCGCCAGCAGCACCATCAGCGCCGATGCAGCTGCTCACGCCTTGGCCAGTAAGCTTGGGGCCCAAGTGGCACAGCCGGACCTATTCGCCGCAAATCGTCGCAGCACCGAACCACACGTTCAATTCACCGCCCGGCGCGGCAGATGATGGAATAGCAGTAATGAGTAATATGCATGCCCCCTCGAACGAAGCGCTGATGCTCGAGAACGCGGCTCTTCTCAGCTCGCTCAATGAACTGATCAATCAGCTGAAACGACCGCAGGTATCCATCCAGGATCAATTGTGGACAACACAGGACATTGCCGATTATCTCAAATTGGCTCAATACACAGTTGAACGCCGTGTCGTAGTGCAGGACACCTTTCCGGAGAGCATGCAGCCGTGCGCTACCGGAGAGCGCGCATCTAAACGGTGGTTTGCTGGGGAAGTGATCACCTGGAGCAGGCAAAATAGAGCAAGACTGCCAGAACCTCGCGCCAGACGGCGTGCGTAACGCTAAAGCCTGCCTCGCGCAGGCTTTTTTCAATCCAAACGCAATGCCATTTCTGAAGCAGTAGCGTTGTAATAGATCATCAACGAACGAGGGTCTTTGTGACCAGTGATACGGGCAAGGTCGAGGACATCGACCTTTCTTGCCAGTCGCGTAATAGCCTCATGTCGAGTGTCATGGAACGTGAGCCCCACGATCGCTACATCGTCTCTCACCCTCCTGAACATCGCATCGGCCGACGCAGACGTCAGCCTGAACAGTTTTTCAGCACCTTTCCTCTCTCCCAGTAGCAACCCAATCAGTGCAACGGCCCGCTTGCTCAGTGGGACATTCCGACTAGATCCGTTCTTAGTCATTGGAAGATGCACAAAGCGCTGTTTAAGGTTCACATCCTTGGCAGTGATCCCAAGAATTTCGCCTTGCCTCATAGCTGTTTCGAGGGCGATGAGAAACGCCATGGCCAGTTCCTGGTGAAGCGTCACAGGGACTTCGCCTTCCACATAGCCAAGCCGATTGAGCAAAGCGCTTTCTTCCGCTGGGTCAATGCGACGATCTCTGGGCGGATTATTGAGGGGGCGCTTCACATCGCGCACAGGGTTGACTACACATGCGCGCCATTCCCGACGAGAAATCTCGAACACTGACGACAGTAGCGTCATCTCACGGCGAACGGTGGGACTGGCAACTACTCGAAGCCTTGCGTCACGCCACTTGGCCACCTGGTCACTGGTAATGTCCGACAGGAATTCCCCTACCCATTCAAGTTCTGCATCAAACTTGTCCAGCCGGAGCTCCTCCCATTTCTTGCCGGCCTTGGTAGGGGTAACGTCACGTTTGTAGCGGCGTAGCGCCTCAGATACTGTCATTTCCACAGAACACTTTGGTCCGCCGGCAGACGCCAGAATCTCAGCCTCGCGGGTGGTAGCCCATGCAACTGCTGCGGCCTTCGTTGGGAAGGTCTTGGTGTCCCGGACTCCCAATCTAGCGACCTCGGCTCGCCAGCCACCGCTACGCTTCCGAAAAGATGCCATTCCGTTACCTCTGTCCTTGCTGGCGTAAAAGTGGCGTAAAGGCTATCACGCCAACGCAGCCAATCGCCGCGAACTGCACTAAGAGGCACAGCGAAAACCCAGCGTAATCAGTAGGTTGAAGCTATACGCCAGCTATAGCACCTTTTTGCCAACATCTCCAAGTTGCCCCCTCGGGGCACCAAGATCCGGAAAAAACCGACCTTATGGTCGGTTTTTTTTCGCCTGCGATTTGGGCGCGCCGACCTGTGGGAAACCGCCCAGCCCTTTGAGCTGCGCTGTCGCACAGGGAGCAATGTTCGAGAGCGTGTCACATTCCCAGCAGCAAAAGCATCATGTCGCCAGGATAAAGTCCGTCTGATCGATACCTGCACTGTCAACACCGATTAGGCGAATCGTGTCCACCCCAATCCCGACCACTGTGTCCGCTCCGTCAGCCACAATGCTCACGTTGGCAGCGAACGTCTCGCTGCTGATCCCCAGCCCCGCTATATTGAGCAAGTCCTGCCCTCCGGCCGGATTGATATCGAAGCCCTGGATCGAGTCGTTGCCGAAGTCCGCCGCAGCAAACACGAAGGTATCGTTACCAAGGCCGCCGATGAGCATGTCGTTGCCCAGCCCACCGACGAACAGATCGTCACCCGCACCGCCAACCAGAGTGTCGTTGGCCAGGCCACCCAACATCGTGTGATTTGCCGCCGCAGCATCGTAGGCCAGCTCACTGCCGCTGCCCTCGGCGTTCGCCTGCAAACCCGCCGCCGCGTATTGGCCATTCATCGCGACGTGTGTCAAATGAGCACCGTCGCTCAGGGTCAGCATGCCGCCGGTGCCTGTGTCATTCGCCGCATAGGTGATCTGCGTATTGGCGCCGAACGCAACATCGCCGAAGTCCAGCTTGTCACCCGCGGCAAAACCGCTGATGCTGCCGCTGAACGCCGTCGACTTCTCAAGCTTGAGCATGCCGGCCGCGCCGCTGTCGAATGTCACATGCTGATCGGAGGCAGCACCGAACTCAAGGATCGCCGAACCGCTGATCGTCGCCCTTCCCGCGCCACTGGCATCGGCGTGGACAGTGATGTTGCCATCGTTCGCCCACAGGCTGCCGCTGTTGATGAGCGCACTTTCAATCACCAAGCCGCCGCTGCCGTTGGCTTGCAGCACACCTGTGTTGATGACGGCGCTACTACCGGTATCGATCACCAGCGCATTGACGCCGCTGGCCAGGATCTGGCTCGAGTTGACCAGCATCATCTGCCCCGCGCCCAATTGGCCGGCACCCGAGATGGTGTTGTCGGCATTGGTGAGCACCGTGTCCGCGCTGCCACCAAAGATCATGTTCTGCGCGCTGTCGGACAGCACCACTTGCCCGCCACCGCTCAACGTCGCGCCACGGAACAGAATCTCGAGATCGGTCCCGCTGCCGGTGGAGCCGAGCGCTATGGTGCCGCTGTTGTCGATGCGGCCACCGAACGGCATGATCGCGCCGTCGGCAATGGTGATGGTGCCCGTATTGGTTGTGATCGGGTCCACATCGAACATTAGGTTGGCCGCGCTCAACGCCGCCGCATCCACGCCGTTGACCGTAATCGTCTGGTGATCGCTGATGCTGAGCACGGCATTGCCGCTCGCGTCGTTGGCGATAGTCACATCCGCAAAATCGTTGACGCCTGTGAAGCCGATCAAATCGATCTTGTCCGCCGCCGCGTCGAAACTGTAAATGACGTTGTCGCCGATCGGCTGGGCGAACACGAAGGTGTCGGCACCGGACGAGCCGGTCAGGTTGTCGTCGGCGGACAAGGCGAAGATCGGTGCACCTGGGGCATAGATTTCGACGTTGTTGTACACATAGGCGCTGGCGCTGCTGCCGTCGCTGTTATTCCAGTACATGTTGACATCGAGCACCAACGCACCGGCGAATTCGCTTGGAGTTGTCACAGTCAATGCGCCGGGATCGCTGGTCTGCACGGTCCAGGTGCCATCGCCATTGTCGGTTCCGGCATTGAATACCCAACCCGAAGGAGCACCGCTGATGGTCACCGTCACGGGGCCGCTGATATCGGCCCGTGGAACGTTGAGGGCCAGATTGACGGGTTCGCCGGCAACGCCTGCCGGAAGGTTTGCACTGCTCCCGGCCGCACCAGGATTACCCGCCAGATCGGTGTAGCTGTTCGCGGCAACGTCGACTTTTATGCTACCGCCCAGGGTTCTGGTCAGCGTTGCCGTGTAGGTATCGCCGTCAACCTGGGTAAAGTTACTGAAGGTGCCGCGTGGCGTTCCGCTCGTTGTCGTCATCGCTACATCAGACAGGCTGAAACCGCTCACCGTCTCACTGAACTGGAATGTGACCGTCGACGTTGCCCCCACCGAACTGCCCAACGCAGTTCCTGTCACTATCACCGTTGGTGCCACGGTATCGACGGGCGTCTCAACGACGTTCTGCACGTTCACCGTAATCGACTGCGTGTCGATTCCGCCATTGCCGTCTGACACCTGAACGTCCACAACGTAGACGTTGTCGCCGTCGGTACCACCGACATCCTGGGGATTCTCGTAATCGGGTGCAGAGTTGAACGTCAGCACCCCGCTCGAACTGATCGAGAACTTGCTGAAGTCCGTCCCGGCCGTGTTCAGCAGCGAGTAGCTCAACGTCTGCGCCGGCAGATCGGCATCGGTCGCCACCACCGTGGTAACCGCGGTGGTGTTCTCCGCCACATTGACCGAAGCCGTCGCACCACCACCGTTGGAGGTGATCACCGGGGAGTTGTCGTTGACGCCTGTCACGGTTACCGCGATTGCCTGGTCGTCAAACAGCGTGCCGTCCGACGCCCGTACAATCAGGTCATAAACGTTGTTCGTTCCCGAATCAGTCGGTGCTTCGAAGTTGGGTGCAGAAACAAAGCTCAGCACGCCTGTGCCCGAAACGATCGAGAACTTCGCGGCATCCGCTCCGCCGACGATGCTGTAGCTCAGCGTTTGTGCCGGAAGATCAATATCGGTCGCCGCCACTGTCGTGACCGCTGCGGTGTTCTCCGCCACGTTGATCGAAGCCGTCGCACCGCCACCGTTGGAAGTGATCGTCGGTGCGTCGTTGCTGCCGGTGACGGTGATGGTCACCAGTTGGGTATCGACGCCGCCTAGGCCGTCGCTGACCTGCACCGTAAACACCTCGTTGTGACTCTCACCGGCCTTCAGCGATTGCACGGCACTGGCAACGCCATCGCTGCCGTTGGCCAGGGTGTAGGTCCATTGGCCGCTGTTGTCCACGGCGATCGAGCCGTAGGTGCCCGTTGGCGAGCCATTGATGCTCCAGGTCGCCGTGGCGTCGTGATCGATGTCGGTCGAGCTGAATTGGCCGCTGACGCTGAGGGTGGTGTCCTCCTGCACGGCGCCGGCATCATTGCCGGCGGCGAAGCTGAGCACCGGCGCGTCGTTGCTGCCGGTGACGGTGACGGTGACGGTCACCAGTTGGCTGTCGACGCCACCCAGGCCATCGCTGACCTGCACCGTAAACACCTCGTTGTGACTCTCGCCAGCCTTCAGCGATTGCACGGCACTGGCAACGCCATCGCTGCCATTGGCCAGGGTGTAAGTCCACTGGCCGCTGTTGTCCACGGCGATCGAGCCGTAGGTGCCCGTTGGCGAGCCATTGATGCTCCAGGTCGCCGTGGCGTCGTGATCGATGTCAGTCGAGCTGAACTGGCCGCTGACGCTGAGGGTGGTGTCCTCCTGCACGGTACCGGCATCATTGCCAGTGGCGAAGCTGAGCACCGGCGCGTCGTTGCTGCCGGTGACGGTGATGGTCACCAGCTGAGTGTCGACGCCGCCCAGGCCGTCGCTGACCTGCACGCTGAACACCTCGTTGTGACTCTCGCCGGCCTTCAGCGATTGCACGGCACTGGCAACGCCATCGCTGCCGTTGGCCAGGGTGTAGGTCCATTGGCCGCTGTTATCCACCGCGATCGAACCGTAAGTGCCGGTATTTGAACCGGCAATGCTCCAAGTAGCGGTGGCGTCGTGATCGATGTCAGTCGAGCTGAACTGGCCGCTGACACTAAGCGCGGTGTCTTCCTGCACGGCGCCAACATCGTTGCCGCTAGCGAAGCTGAGCACCGGTGCGTCATTGCTGCCGGTGACGGTGACGGTCACCAGCTGGGTGTCGACGCCGCCCAGGCCGTCGCTGACCTGCACCGTAAACACCTCGTTGTGACTCTCGCCAGCCTTCAGCGATTGCACGGCACTGGCAACGCCATCGCTGCCGTTGGCCAGGGTGTAGGTCCATTGGCCGCTGTTGTCGACGGCGATCGAGCCGTAGGTGCCCGTTGGCGAGCCATTGATGCTCCAAGTAGCGGTGGCGTCGTGATCAATGTCGGTCGAGCTGAATTGGCCGCTGACGCTGAGGGTGGTGTCCTCCTTCACGGCGCCGGCATCATTGCCGGCGGCGAAGCTGAGCACCGGCGCGTCGTTGCTGCCGGTGACGGTGACGGTCACCAGTTGGCTGTCGACGCCACCCAGGCCATCGCTGACCTGCACCGTAAACACCTCGTTGTGACTCTCGCCAGCCTTCAGCGATTGCACGGCACTGGCAACGCCATCGCTGCCATTGGCCAGGGTGTAAGTCCACTGGCCGCTGTTGTCCACGGCGATCGAGCCGTAGGTGCCCGTTGGCGAGCCATTGATGCTCCAGGTCGCCGTGGCGTCGTGATCGATGTCAGTCGAGCTGAACTGGCCGCTGACGCTGAGGGTGGTGTCCTCCTGCACGGTACCGGCATCATTGCCAGTGGCGAAGCTGAGCACCGGCGCGTCGTTGCTGCCGGTGACGGTGATGGTCACCAGCTGGGTGTCGACGCCGCCCAGGCCGTCGCTAACCTGCACGCTGAACACCTCATCGTGACTCTCGCCAGCCTTCAGCGATTGCACGGCGCTGGCAACGCCATCGCTGCCGTCGGCCAGGGTATAGGTCCACTGGCCGCTGTTGTCCACGGCGATCGAGCCATAGGTGCCCGTGTTCGTACCGGCAATGCTCCAAGTAGCGGTGGCGTCGTGATCGATATCAGTCGAGCTGAACTGGCCGCTGACGCTGAGGGTGGTGTCCTCCTTCACAGTGCCAACATCATTGCCGGTGGCGAAGCTGAGCACGGGCGCGTCATTGCTGCCGGTGACAGTGATCGTCACCAGTTGGCTGTCGACGCCGCCCAGGCCATCGCTGACCTGCACGCTGAACACTTCGTTGTGACTCTCGCCAGCCTTCAGCGACTGCACGGCACTGGCAACGCCATCGCTGCCGTTGGCCAGGGTATAGGTCCACTGGCCGCTGTTATCCACCACGATCGAACCGTAGGTGCCGGTATTTGACCCGGCAATGCTCCAGGTCGCCGTGGCGTCGTGATCGATATCGGTCGAGCTGAATTGGCCGCTGACGCTGAGGGTGGTGTCCTCCTGCACGGCACCGGCATCGTTGCCGGTGGCGAAGCTGAGCACCGGTGCGTCATTGCTGCCGGTGACGGTGATCGTCACCAGCTGGGTGTCGACGCCGCCCAGGCCGTCGCTGACCTGGACGCTGAACACCTCATCGTGACTCTCGCCGGCCTTCAGCGACTGTACGGCACTGGCAACGCCATCGCTGCCGTTGGCCAAGGTGTAGGTCCATTGGCCACTGTTGTCCACGGCGATCGAGCCATAGGTGCCGGTATTTGACCCGGCAATGCTCCAAGTAGCGGTGGCGTCGTGATCGATATCGGTCGAGCTGAATTGGCCGCTGACACTAAGCGCGGTGTCTTCCTGCACGGCGCCGGCATCATTGCCAGTGGCGAAGCTGAGCACCGGCGCGTCGTTGCTGCCGGTGACGGTGACGGTCACCAGCTGGGTGTCGACGCCACCGAGGCCGTCGCTGACCTGCACGCTGAACACCTCGTTGTGACTCTCGCCGGCCTTCAGCGACTGCACGGCGCTGGCAACGCCATCGCTGCCGTTGGCCAGGGTATAGGTCCACTGGCCGCTGTTGTCCACGGCGATCGAGCCATAGGTGCCCGTGTTCGTACCGGCAATGCTCCAAGTAGCGGTGGCGTCGTGATCGATATCAGTCGAGCTGAACTGGCCGCTGACGCTGAGGGTGGTGTCCTCCTTCACAGTGCCAACATCATTGCCGGTGGCGAAGCTGAGCACCGGTGCGTCATTGCTGCCGGTGACGGTGACGGTCACCAGCTGGGTGTCGACGCCACCGAGGCCGTCGCTGACCTGCACGCTGAACACTTCGTTGTGACTCTCGCCGGCCTTCAGCGATTGCACGGCACTGGCAATGCCATCGCTGCCGTTGGCCAGGGTGTAGGTCCACTGGCCGCTGTTGTCCACGGCAATCGAGCCGTAGGTACCGGTATTTGACCCGGCAATGCTCCAGGTCGCCGTGGCGTCGTGATCGATATCGGTCGAGCTGAACTGGCCGCTGACGCTGAGGGTGGTGTCCTCCTGCACGGCGCCGGCATCATTGCCGGTGGCGAAGCTGAGCACCGGTGCATCGTTGCTGCCGGTGAGGGTGATCGTCACGGACTTGGTCACTGTCGCCCCGAAATCGTCAGTCAGCGTGACCGTGAACACTTCGGTCTTGGTCTGGCCCTCAGCCAAGTACTGCGCCGCGCTGTTGTTCAGCGTATAGGTCCAGCCCACGGTGCCCGCCGCGTCGCCGGTGCTCTCGTCGCTGACATTGGCCACCAGCGTACCCAGCGCACCGGATGGCGCGCTCACGCTGGTCACATGGGCGTCATCGGCCAGGTCCACATCGCCGAAGGCGAAACTGCCGCTGGCCACCGTGGTGCCGTCTTCGGTCACCGCACCGTTTTCGATTTCCGCCGCCGACACCGTTGGCCCGTCATTGGTGCCGGTGATAGTGATAGTCACATTCTGCGTTGCCGACGAACCATGCCCATCACTGATAGTGACCAGGTAGGTTTCGGTGACTGTCTGTCCCTGGGCCAGGTACTGCGCCGCCGTATTGCTCAGGTTGTACGTCCATTGCACTGATCCGTTGGCCGCATTCGCGGCTTCGCTTACCGCCGAGAGCACGAACGTACCAAGATGAGTAGTGTTGCCCTGCGCCGCCGCGAAAGTCGCCAAGTGCGTGTCACTCAGGTCGACGTCGTTAAAGACAATCGTGCCGCTGGTCGTCAGCGAGTCGGTCGTGTTCGCAGTGGTATCGGCGTCTTCGGTCACTGTGCCGGCCTGCGCGCCAAGGCTGATTGTCACACCATCATTCACGCCCGAAAACTGCACTGTCGCGGTGGCCCAACTGAGCGTTCCATTGCCGAGACGTATCGCATAGGTAAAGCTGTCCGTCAGCAACTCGCCAGTAGCAAGCGCCTGGAGTTGTGCCTTGAAAGCAGAGGTAAAGGTAGCGGCGTCGTAGCCGACCTTACCGTCCGAGGTGATCCAGATCTTTGCACCATTCAAACTGGTGTCAGAACTCGTCGCCTCAGCCCTCGCCGAATCCTGAGTCAGGAGATCGGCCGGAGCATAAGTCTTGGTGGTAGTAGAAAGACTGTCCGCGTTGTCGATTGACCAGAGTGTCTTCGCGTTACCGCCGAGGTCATTGGACATGACGTCCCAATACATGATCCCCAGCAGATTTTCAGTGGTTGTGAAGACGTCGTCCTGCGCCTGCGGCGTGTTGGAAAACGACGTAACGGTCCCGCCACTGGTAGTTGTAGTGCTAGCCATGTCTTTCTCCCTAGAGTGTCACCCTGAGTGAAAAACCGCTGCGGGCCGCTATCAGCCGCAAGCCGATTCTTCCTCCAACCACGAACACCTCAATCCATCGGTACCAGCCGGCTGGCCAGCAACTTCACGCCCACCCCAGTCCTGCCGCCCTGCGGTTCAATGCGCACGATTTGTCCTTGCGCCTTGAACTTCATGGGGCCGCCGGGGGTGTCGAGTTCGATCTCGAAGTCAATCACGCTACCCACCTGCTGCTCGTAATCGGTTTCGAAATACAAACCGGAGGCGCTGATGTCACGGGTGACACCGCTACCCCCGCCGATTAGTTGCAGCGACAGGGTGACTTGTTCTCGGGGCTCAATTCGGTGTGCGTCTTTCATGACGGCAGTCTAAAAACGACTGCTGTTTTCTACATGAGCGCGCTATCCCTTTTTTCTAGGAGTCAATCCGCCCTAAAACCGTGCTTCCATAGGACAAATGTCATGGGAGGGATTGCCTGATGCGTTATGGAAAAAGGCGACAGGCAGCAACGATTGCTATCCTGATCAGCTAACACAACCCGCTTAAAGAGGCAGCGAGCCGCATGCCAATTCAGGTCCTGTTGGTCGCTCTACCGCTCGTAGCCTGGGGCCTCGAGCGTCTGGTCGAAAGCGCTCAACCGAGGTTGGCGCTGGCGGGTTCGACAGCGTCGGTGGCGCAATACCTGCTTTCGCTGCACCAATACGCACCGGATGTGGTGGTATTGGACCTGGACAGCGAGGACGGTATCGAGTCGCTGGCCGACCTGCACAGCCGGACCAAAGCCAGAATTCTGGTAGTGACAGGGTCGAGTGACTCGGCACTGCATGACAGTGCAGTGCTGGCGGGCGCACGTGGCGTGGTGGATAAACGGGAATCGGCATCGGCCTCAATATTGCTCAAAGCCATAGAAAAAGTGCATGAAGGCGAACTGTGGATTGACCGCAACGCGACCAGCCGTATCTTCCTTGAACTGGCGCGCAAGAAAACCGAGCGCGATTTTGATCCGGAGCAACACAAAATCGCCAAGCTGACGCGCCGCGAACAGCAAACCATTGCATCGTTGGCCAAAGACCCCTCTGCCCCTGGCAAGTTGGTGGCCGAGAAGCTGCACATCAGCGAGCACACGCTGCGCAACCATTTGACATCGATTTACAGCAAGCTGGGCCTGACGAACCGCGTGGATCTCTACGCCTACGCACACAAGCATGGGCTTTCCACAGGCGACTGAGAGCTGCGGCAACACGCCGGATCTACGCCATCCATCGCCTGCACAGGACCACGGAGGGATGCACTGCATCCGTCCAATCGGCGGGGGTCGCTGGTCAGCCCCGTTTCTGTGAGGGCATTGAAATCGAAGATATCGTTGCGGCTCCGCCGGTGGGAACATCCTTGCCCATACCACCTTGTGAGGAGCAACTGCCTTGCACAATATCCAAAAGCTTGCACCATCCCTGTAGGAGCGGGTTTACCCGCGAAGAGGCCAGTTCAACCAGCGCAAAAGGACCTGCCATGCACCTGACCCACCGCCCCGTCCAGCCCAGCGACATCCCCGTCATCTGCACCTTCCCGCAGAGCCCGGACGAGCTGTTCTACATGTTTCCCAAAGCCACCCATCCCCTCACCCCCGCCCAGTTGACCGACGCCATCGCCCAGCGCAGCGGCTCCACGGTGGTGGAAGGCAACGGCGCCATCATGGCCTTCGCCAACTTCTACAAGGCCGAACACGGCGGCGTGTGCGCCCTGGGCAACGTGGTCGTGGCCCCCAGCGCCCGTGGCCATGGCGTGGCGCGCTACCTGGTAACTGCCATGATCGGACTCGCTCGCCAGCACTACGCCGCCCGGGAGGTCTGGGTGTCGTGCTTCAATCACAACACCGCAGGCTTGCTGCTTTATCCACAGCTGGGCTTCGTGCCGTTCGGCATCGAGGAACGGCAGGCGTGGGATGGCACGCGGGTGGCATTGGTGCAGATGAAACAGCTGATGTAACGTAAGCGCTCCATGAACCCCACATCAAAGCGCTTACCTGATCCCCGATGCTGTGCTCCCGATTTCTTTCTGGAGTGCGCCGACCATGATGCGACCCGACGCCAAAGTCAAAAAAGTGTACCTCTACCCCAAGCCCGTCGACTTCCGAAAGTCCATCGATGGCCTGGCTGCGCTGGTCGAAATCGTCCCGATGCAGATTCGCGTCATCAAACATGTTCGCAAGGTGTATGACTGCCGCGACTGCGAGTCAGCGCCCGTAACGGCGGACAAGCCTGCCTAGGTGATCGAGAAGAGCATGGCTAGCCCGAGTGTGCTGGCCATGCTGCTCACCACCAAACACGTAGACGGCCTACCGCTTCATCACTTCGAAAAAGTGTTGGGGCGCCACGGTATCGATATCCCGCGCCAAACCCTGGCACGCTGGGCGATTCAATGCAGCGAGCACTTTCAGCCGCTGCTGAATCTGATGCGCGAAAGCCTGTTAGACAGTCGAATCATCCACTGTGATGAAACCCGTGTTCGCGGGCACGCCCGCTCCCACGGTGTCCCTGCTAACTCAATTAGTTATGTGCAGTTCCATGAGAGTCCGGGCTGACATTGATGCGCTTTCCGGGCATATCTGCAATCAGCGCCAGCGATCCAGCTGCCCCTGGGCACGGCTGCTGAAAATCGTCAGCAGCTCGCTCAATGTATGCGGTGACGGTTCGGCAGTGCGGGTCACCGCATACAAGGTAATCGGCAGCGCCGGGGCCAGCGGCCTGATCGCGGTCGCCCCAGGCGCCGCGCCAAGTGCGGTGAAGGGATCGATCACCGCCAGCCCAGCACCGGATTCGACCATCGCCCTGGCCAGTGAATAGGTTTGCACCGCGATGCTGACCCGTGGCGGCGGCTCCACCGCCTTGAGGTAGCTTTCGAGGCGCACCGACAGCGGATCGGCGCTGGACAGCCCGATCATGGGCGCACCGGCCAGTGCCGCCAACGGCAGCGGCTTGCCTTCATCTTCCAGCGGCCAATAACCTGCCGGTGCCAATGCCACCAAAACTCCGCTGGCCAGCGCCTGCGCCTTGAGCGCTGGGTGATCTGGCTGTTGCAGGGTCAGGGCGACATCGATCTCCCGCATCAACAGGTTCTGCACCAGTTCGCGACTGTGGGCGCTGGACAGCTCGCAGGCGATGTCCGGGTACCGCTGGGTCCACTCATGAATGGCCGGCGGCAGCAGTGACAGGGCCAGCGCCGGGGTCGCACCGATCCGCAGGCTGTGGCCCGGCGCGCGACGCAGGCTTTGCGCCAGGCGTCGCACCCCTTGCAGGCTCTCCGTGACCTTGTCGACCTCACGCTCCAGCTCCAGCGCTTCGGGTGTGGGCTGCAGCTTGCCGCGCACCCGCAGGAACAACGGAAAGCCCAGTTGCTGCTCGGCGTGCTGCAGCACCTTGGTCACGGCAGGTTGGGAAACGTGCAGCAACTGCGCGGCACCGCTGACCGAGCCGGTCTGGCGGATGGCCTGGAAAATTTCGATATGACGAAGGCGCATGGCAAGTCCATAACCTTTGTTTATGGCTCAGCGATCTTTATTCATTTTTCGCCACCTGTCACCTGACCCTAACCTCAGCCTCGTTCCAACCACGACCAAGGACTGACATGGCTCAGCATGTATGCATCATCGGCGGTGGCGTCATTGGCCTGTCAACCGCTTACGCACTGGTACGCGACGGCTTTGATGTGACGCTGATCGAGGCTCGCGATTCGTTGGGCAGTGAAACCAGCTTCGCCAATGGCGGCCAGCTGTCCTACCGCTACGTGGCGCCCCTGGCCGACGCCGGAGTGCCATTGCAGGCCATTGGCTGGATGCTGCGCGGTGAATCGCCGCTGCGATTGCGCCCGCGCTTCGATCGTGCGCAGTGGCGCTGGATGGCAGCATTCCTTGGGGCTTGCCGCTCCTCGGTCAACCGCGCCAACGCCGGCCATCTGCTGCGCCTGGCACTGCTGAGCCAGTCGACCTTGCAAGCCTGGCGTGAGGAGGACGGCCTGGGTGGTTTCAACTGGCGACGCAACGGCAAGCTGGTCACCTTCCGCAAGGCCAGCAGCTTCGCACATGCGCGCAATAACCTTGCCGCGCCCCAGCAACAACAGGTGCTGTCGCACGCCGACTGTGCCCGTCTGGACCCAGCGCTGGCAGAGGCGCCCTTTGTCGGCGCCATCTATACCCCGGATGAAGAAGTCGGCGATTGCCACAGCTTTTGCCAGCAACTGGCGGCGCGCTTGCAGGCGTCGGGACGCTGCAAGTTCCGCCTGGGCCAGGCGGTGTCCGGAATTCGCCATGCGCATGGCGTAGTGAATGCGATTGAACTGGACGACGAAGTGCTGCCGGTGGAGCACCTGGTGGTTGCGGCCGGCCATCGCAGTGCGTTGCTGGCGCTGCCGGGCATTGACCTGCCGCTGTATCCGCTGAAGGGTTATAGCCTGACAGTACCGATCGGCGCCCAGCATCGGGCGCCGGACCTGAGCATCACCGACTACGACCGCAAGATCGTCTACGCCCGGATCGGTGAACAGTTGCGTGTGGCGGCGATGGTCGACATTGTCGGTTTCGACCCGTCGCTGGATCCCAAGCGCCTGGCCTTGCTCAAGCGCCAGGCCCGCGAGACTTTCGCCAACGCCGGTAATTATGACTACGCCATCGAATGGGCCGGCATGCGTCCGGCCACGCCTAGCGGCGTGCCGCTGCTGGGCGCAACGGCGTATCGCAACCTGTGGCTGAACCTTGGCCATGGTGCGCTGGGCTTTACCCTGGCCTGCGCCAGCGCACGTTTGCTGAGTGAACTGATCGGCCAGCGCCGCCCCTCCATCGACCTGCAGGGTTTCACCGCCCGTGCGGCTGGTGGAAGTAACCGTACTGCAGCATGTCTCTGATCCCCTCACCTACAACGGAGAATAACAATGCGAAAAATCACGTTGATCGGCTGCACCCTTGGCCTGTTGCTAGGCACCCAGGCCCATGCTGACGAAGCAGCGCTGGGGCCTACCCTGAGCAAGATTGCCAGAGCCAACAGCATTACCCTGGGCTATCGCGATGCTTCGGTGCCGTTCTCCTACGTGGGAGATCATTCGGGACAACCCATGGGCTACTCAGTAGACCTGGCGAAAAAGATCGTCGAGCGGGTACAGCAAAAGCTGGCATTGCCCCAGCTCAAGGTGAAGTACAACCTGGTGACATCGCAAACCCGCATTCCGCTGGTACAGAACGGTACCGTTGACCTGGAGTGCGGCTCGACCGGCGTCACCGCAGAGCGCCAGAAGCAGGTGGCGTTTTCCTACGGGTTCATCTATGTCAAAGGTCAATTACTGACAGCCAAAGACAGCGGGATCAAGAGTTTCGCCGACCTGCGCGGCAAGAACGTGGTAACCACCGCCGGCACCACCAACGAACGCTATCTGAAAAGCTACAACGTCGATAACAAGATGGACATGTACGTGATCAGCGCCAAGGACCACGGTGAAGCCTTCCAGATGTTGCAGTCCGGCCGAGCGGCGGCGTTCTACATGGACGATGCGCTGCTCTACGGAGAACGCGCCAAGGCCCGTGATCCGCACAACTGGGTGGTGGTCGGGGAAGAGCAGTCGCGGGAAATCTACAGCTGCATGGTGCGCAAGGATGACCCACAGTTCCTCGCGCTGGTGAACGCATCGCTGGGCGAACTGTACAGATCAGGGGAAATCAACGGGATCTACCAGCGCTGGTTCGAACAACCGATACCGCCCAAAGGCTTGAACCTGGAATTCCCGATGACCAGCGAACTCAAGGCCATCTTTGCCAAGCCGGTGAGTGACCCGGTGGAGTAGCATCCAGACGACCAGCCCCTCTGGCTCACGGCCTCGCCAAGTACTGGAGGCAATGGCCTCGGCCGCTCCGACCGCGCCCCGTTGCCAGCGCAGGAATGACCTGCCATGAAGCTGACCAACCGCCCCGTTCAGCCCTCCGAAATCCCTGTTCTGCTAGCGGGGAACTACATGGGGCTGAACGAGGAGGTCGACACCCAAGGCACGAATGACTTTCAGCACAGTGTCAAAGCGTGGTTTTGCGCCTGGAGTGAGTGCCTTGTACAGACTTTCCCTTCCCAACCCACTCTCGGTGGCGATCTGCGTCATTCCCCGTGCGCGAGCGATATGGCTAAGTGCCCGAATTATTTCCTCGGTATCGCCATCTGCGAGGACCTGACTAAGGTACTCAGTGATGGCCTCATCACTACTCAACAAGGCCGCCATATCAAACGGGATCAACTTTTCGCTCATTTCATCTCCTTCAGCAGTTTTCTGGCTTTGAGGATATCGGTGGCCTGGGTGGACTTGTCTCCGCCGACCAACAGCAGAACCAGCCTCTGGCCCTTTTGCGCAAAATAGACACGATATCCAGCAGCTACATCGATGCGAAGCTCACCGATACCGCCTCCAAGCCATTTGACATCTCCAAGATTCCCCATTGCTGCTCGCTCCAATCTACGACCTATCGCAAGCTGGGCCCTCAAATCTCTCAAGCTGGATAGCCAAACTGCAAAGCTCTCCGTCTGTTCAACGAGATACATCAAGTGGTCACCCAATCGTATCCGTACGGATACACCCATTCAAGTGTTGAAGCGGCCCACTCTGTCGCCTTACCCCTTATATGGGAACTCAGGCATTTCCCATAACGGGGTCAGACTTTTCTCTTCACGGTCACAAAAAACCTTGCAACATTCAACACCCGAACCTTCGCCGAGCCTCGACGTCCGATCCTGCATCACCCGCGTTTCGAGGTACCCCGCGTGAAAGACATCATCACCCGCAAGTACCGCCTGGTCGTGAAGACTGTCGGCTACATCGGCTGGTCGCTGTTCTGGCTGCTGATCTGGGATGTGCTGGTCACCATCGATTTCATGCTGTTCTTCAACAGCAAGTTCACCCTGCCGCTAATCCCGTTGACCTTGCTGGGCTCGGCGCTGGTGGTGCTGGTGAGCTTTCGCAACAGCAGCGCCTACAACCGCTGGTGGGAGGCGCGCACATTGTGGGGGGCGCTGGTGAACAGTTCACGCAGCTTCGCGCGGCAGGCGCTGACCCTGATCGATGACCCGGATGATGGCCTGAACCCGATCAAGGCTACCTTGCTGCGCCGGCATATCGCCTATGTGAACTGCCTGGCGGCACACTTGAAGGGCGAGCGCTGCCCGGATGAACTGATGGCGTTCATCCCGCCTGCGGAATTCGAGCGGCGCAACCGTTCGAACAATTTCGCCAACGACATCCTGAGTGGTTCGGCGGCGTTGCTGGCGCGGGAATACCAGGCCGGGCGGCTGGACAGCATTCGCCTGGCAAGGCTGGAGTCGACGCTGGTGGACCTGTCCAATGCCCAAGGTGGCATGGAACGGATCGCCAATACGCCGCTGCCCTACCCTTACGTGTACTTTCCACGGCTGTTCATCACCCTGTTCTGCCTGATCGTACCGGTGGGGCTGGTGGAATCGCTGGGCTGGTTCACGCCGCTGGCTTCGACGGTGGTGGGCTTCATGCTGCTGGCCATCGAGCGGATCGGGACGGATTTGCAGAGCCCGTTCAGATTCAGTGAACACCAAATCCAGATGGACAGCATTTGCGAGACGATCGAGCGGAACCTGGAGTCGATGCAGCGGGAGGCGCAGTGCGGGGAGTTGGCTTAGTGCCAGACCTCAACGGCCCTATCGCCGGCAAGCCAGCTCCCACAGGGGCCGTGGAATCCTGTGACCTTGCACCGTACCTGTGGGAGCTGGCTTGCCGGCGAAAGGGCCGCAACGCGGCCCCGGCTATCCATCAGGCCCGCACATAGCGCTGGCGCAACACATCACTCAACGCGTCCACCAGTAACACCAGCACCAGCATCCCCATGATCACCGTGCTGGCCTGGGCCTCCTGGAACAGGCTCAAGGTGGTGTACAGCATCTGCCCCAATCCACCTGCACCGACAAACCCCAGCACGCTGGCCATGCGGATATTGTTCTCCCACCGATACAGGCTATAAGCCAGCAACTGCGGCCACAGATTGGGCAAGGTGCCAAAGCAGAATGCCGCCACCTGGCTACCGCCCTGCAAGCGGATGGCCGCCGCCGGCTCCGGCGGTGCGTTCTCCAGCGCCTCGGCAAACAGCCGCCCCAGCACGCCAGCGGTGTGCAGCGCCAACGCCAGGGTACCGGCATTCGGCCCAAGCCCGGCCGCCAGCACCGTCAGCGCGGCCCACACCAGTTCCGGGATGGCCCGCAGGGCATTCAGCAACAACCGCGCACAGGCCTGCAGCGGCCAACCGAACCGGCCAGCGGCCGGCAGCGCCAACAGCATGCCCAGCAGCATGGCCAACAAGGTGCCCAAGCCCGACATGGCCAGGGTTTCCAGCGCCCCGTGCGCAACCGCGCGCAGGTGCCCGGCAGACAGGTCCGGGTGCAGGAAACGCCCGGCATATTCGCCCATCTGCCCCAGCCCGCCGTTGCCGACAAGCGCCTGCAAGTCCAGCTCCAGGTATGCGAACGAGGCCATCACCGCAGCCACGATGGCGCCTAGCACCAACCAATTGATGACCCGGTTCATGCCAGCCTCCAACGCAGGAAGCGGCTGAGCAGGTCGGCCAGCATCACCAGGACCAGGAACGTCAGCAGCATGCTTGCCACTTCCGCTCCAGCGAACATGCGCATCGACAGGTCGATCTGCTGCCCCAGCCCGCCAGCACCGACAAAGCCCATCACCACCGAGGCGCGTACGGCGCACTCCCAGCGGTACACGGTGTAGGACACCACTTCGGACACCGCACTGGGCAGGATGCCGTAGAAAAACGCAGCCAGGCGGCCACTACCCGCCTGCAGCAAGGCATGGGCCGGGCGCTGGTCGACCGACTCGAAGATCTCGGCATAGACCTTGCCGAGCATGCCACTGTAGGTGATAGCAATGGCCAGTACGCCCGCCGTCGGCCCCAGCCCCACGGCCCGCACGAACAGCAACGCCCAGACGATTTCCGGCACACTGCGCAGGAAAATCAGCAACCAGCGCACCGGCAGGCGCAGCAACCGCGACCATAACCCGGCGCGACCGCCACGGGAGGCTGCGCGCAGCGACAGGGCACGGCTGGCCAGCAACCCGGCAGGGACCGCCAGCAGCAACGCCAACGCCATGCCGGCCGTGGCCACGGCCAGGGTCTGCAAGGTGGCTTCATACAGCAGCGAAAGGAAGTCGGCATCGTGTGCCGGTGGCCAGAAGGCACTGGTGAAACTGGCGATCTGCTGGCGGTTCTCTGCCTGCAGCAGCACCCCGGGGTTCAGTTCGCTCAACCGGATGCCAGGCCATAGCACCGCCACCGCCAGCAGGGTCAGCAGCAACCGCGGCAGCAGCGCCGGGTCGCGGGCATCAAGCTTCAGCATCGCGGAATCTGCACGGTCAGGGTCGGCCCCTGGCTTGGCGGTGAAGCCAGTTGTTCGTTGGCGTACAGCGCATCCAGCAACTGCTCGGTCACCGCTTGCGCCGGGCAGTCGAACGCCACCTGCCCTTCGCGGATACCAATCACCCGCGGGAAGTGCGCCAGCGCCAGATCCACGGCATGCAGGCTCGCCACCAGGGTCACGCCATTGGCCTGGGCGTGGCGGTTGAGCAAGGCCAGGCTGTGGTCGGCCAGCACCGGGTCCATGGCCGACACCGGCTCATCGGTCAGCAACACCTGCGGCCGCTGGTACAGCGCCCGGGCAATACCCACCCGCTGCAACTGGCCACCGGACAATTGCCCGCACTGCACGAACAGTTTGTCGGCCAGGCCCAGCTCGGCCAGGGCTTGGCGCGCCCCCGGCACATCACTGGGGTATAGCAGGTTGAGCAGCCCGCGCAACACACCCCACTGCCCCAGGCGGCCGGCCAGCACCGCCGTCACCACCCGCTGGCGCGGTGGCAAGGGCGGTGCCTGGTGCACCAGGCCTACCCGCGCACGCAGGCGCTGGCGGGCCCTGGCGGACAGCGCCCAGGGCTGTTCGCCGAGCAGCTCCAGGCGCCCGCTGCTGGGCTGGACGGCGGTCGCCATCAGGTGCAGCAAGCTGGACTTGCCCGCGCCCGAAGGCCCGATGATGGCGACGCGCTCGCCCTGGCCGATGCTCAGGCTCACGGCATCAAGCGCACGCACCTGGCCATGGCGCAGCCCGGCCCCGTGCAGATGAATAGCCACATTGGAAGCCACTGTCGATGTCACTTGAGCAGGCCGGCCTCGCGTGCTGCCTGTTCGGTGCCCACGTAGTTCTCAGGTTTGGTCTCGATGAAGCGGCTGGCGGCCTGCAGGTCGAGGATCGCCTTGTGCTCCGGGTTGGCCGGGTCGAGGCCGAGGAAGGCTTTCTTGATCTTCTCTTTCAGCGCCGGGTCCATGTTGCCGCGCACGGTCCAGTTGTAGTCGAAGTAGGTCGGGGTGGTGGCGAACACCTTCACCTTGGCGGTATCGACCTTGCCGGCATCCACCAGCTTCTGCCACACGCTGGCGTTGAGCACGCCGCCATCGACCTTGCCGGCCTGCACCCAGGCCACGGTGGCATCGTGGGCGCCGGAGTAGGCGACGCGGCCGAAGTAGTCTTCAGGCTTGATGTTGTCCTGCTTGAGCATGAAGTAACGCGGCATCAGGCTGCCCGAGGTAGACGAGATGGAACCGAAGGCAAACGACTTGCCCTTGAGGTCGGCCAGGCTCTTCACGTCGGGGTTGGCGGTAATGAACTTGGAAGTGAACTGCGCATCCTGTTCACGCTGCACCAGCGGCGTGGCGGCAGGGTCCTTCAGGTGCACCTGCACGAAAGTGAAGCCCCCCAGCCAGGCCAGGTCCAGGCGGTTGGAAGCCAACGATTCGACTACCGCCGGGTAATCAGCCACCGGCACAAACTTCACCTCCATGCCCAGCTGCTTGGCCAGGTACTCGCCCAAAGGCTTGAACTTGCGCTGCAGTTCGGTCGGTGCTTCGTCAGGGATGGCGCTGACCCGCAGGGTGTCGGCAGCCTGGGCGACAACGGCACAGCAAGACAGCACGAGGCCGGCGGCGAGCGCCAGAGGGCGTTTGAGCATGGGTGTTCTCCGGTTCAATAGCGGGGAAAGGCCGGCTTATGCGCCGACGACGGGAATTATAAGAGGCGCAGGCGCAAAGGCCAGCTTTGCTACAATCGCGCATCAAATTGACCTCCTGAGGTGCACATGAGCGAGCCGATTCGCCTGACCCAGTACAGCCATGGTGCCGGCTGTGGCTGCAAGATATCCCCCAAGGTGCTGGATGTGATCCTCGCTGAAAGCGGCGCCCAGGCCCTGGACCCGAAACTGTGGGTGGGCAACGCCTCGCGCGACGACGCTGCCGTGTACGCGCTGGATGACGAGCGCGGCGTGGTCTCGACCACCGACTTCTTCATGCCGATCGTCGATGACCCGTATGACTTCGGCCGCATCGCCGCCACCAACGCCATCAGCGACATCTACGCCATGGGCGGCGACCCGCTGATGGCCATTGCCATCCTCGGCTGGCCAGTCAACGTGCTGCCGCCGGAAGTGGCCCGCGAAGTGATCCGCGGTGGCCGTGCAGTGTGCGCCGAAGCCGGCATCCCGCTGGCCGGCGGCCACTCCATCGACGCCCCCGAGCCGATCTTCGGCATGGCCGTCACCGGCGTGGTCAGCAAGCGTCACCTCAAGCGCAACGACACCGCCAACGCAGGCTGCCACCTGTACCTCACCAAGCCGCTGGGTATCGGCATCCTCACCACCGCCGAGAAAAAGGCCAAGCTGCGCACCCAGGACCAGGGCCTGGCTCGCGACTGGATGTGCACCCTAAATACCCCCGGCAGCCGCTTCGGCAAGCTTGACGGGGTCAAGGCCATGACCGACGTCACCGGTTTCGGCCTGCTCGGCCACCTGGTGGAACTGGCCGAAGGCAGTGGCGTTACCGCACACCTGGACTATGCCGCCGTCCCGCGCCTGCCCAGCGTCGACCACTACCTGGCCGAGGGCTGCATCCCCGGCGGTACCCTGCGCAACTTCGACAGCTACGGCCACAAGATCGGCGCCCTGAGCGACGACCAGAAGCACCTGCTGTGCGACCCGCAGACCAGCGGCGGCCTGCTGGTGGCGGTTACCCCGGAAGGTGAAGCCGAGTTCCTGGCGGTGGCCGCCGAACTGGGCCTGCAGCTGGCACCGATCGGCAAGCTGGTCGAGCGACAGAGCCACGCGGTCGAGGTGATCTGATGCGCCCCGACTGCACCGACTTCCGCCAGTTGTTCCTCGACGATGTGCCGATGATGGACATGCGTGCACCTGTCGAATTTGCCAAGGGCGCCTTCCCCGGTGCCGTAAACCTGCCGCTGATGAATGACCAGGAGCGGCAAAAGGTCGGCACCTGCTACAAGCAGAAAGGCCAGGCTGAAGCCATCGTTCTGGGCCACAAGTTGGTCAGCGGTGAGATCAAGCAGGCACGTCTGGAAGCCTGGGCAAAGTTCGCCAAGGAACACCCGGAAGGCTACCTGTACTGCTTCCGTGGCGGCCTGCGCTCGCATCTTGTGCAGAAAGTGCTGCGCGATGAGAAGGGCATCGACTACCCGCTCGTCGAGGGCGGCTACAAGGCCATGCGCCACTTCCTGCTGGAGACTACCCAACAGGCGGTCGCGCAATGTGATTTCGTGCTCGTGGGCGGCCTGACCGGCACCGGCAAGACCGACGTGCTGCACCTGCTGGACAACGAGCTGGACCTGGAGGGCTACGCCAACCATCGAGGTTCCAGCTTTGGCAAGCGCGCCACTGCACAGCCAGCGCAGATCGACTTCGAGAACAGGCTGGCCATAGACGTGTTGAAAAAACGCGCCCGGGGTATCGAGCAGTTCGTGCTGGAAGACGAAGGCCGAATCGTGGGCAGCTGCACCGTACCGCTGGAGTTGTACCAGGGCATGCAGCAATACCCGCTGGTGTGGCTGGAAGACAGTTTGGCCAACCGCGTGGAGCGTATCCTGCGCGACTACGTGATCGACCTGAGCGCCGAGTTCGTCAGCCTGCATGGTGAAGAAGATGGCCTTCGACTGTTTGCCGAGACGCTTCTGCAGAGCATGGCCAGGATTCACAAGCGCCTCGGCGGCGAGCGCCATCAGCGGCTGTCGGAAATCCTGCGCCAGGCGCTGGAAGAACAGCAGCGCAGTGGTTCGGTGGAGTTGCACCGGGTCTTCATCGAAAGCTTGCTGAGCGAGTATTACGACCCGATGTATGCCTACCAGCGTGCAGCGAAAGCAGAGCGTATCGAGTTTGCCGGTGATGCGGTGGAAGTGCGCGAGTACCTCAAGGCCCGGGCGCTGCGCGAACCGCGCAAGTAAAACGGGGCCGCTTCGCGCCCTATCGCCGGCAAGCCAGCTCCCACAGGTATTGCACTGCCTGACAGGGCACGCGTTCCCTGTGGGAGCTGGCTTGCCGGCGATAGGGCCAGTACAGACAACCTCACTGCCCAGGGCTGAGCACCCGCTCCAGCTCCGCCGCGCGGTCGCGGGTCATGTCCATCACACAGGTCCCACCTTCCAGCTGCGCCATGGTCCCGCCACTGGCCTGCACATGGAACCCGCAATTGCCATCGCGGTAGGCAAGCCACTTGCGCTGCACATCACGCAGGCTCTTCTGCTGCCCAGCATCCAGCTTACCCATCAATTGCTTGTACACCCGGTTCAATCGCTGGTCCTGCAACTGCGTCTCGGCCCGAATGCAGTCGCTCATGGCCACGGTACTGGACGCCTTGTCCATGCACTGCCCGTAACCCGGCGTGTAATCATCCGCCAAGGCCAGCGGCAGCACACAGGCCACTGCCAGGCCCGTCAGGTAATGCTTGGTCATCAACCCCTCCTTGTGGGTATCACAGCGTCTGTGGCTGTTCCGGCGGCATCAGTACCTTGCCCGGTTCGAAGCGCAGCGATGGCATCTGCGTTGCCGCATACAACGCCACGCCAAGCGCCGCGATCAACACCACATCCAGCCAGCTCCAGCCCGGCATGTCGTCGGCGCTGCGAGCCCTCCAGCAATGCCAGGCCTGGCCCACGCAAAACACCACCATCGCCGCCAGCCACAGGTAGAAACCGGCACCGAAACCAGCCAGGTCATGAAATTCATAGCTCTGATTGTCCGGCAGGCGGTCAATTCCAAAGCTGCTGGCCGCCAGATACACAGCCACCAGCCCGACCAGCAATGACAGCCGGCGAAAGCGTCGATGAGCAAGGACCGCCAGCGCCAGCAACGGGTTGGCAAACCACTGGTACAGACCGAAGGGCATGCCCCAGGGCCCGTACAAAAGCATCTGCAGGGCCGGCATGTGGCGGTCGCCACTCATCAGCGCGCCATCGAAGAACAGTGCGAGCAGGTACAGCAGCAGGCTGGCGCTCAGGTAAAAAACTGGCAAGAGATTTACTTCCTATGCAACCGGGGGCTCTAGCAGAAGGCCATAAATACCCGAATCGGACAACTCGCCGGCAACGCACCAACGCGCACGCAATGTGCCTTCCAGCACGAAGCCCTGGCGCTCCAGAGTGCGTGCCGAACCTTGGTTGCGCGGGTCGATCTCGCCTTCCAGGCGGCGCATGTGCAGGGTGTGGGCGAGGTAGTCGATGAAGCAGGTCAGTGCTTCGTCCATGTAGCCCCTGCCCTGCACCGCGCTGGCGAGGCAGTAGCCGATTTCACCACGGCGGGATACATCGTCGATGTTGAACAGCTGGACCATACCGATCAGTTCGCCGTTGTCACGGCGGTACATGCCAAGCTTGAGCTGGTCGCCATTGGCATAGGCTTCGCGGTCGGCGGCCAGGGCGCTTTCGGCTTCGGCCAGGTTTTGCCAAGGTGCATGGTGCCAATAGCGCATGACCTCGGGGTCGGCCATGATCGCCAGCCATTGCGCGGCATCGGCATGGCGCATGGGGCGCAATTGCAGACGCGGGCTGTCGAGGCAGAGGTCACTGGGGAAACTGCGGGGTGGGGTCACGCCGGATCTCCTGTCCATTGCTGAGGAGATGACAGTTTAACGTCAAGCGATCGGTTCAAGCATCCCGGGGCTGCTGCGCAGCCCATCGCCGGCAAGCCAGGCTCCCACAGGTATAGTGCAAGGCTCCGGGCCTGTGGTGTACCTGTGGGGGCCTGGCTTGTCGTGGCGACGAACCGCGTCGATGGGCCGCAAAGCGGCCCCAAAAATCGTTCAGGCGCCCCGATTCAAGCCCATTTCCATGTCATTGATCAGCGCCTTGGCCATGGCACTGAGAATCCGTGCCGCGCTGCCGGCGATCTTGTCGCCCTCCATCTCGGCCTCTTCGTTCAAATGCTTGATACAGCCGATCAGCACCGACAATTCATCGAATGCCAGATCAAGCGGGACGTTCGGTTCTACCCGGTACAGCTCGAGGAACTTCTCCACGCCTGCGGTGGTGCGGGATTTGAGGTGATTGCTCATGATGAACTCCAAATGTGTGCTGAAGGCAGCCACCTCGATCCTTCTCACAGATTTGGGCGGCAGCCGTGCGCGAGGTGAGAAGCCCGTGTTGGAGTCACCACGGTCAGGCCGAAGCCTGCACGCGCACAGCTGCCATAAGCTGACAAGAGGACTACCAACGACGAGTTCTCACACTCGCTCGCCTTCTGGGCGAACGGTGAAGTTAACGCTGTGGAATTTCCCTGCCTATCAGACGGCAACCGACTGAGCTCGTAGGATAATTCCCAATGCCCGGCCACCTGAAGCATTTGGTTTCAGGTTCAGAATCTTCTTACAGCTGATGGCCTCTTCGCGGGCACGCCCGCTCCCACAGGGACCGCACAGTGTTTGAGTCCTGTGCAGTACCTGTGGGAGCGGGCGTGCCCGCGAAGAGGCCGACAAAGGCAACCAGGATGAATCAGGCCACCTCAGCCCCATCATCCGGCCAATGCGGCTCGTTGGCCCCGGGCGGGGTCAGCGGTGGCAGGCCATACGCTGCCCGCGCATCGTCGCAGCTGGGGTTATGCACCCCACCCTCCCACGACGCCTCGAACTCGCGGCAGGGGCTGGAACGGTTGGCGTAGATGGTGCACGCCACCTCCTGGCCGATCTCGCCCTGCAGGCTGATGCAGCGGCAGGGTTTGGCATCGGTGCCGATCATGGCAACACGGGTGGGGTTGATCTGTACCACCAGGTCGTCCGGTACAAGGCCCCCGGCAGACTGGCATTCGCCCCAGAAAAAGGACACACGGAAGTACCCGCAGCAGGCGCCGCAGTCAAGGCAAGGGTTGTATTCGGACATGATGGCACGAAGGGAAGGTTGTTGTTATCGGGGCTGGCCCGCGGCGCCATTTTCAATCCAAGCCGGGGCGGCTGGATAGAGGGGGAATGCAAAAATATTTGCCGCTGATCCGACGATTCAATATAGGCGACCAACGTCTTTCCCGGCCACCCGTTCAAGTTAGCGTAATGCCTTGTAGGAAGTGACATCCCAATGCTGCAGGCCAAGGCCTTCGGTCGGCTCATAGCCATTACCGCACACCTTGCTGAAGGGAATGCAGGCCTCGCCGCAATACACCAAGCGGTCGTCATCTTCGCCCTCGGTAAGCACGGTATAAGACTCGCTGCGCATGGCCTTGTACTGCCCTTCGGCAGCGGCCATGACCATGTGATATCGCATCAACTGGCGGTCGCTCAGGGACAGGCGCTTGTCCAGTTGCACACCCCAGCGGGTCAGGCAGACCTCGGCAAAATGGCGAACGATCAACCCTGGCTCCGCCAGTACCTTGCCGTCACCCGCACCGTCGACGGAGGCGTTGCCCACCAGCGTGGCATGCCGGCCTGGCATGGGGTAGATGCACATCCGCGTATCCGGTTCGACCGAGGGGATCACACAGGCGAAACCTTTTGATCGTTCGTCCCGCGAATAGAAACCCACGTACTCGCGGACATTGCCCGCCAGGGTTACCCGCTGGCTTTGCAGGTTACCGATGCCAGGCACCGGGTCGATGACGAAGATATTGACGGGTATGTCCCGTAATACAGGGTCCTGCGCCATGGCGTTGGCCAGCATGTGGCAACTGATCCCTCCCCTGCTCCAGCCCACAAGGTTTACCTGGGTCGGCAAGCGCGGCTTGCGGAACACGCTGATGATGCGCTCCTGCAACTCCTGCGGTGTTGGATGGCGCTCGCCGTAGTCGTAGGTGCGCCAGAACCAGGAGGCTGTGGAGGAAACATCCGGAATGGGTACGCCAGCATCCTTGAGGCGCTCGTACTCCTCCTCGCTCAGCTTGGTGCGCTGCCAGCTGCTTTCACCCTTGATCACCTGCAGCACATGGTTGACGTTCTCTTCCCACCCGCGGCCGAACAACTGACCGGTCCAGTTGAAGTAGCCGCCGGGCTCGACGAACAGGTTGTCGTCCTGGAGGTTGCCGCTGCCGGGGCCGTCAACGGCGATCCAGTGGGCAAACTCGCGGCCCTGGTCATTGCTGGCCAGGGTAGAGACCAGCTCGCCATTCCAGAAGTTGGGGTTGGCGTCGTCGAAGCGGTGGGAACCGGTGCCGCAGAAATAGGCGGTGAAAACACTCATTTGTGGATCTCTGTGGTGAGAAATGAGTGCAGAAAAATAGGTAGATCAATCGGTGGGATGCAGGTGGAAAACTCGCCCTTGAGTCAGTCGGGGCTGCTTTGCAGCCCCAACAGCTTATTTGCGGGCCACCCCATCAGCCCGGAACATCTGCCGGATCCCGCGAATCGCCTGGCGAATACGGTCCTGGTTCTCGATCAGGGCAAAGCGCACATGGTCATCACCATAATCACCAAAGCCGATCCCCGGCGACACGCATACCTTGGCCTCGGCCAGCAGCTTCTTGGAGAACTCCAGCGAGCCCAGGTGCGCGTACTCCGGCGGGATCTTCGCCCACACGTACATCGAGGCCTTGGGGTTCTCGACCATCCAGCCCAGCTCGTGCAACCCTTTCACCAGCAGGTTGCGGCGCTGGCGGTATTGCTCGGCGATGTCGCGCACGCACTGCTGGTCGCCTTCCAGTGCTGCAATGGCAGCCACCTGCAGCGGAGTGAAGGTACCGTAGTCGTGGTAGCTCTTGATCCGCGCCAGGGCACTGACCAACTCGGGGTTGCCGACCATGAAACCGATCCGCCAGCCGGCCATGTTGTAGCTCTTGGACAGGGTGAAGAACTCCACCGCGATGTCCTTGGCCCCCGGCACCTGCATGATCGACGGGGCTTTCCAGCCGTCGTAGACGATGTCGGCGTAGGCCAGGTCATGCACCACCAGCACGTTGTACTGCTTGGCCAATGCCACCACGCGCTCGAAGAAGTCCAGTTCCACGCACTGAGCGGTGGGGTTGGACGGGAAGCCGAGGATCATCATCTTCGGCTTGGGGATCGACTCGCGGATGGCCCGCTCGAGTTCGTTGAAGAAGTCCACACCCGGTACCAGCGGCACCGAACGCACCTGAGCACCGGCAATCACCGCCCCGTAGATATGGATCGGGTAGCTGGGGTTGGGCACCAGCACCGTGTCGCCCTGGTCGAGGGTGGCCAGCATCAGGTGTGCCAGGCCTTCCTTCGAGCCGATGGTGACGATGGCTTCGCTTTCCGGGTCGATGTCGACCTCGTAGCGTTCCTTGTACCAGTTGGAGATGGCCCGACGCAGGCGCGGGATGCCACGGGAGGTGGAGTAGCCGTGGGTGTCTTCACGCTGGGCGACCTGCACCAGCTTCTCGACGATGTGCGGCGGGGTGGCGCCATCGGGGTTGCCCATGCTCAGGTCGATGATGTCCTCGCCACGGCGGCGGGCAGCCATCTTGAGCTCGGCAGTGATGTTGAAGACGTAAGGGGGGAGACGATCGATGCGCGCAAAGCGGCGCGGCGAACCTGGGTTGGCCATGGCTTCCTCTGAGTACGTAAGCGCCCGGAACCGTCCGAGCGACGCTGGCCGATGTAGCGGCCTGAATCAGAAGATAGTGCCGATACCGGATGCTTGTAAAGGACAATTTCCTGTTTTCATAGATCTTTTCAGATGTATTTTTTGAAAATAAGAAATTTAAATTCTGCTGTGCCGGCCTCTTCGCGGGCTTGCCCGCTCCCACAGGATTACTCACCTGCCCCGAGACCTGCGCCGTACCTGTGGGAGCGGGCGAGCCCGCGAACGAGGCCAGCACAGAAAAAGCCCATAAAAAAACCCCGGCACAGTGGCCGGGGTTTTCGTGAAACAGGCAGCAGTATCAGCGTGCGTATGTCATCAGCACGTCCGCAGCAGTCTGGCTGTCCACACCCATCATCACGCTCAGGGCAGTGACGGTGAGGATGGAGAAGCCGAACACCTTGCGGGCCCACTTGCTGTCGTCCTCGGCCTTGTAGCCACCCCAGGCCATGTACAGCCAGTACAGGCCCATGGCTGCTGCCACGGCCAGGTAGCCGAGGCCGGCGTAACCGCCGAGGGTAAGCATCAAGGTTGCGAGCACGAAGGCCAGCACGTACAGCACGATCTGCTTCTTCGCCGCGAGGATGCCACGTGCCACCGGCAGGACCGGAATGTTGGCAGCGCTGTAATCCTTGAAGCGGAAGATCGCGATGGCGAAGCTGTGCGGCATCTGCCACAGGCTGAACATCACCAGCAGGGTAACCGCAGCCAGGTCGAAGCTGTTACTCACGGCGCAATAGCCGATCACCGGAGGCATGGCACCAGACAGGCTGCCGACCAAGGTGCCGTGCACCGATTTACGCTTCAGCCACAGGCTGTAGAAACCGACGTAGACGATGAAGCCGATCAGCGCACAGAACGCCGACAGCGGGTTGGCCTGGACATACAGCAGGCTGAAACCCGCCACCCCGAGCAGGGTGGCGTAGATTAGCGCGAGGGGCAGCGACATGCCGCCCTGGACCATGACGCGGTTCTTGGTGCGCTCCATCTTGTGGTCGATGTCACGGTCGATGCAGTTGTTGAACACGCATCCGGACGCAACCACCAGCGAAGTACCGATCACCACCGCCAGGAACAGGGCGAAATCCACATGGCCCTTCGAGGCAAGGAAGAAACCGCCTGCCACGGAAAGCACGTTACCGAAAATGATCCCCGGTTTGGTGATTTGGATAAAGTGCTTAACGGACATGCAGTCTTACCTCACTTGGCCAACATTTCGAAGTGGATGCTGAACATGATCCACAGCGACAGGCCGACAAGCAGAGCGATCACCAGAGTGGTGAACAGGAACGTCGAAACGTTGTTGCGTTGCTCTTTCGAGCGGTCCATGTGCAGGAAGTACACGAGGTGCACTACTACCTGGATCACGGCCATGGCAACAATGATCAGAACGGTCAGGTTCTTCGGCAGGCTTGGCGACATGGCCAGGCCGAACGGGATCGCAGTCAGGATGATCGACAGGATGAAGCCGATCATGTACGACTTGACGCTGCCGTGGTTACCTTCGTGATGAGTGTCGTGTGCGTTAGCCATTACAGAACTCCCAGCAGGTAGACGACGGTGAATACGCAGATCCAGACCACGTCCAGGAAGTGCCAGAACAGGCTCAGGCAGCTCATGCGGGTCTTGGCGGTCGGCGTGATGCCGTGCTTGTTGATCTGGTACATCATGATTGCCATCCAGATCAGGCCAGCGGTCACGTGCAGACCGTGGGTACCTACCAGGGCGAAGAAGCCCGACAGGAAGCCACTGCGCTGCGGGCCGAAGCCTTCAGCGATCAGGTGATGGAATTCGTAGATTTCCATCGCGATGAAGCCTGCACCGAACAGGAAGGTCACAGCCAACCAGCCCAGTACGCCAGCTTTCTTGCCATCGAACATCTTCAGCATGGCGAAGCCGAAGGTGATCGAGGACAGCAGCAGGAACAGCGTTTCAACAGCTACGAAATCGAGCTGGAAGATGTCATGACCCGACGGGCCGCCGGCAAAACTGCCGGACAGCACCGCGTAGGTGGCGAAGAGCGACGCAAACAGGATGCAGTCGGTCATCAGGTACAGCCAGAAACCGAGTACGGTCATCTGGCCCGAGTCGTGGTGGTGGTCGTCATGCCCATGGTCGTGACCATGAGCAGCACCGTGCATTACTTGACTGGACATTGATTACACCCGCTCAAACGATTCGACACGTGCGCCGGCAGGCAGAGCACCTGCTTTGGCCAGCGCTTTCATACGCTCGCCTTCGATGCGCGCCACTTCTTCGGCCGGAACCATGTAGCCCTGGTCGTCACGCGCAGCGTGGCGAACGAAGACAGCGATGGTTGCGAACAGGCTCGCGCCAACCAGCCACCAGATGTGCCAGATGAAGGCGAAGCCGAAGACGGTCAGGAACAGGCCCATGAACAGACCGGTAGCGGTGTTGCTCGGCATGTGGATGGCTTCGTACTTGGCCGGAGCCTTGTATGCAACGCCGGCTTCCTTGGCTTCGTGCCAGCAGTCCAGGCCAACTTTCTCAGGCATGTGAGCGAAGTTGTAGAACGGAGGTGGCGAAGAAGTCGACCATTCCAGGGTACGGCCGCCCCATGGGTCGCCGGTCACGTCCAGGTTCTGGTTGCGATCGCGGATCGAAACGACGATCTGGATCAGCTGGCAGGCGATACCGAACAGGATCAGCACGGCGCCGGCAACGGCTACGTACAGGTAGGGTTCCCACAGTGGGTTGTCGGAGTGGTTCAGACGACGGGTCATGCCCATGAAGCCCAGGGCGTACAGCGGCATGAACGCTACGTAGAAGCCCGAGATCCAGAACCAGAAGGCAGCTTTGCCCCACTTCTCGTTCAGCTTGAAGCCGAACGCTTTCGGCCACCAGTAGGCGAAGCCGGCGATGTAGCCGAATACCGCACCACCAATGATCACGTTGTGGAAGTGAGCGATTACGAACAGGCTGTTGTGCAGTACGAAGTCAGCACCTGGAACAGCCAGCAGAACGCCAGTCATACCACCGATGGAGAAGGTGATCATGAAGCCCAGGGTCCACAGCATCGGTGCGGTGAAACGCACACGGCCCTGGTACATGGTGAACAGCCAGTTGAACAGCTTCACACCGGTCGGAATGGAGATCAGCATCGTCGCCAGGCCGAAGAAGGTGTTGACGCTGGCGCCGGCACCCATGGTGAAGAAGTGGTGCAGCCATACGGCGAAGCCCAGCACGGCGATGGCGCCCGATGCGTAGATCATCGAGTGGTGGCCGAACAGACGCTTGCCGGAGAAGGTGGAGGTAACTTCCGAGAACACACCGAAGGCCGGCAGGATCAGGATGTAAACCTCAGGGTGACCCCACGCCCAGAACAGGTTGACGTACATCATCGGGTTCCCACCAAGCTCGTTGGTGAAGATGTGGAAGTCCAGATAACGGTCAACAGTCAGCAGAGCGAGTGCAGCGGTCAGGATCGGGAAGGAAGCCACGATCAGCACGTTGGCCCAGGTGCAGGTCCAGGTGAAGATCGGCATGTCCATCAGCTTCATGCCAGGTGCGCGCATCTTCATCACGGTGACGAGGAAGTTCACGCCGGTAAGCGTCGTACCCAAGCCTGAGAGCTGTAGCGCCCAGATGTAGTAGTCGACACCCACCCCAGGGCTGTACTGAATGCCCGCGAGCGGCGGATAGGCAACCCAGCCGGTCTTGGCGAATTCACCAACGCCCAGCGAGATGTTGACCAGCAGCACGCCTGCCAGCAGCAGGTAGAAGCTCAGGGAGTTCAGGAACGGGAAGGCAACGTCACGTGCACCGATCTGCAGAGGAACCGCCAGGTTCATCAGGCCGGTGAAGAACGGCATCGCCATGAAGATGATCATGATCACACCGTGAGCGGTGAAGATCTGGTCATAGTGTTCAGGCGGCAGGTAGCCTTCGGAGCCACCGGTTGCGGCAGCCAGCTGGGTACGCATCATGATGGCGTCGGCAAAGCCGCGCAGCAGCATGACCATCGCGACGATGATGTACATCACGCCGATCTTTTTGTGGTCGACAGTAGTCAGCCACTCGCTCCACAAGTAGGTCCACTTGCGGAAATAGGTGATAAGACCGACGACAGCGATACCGCCGAGCGCGATCATGGCAAGCGTCACCATGACTATCGGCTCGTGATAGGGTATCGCCTCCAGGCTTAGTTTACCGAACATCTCTTACTCCTCTGCACCGGCAGCTGGTTGCATACTCGATTCCACACCCTTGGTAGTGGCCAGATCTTTGCTGCCTGCTTCTTCGTGGCTCGGACGACCGCGGTTCATGCCTTCGTACTTGTCGACGATCAGCTGGAACTGGTCAGGCGAAGCCTCGCTATACAGCGCGACTGGGTTGTTTTCGCTTGGTTTGGCCAAGGCGTCATATTCGGCCTTGTCCAGCTTCTTCGGCGACTGCTTGACCTCGGCGACCCACTTGTCGAAGTCTTCCTGAGAGGTGGCAGTAGCCTTGAATTTCATGCCGGTGAAGCCAGCACCGCTGTAGTTGGCGCTGATACCGTCGAACTCGCCGTTTTCGTTGGCGATCAGGTGCAGCTTGGTGGTCATGCCGGCCATGGCGTAGATCTGGCCGCCCAGGCCCGGGATGAAGAACGAGTTCATCACGGCGTCGGAAGTGACGCGGAAGTTGACCGGAGTGTTAGCCGGGAAGACGATCTTGTTGACCGTGGCAATGCCCTGCTCCGGGTAGATGAACAGCCACTTCCAGTCCAGCGCGACCACGTCGATCTGCACCGGCTTCACATCGGAATCCAGCGGACGGTACGGGTCCAGCTTGTGGGTGGAGTGGTAGGTGACGTAGCCCAGGGCGATGATGATCAGGATCGGGATGATCCACACCGCGGCTTCGATCTTGGTCGAGTGCGACCAGTCAGGGGTGTAGGTGGCAGCCTTGTTGGAAGCACGGTACTTCCAGGCGAAAACCACGGTCATGATAATGACAGGAATCACCACCAGCAGCATCAGGCCGGTAGCGATCAGGATCAGGTTCTTTTGCTCAATGCCGACCTGACCTTTCGGGTCGAGCAGGGTCCAGTTGCACCCACTGAGTAAAAGCATGCCTAAAAAGGGCAATATGCCAAACAGTCTGGGGTAACGCTTTTTACTCATCTCACGACCTCTAGATCAGCTTGCTTCAATGCAATTTGTGTTTTGGTAGCCAACACTTCGTCCTGCCAAGTGCGGCATTTCGCGCCCGTACTCGCTCCTGCCCGGGGTCCGACTGCAGGACCTTGGCGTCAAGCGGGTTAGCGGTGCTTATGGTTTCGTAGGCAACAGGCCTGTACTTCAGACCAAGTCCATTTGGTGCGGGAAAACGCGGAGGGGGGTCCGCCCGGTATCGCCGTTGGGCGAAACTTGACGAAGTCAGCAAAAAGGAGCGCTGGGGCTTCCTTCAATCCTGCGACTTGCAAGCAGTGCCGAACGGAAATTGGGGGCGATTGTAGATAGGTCGCCAACCCTTGACTATGACTTATTGAGCAACAGTCCTTTACAGAATCTGCAACAATACTGCTCAAAAATTCAACTTCGCGACAGTTTGTCGCACCCCGCTTGATAGGCCCCAAAGCCGCATTCTGCAAGGCCTCTGGGTTGATCTGGATCAAGCGGTGAGCGAATTTTCCCTCTTCTCATGCGGCGTAAAAGACCCCATGCCATTCGGGACTTTTGTCTAAGCCTGGCGTCGGTTGCGATAGATCCCGAGCGGAACCAGGACGGCCGTCAGGACGAACGCCACCAGCGCCCATTGCGCCAGCGACAGACCGAGGATCGGCGGGTACGGCGTGCTGCAGAAGCCGTCGACCTGGAACACCAGCGGCCAGAGCTTGGCCAGCGGCAAGTCGTCCACGATCGGCTGCAGGGTGTCGATGCCGCAACTGACCATGGGGTTGGCGAGTATATACACATGGTTGCCGGCCGCAACGATTCCGCCAATGGCGCTGAGTACCACCAGTGCCTCGAAGAAGGTCAGGCTGCGGCGCCCGGGCATCGCTGCGGCGATGAAGGCGAACACGGCGATGAACAACAGTGCATAACGTTGCAGGATGCACAGCGGGCATGGTGCCTCGCCCAGGACTATCTGCATGTAGAGGGCGCCACCGATCAGCGAAAGGCAGATCAGGCCCAACAGTACCAGAAAGCGCCGTTCCCGATTCAGGCGCGATGTTTGTTCGTTCATTGCCGGTTCCTTCGATGGATAGTGGCAGCGTGATCCGCCTGCCTGGCGCAAGTCTACACGCTGGGCAGGGCCTTTGAGCGTGCCGAGGAAGCGGCGTGATAGCGCTGCGCAGGGCTATCCGGTGTGGCTGAGACCGGCCGCAACGACGTCGGTTCAACGCCAGGCGGCAAAAAAACGGCTGCCCGGGTGCCGCGCAGGGGCAAGCCCCTCGACACCCGGGAGTGAAGGATACCGTGATTAAAGGAGGATTAAAGATGAAAGCTGCACAGCCGCTTTCATCTCTCCTTTATATAGGCAGGAAGGTGAGGTGCGGCCCAGCCGCTGGCAAGCCAGCCCCCAGGCGGCGAATGCGATCGACCGTTTCGTTCTCGATTACCCACGGGCGGGAGCAGTGCTGCAAAGGAGCTGGCTTGCCAGCGGCTGGGATGAATACGCTGCAAGCCTGTACCGGCCTCTTCGCGGGCTTGCCCGCTCCCGCAGGTACGCCACAGACTTCAGATCCTGTGGGGTACCTGTGGGAGCGGGCAAGCCCGCGAAGAGGCCAGTACAGGCGCTACATCACTCCAGCGCAGCCGCCGGCCCGAAGAACTCGTAGCGGCTCTGCTGCTCTGGCACACCCAGGCCCTTCAGCTGGCGCTTGACCGCCGCCATGAAGCCCTTGGGCCCGAGGAAGTAGGCATCCACGTCTCGCTCTTGCGGCAGCCACTCGGCCAGCAGGTCCTCGCTCAGCAGGCCCACGGCATCAGCCGCGGCACCACCCTGCGGTTCTGCATAGCAGTAGAAGCGCTTGAGCTGCGGGTGACGCTCGGCCAGCTCGTCGATCCAGTCGCGGAAGGCATGCACGGCGCCGTTACGGGCGCAGTGAATGAAATGCACCTCACGCTGGGTTTGCAGTGCCGCCTGCAGCATTGGCAGGGTCGGGGTAATACCCACGCCACCGCTGATCAGCACCAGCGGCTTGTCGCTCGCTGCCAGGGTGAAATCGCCAGCCGGCGGGAACAGCTGCAGGGTATCGCCCACCGCCAGCACATCGTGCAGATAGTTGGAGACCTTGCCACCCGCCTCGCGCTTGACGCTGATGCGGTATTCCTTGCCGTCGCACAGTGCCGACAGGGAGTAGTTGCGGCGCTGCTCGGCGCCGTCGATGTCCAGCTTCAGGCCGATGTACTGGCCAGGCTCGGCCTTGAGCACCGGCTTGCCATCCACAGGGGCAAAGTAGAACGAAACGATTTCGCTGCTTTCCTGCTCACGGCGCACCAGGCGGAATTCGCGGGTACCGCGCCAGCCGCCTTCGGCTTCTTCCTTCTGTTTATAGAGGCTCTCTTCCGCACCGATCAGGATGTCGGCCAGCTGGCCATAGGCCGCGCCCCAGGCGTCGATCACGGCAGGGGTGGCGATTTCCTTGCCCAGCACTTCTTCGATGGCGCGCAGCAGACAGCTGCCGACAATCGGGTAGTGCTCCGGCAGAATCTGCAAGGCAACGTGCTTGTTGATGATCTGGCCGACCAGGCCGCCAAGCTGCTCCAGCTGGTCGATGTGGCGGGCATACATCAGCACGCCGTTGGCCAGGGCGCGCGGTTGGTCACCGCTGGCCTGGTGGGCCTGGTTGAACAGCGGGCGCACTTGCGGGTACTCGCTGAGCATCATCTTGTAGAAGTGGGTGGTCAGCGCTTCGCCGCCGCTTTCCAGCAGGGGGACAGTGGCCTTGATGATTGCACGTTGTTCGGCATTGAGCATTGCAACAACTCCTGAGCCTGTGGCTTCAAATGACTGCCCGAGCTATTACATCAATCATGCCAACTTTTATCTCCAGCAAAATCAGGGGTTTGACGCAGGTCATGTCAAAACGACCCACCTCGACGTATAGTCATATCGACCCACAGGAGTCCATATGACCACGAAGCCCCTGCTCACCACCCTGCTGCCCTTGGTCAGCGACCTTTCCCGCGACCTGCCCGACCAGGAACGCTATCGCCGCCTGCTGCAGGCCATGCGTGGGTTGCTGCCCTGCGATGCCGCCGCGCTGCTGCGCCTGGACGGCGAGTGGCTGGTGCCGCTGGCAGTGGACGGCCTGAGCCCCGATACCCTGGGCCGGCGCTTCCGGGTCAGCGAGCACCCACGCTTCCAGATCCTGCTCAGCAGCGCGGAACCCACCCGCTTCGCCAGCGACTCCGAGCTGCCCGACCCTTACGACGGCCTGGTCAACGCCCCCGATGCCAACCTGGAGGTACATGACTGCATGGGCTGCCCGTTGATGGTCGACGAGCGCCCTTGGGGCCTGGTTACCCTCGATGCCCTCACCCCCGGGCAGTTCCAGAGCCTGGAGCTGGGCGCCCTGCAGGCCTTCGCCAGCCTGGCCGCCGCCACGGTCACCGTGGCCGAGCGCATCGAGCACCTGGCCCTGCGCGCGGAAGACGAACACCACCGCGCGGAGATCTACCGCCAGGCCAGCGGCCAGGACAAAGAGCTGATTGGCCAGAGCCCCGCGCACAAGCGCCTGGTGGAGGAAATCCGCCTGGTCGGTGGCAGCGACCTGACCGTGCTGATCACCGGTGAGACCGGTGTCGGCAAGGAGCTGGTGGCCCAGGCACTGCACCAGGCCAGCAACCGCGCCGACAAACCGCTGGTCAGCCTCAACTGTGCCGCCCTGCCCGACACTCTGGTGGAAAGCGAACTGTTCGGCCATGTGCGCGGTGCCTTCACCGGCGCCCATGGCGAGCGCCGCGGCAAGTTCGAGTTGGCCAACGGCGGCACACTGTTCCTCGACGAAGTCGGTGAGCTGCCACTGACGGTGCAAGCCAAGCTGTTGCGCGTGCTGCAGAGCGGCCAGTTGCAGCGCCTGGGCTCGGATCGCGAACACCGGGTGGATGTGCGCCTGATCGCAGCCACCAACCGCGACCTGGCAGCAGAAGTGCGCACTGGCAACTTCCGCGCCGACTTCTACCACCGCCTCAGCGTATACCCGCTGCATGTGCCGCCGTTGCGCGAACGAGGGCGTGATGTGCTGCTACTGGCCGGCTACTTCCTCGAACAGAACCGTTCGCGCCTGGGCCTGAACAGCCTGCGCCTGAGCAGCGAGGCCCAGGCCGCGCTGCTGGCCTACGACTGGCCAGGCAACGTGCGTGAACTGGAACATCTGATCGGCCGCTCGGCGCTCAAGGCGCTGGGCCAGCATTCCGACAGGCCACGCATCCTCACCCTGGAAGCCATCGACCTGGACCTGCGCGCAACGGCAACGCCCGGCACCCCGCCCTCCCCTGCTGTGCCCTTGCCGGCGGCGCCGCTACCCGAGGGTGGGCTGCGCGAAGCCGTCGACGACTACCAGCGCCATGTGATCGAGGCCTGCCTGCAGCGGCACGAAGAAAACTGGGCAGCGGCTGCCCGGGAACTCGGCCTGGACCGCGCCAACCTTAGCCGCCTGGCCCGTAGGCTGGGGCTGCGCTGATTGAAACCAGCGCGGTACCTGTGGGAGCGGCTTTAGCCGCGAAGAATCCAACGCGGTGCATGGCACCGGCTGCGCCGGTGTTCGCGGCTAAAGCCGCTCCCACAGGGTCCAGAGCATTCCTTGGCTCGGTGCAAAATGACTAAAGCCAAGCCCGAACAGGCCGATAACCGGTTATCCCCTGTTCCCCACGAAGGTCACCATGGCCACGCAAAATGCCCGCGCGGATTCGCTGTCCCTGCTGCTGTTCACCCTGCGCAGCGGCAAGTTGATGGCAATCAACCTGCTCAAGGTCAGCGAGATAATTCCCTGCCCGCCGCTGACCAAGCTGCCCGAATCGCACCCCCACGTGAAAGGCGTGGCGACCCTGCGCGGTAATCCGCTGTCGGTCATCGACCTGTCCCGCGCCATCGGCGAACGGCCGCTGGCCGACCCGGACGGCGGCTGCCTGATCGTCACCGAGATCAGCCGCTCGCGCCAGGGTCTGCATGTGCAGGCGGTCAGCCGCATCGTGCATTGCCTGAGCACCGACATCAAACCACCACCCTACGGCTCGGGCAGCCGCTCGTTCATCACCGGCGTGACCCGGGTCGACAACACCCTGGTGCAGGTGCTGGACATCGAAAAAGTCATCCACGCCATCGCCCCGCCGGTGCCCGAGCAGCCTCACGGCAACTTGAGCGAGGAAGATGCCAGCCTGCTGGCCGCCGCCAACATCCTGGTGGTGGACGACAGCCAGGTGGCCCTGCAGCAGTCGGTGCACACCCTGCGCAACCTCGGCATCGAATGCCATACCGCGCGCAGCGCCAAGGACGCCATCAACGTGCTGCTTGAACTGCAAGGCACCGCGCAGGAAATCAACGTGATCGTCTCCGACATCGAAATGAGCGAAATGGACGGCTACGCCTTCACTCGCACCCTGCGCGAAACCCCCGATTTCCAGCACCTGTACATATTGCTGCACACCTCGCTGGACAGCGCCATGAGCAGCGAAAAGGCGACCCAGGCCGGGGCCAATGCCATCCTCACCAAGTTCTCCTCGCCGGAGCTGACCGATTGTCTGGTGGTGGCGGCGCGCGCCGTGGTGTTCGCCGAGCGCTGATATATTCGGAGACAAACTCCCCGGCTTGCCGCCGGGGTCGAGTCGGGCATAATTCGCGCCCCTCGCAAGTAACTTGCCGGAATCGCGTATGAAGTTTCTCAGCTCTATCCTGATCAGTTGCGCCCTCTTCAGCGGTATCGCCCAGGCCTCCAGCAGCCAGGCCTGGAACGAGCAGCGCCAGCAAATGCTCAAGGCCTGCCTGGCCGCCAGCCAGTTCAAGGATGCCCACGCCCGCAGCAAGCCCGCCGAGTTCGATGACCAGGTCGGCATGAGCGCGCTGCTGATCGAAGGCGCCTACCCCCAGAAGCACATGCAGCAGCGCACCGGCACCGAACTTTGCCTGTACGACCGCCAGCACCAGCGCGCCTTCGTCAGCGAGTGGAGCCCGGAAGCCAAGTGACCGACAGCCTGCGTTTCGCCTGTACCGGCTGCGGCAAGTGCTGTACCGGCCACCACGTGCCCTTGACCCTGGCGGAAGCGCGCCGCTGGGCGGACAACGGCGGCCAGGTGGTGGTGCTGATCGAAGCCTTCGTGGCAGACGGCCCTGGCATGCCGGTAGAACAGCGTGATCATGTGTTGCGTCGTTCCCATCCCGTGCCCTGTGGCGACGGCGAGGCGCGCGTTTCGGTGACCTTCGCCGCCTTCAACCCCGGGCGCTGCCGCAACCTCGACGACAACGACCTGTGCACCATCTATGACCAGCGGCCGCTGGTCTGTCGCATCTACCCGGTGGAAATAAACCCGCATATCCCGCTGCGGCCAGGCAGCAAGGACTGCCCGCCGGAAGCCTGGCAACAGGGGCCGGAGCTGATTCACGGCAAGCAACTGGTCGATGCCGGGCTGGAGGCGCTGGTGCAGGCCTCGCGCCAGGCCGACCGCGATGACATCGCCGCCAAGGTGGCGGTGTGCCAGGCGCTGGGCATGACCACCAGTGCGCTCAAGGGCAACGGGTTTACCGCCTACTTGCCTGACATGGGCGCGTTCAGCGCGGCCCTGGCCCAGGTACCGGAGGCTGGCCGGGCACAGTGGGCCCTGCATGTGGAGGACGCGGCGCTGGTGGCGAGCTTGCAGGAACATGGTTTGCGCACCACCAACGAGCCCCCGGTGTATTACGCCTTCATCAGCTTCTAGGTAAGCAGTACCGACCCTATCGCCGGCAAGCCCCACAGGGATAGCACATGGCTTCAGGTCGACGCGGTCAGGGTGGGAGCGGCCTTGTGTCGCGATGGGCTGCGAAGCAGCCCCGGGATTTTGGCCATGGTGCTGATATTGCTGGGGCTGCTCTGCAGCCCTTTCGCGACGCAAGGCCGCTCCCACAAAAGAAATCCGCGCATGACCAAAGGGCGCAAAACTGACAGCGCTGTCAGCCGGCGGTCACGCTGCCGACCCGGTTCGGGGGCTATAAGCTTGAATACAGACAACCATTCCCCTCCCCTCTGGCCAAGGTGCCCGCACCGATGCGACGTCCGTCCCGCCCTGTCATCCTCGCCGCCCTGGCACTCCTGGTCCTGGCGGTAGCGGGTATCTGGTTCGGCCAGCGCCAGCCAGCACCTGCCGCCCGTGCACAAACCGCCATCCCGGTGCGCGTGGTCAGTGTCGTCCAGCAGAACGTGCCGCGCTATGCCAGCGCCATCGGCTCGGTGCTGTCGCTGCACAGCGTCGAGGTGCGCCCGCAAGTGGAGGGGGTACTGACCCAGGTGCTGGTCAAGGAAGGCCAGTGGGTGAAGGAAGGCGACCTGCTGGCCACCCTCGACGACCGCGCCATCCGCGCCAACCTCGACCAGGCCCGTGCCGAGCTTGGCCAGAGCCAGGCGCAGATCCAGGTAGCCAACGTCGACCTGCAGCGCTACCGCCTGCTGAGTACCGACAACGGCGTTTCGAAGCAGACCCTCGACCAGCAGCAGGCCCTGGTCAACCGCCTGCAAGCCACGGTCAAGGGCAACCAGGCGGCCATCGCCAATGCCGAGGTGCAGCTGTCGTACACGCAGATCCGCTCGCCAGTGACCGGCCGGGTGGGTATTCGCAACGTCGACCCCGGCAACCTGGTGCGCACCAGCGATACCCGCAGCCTGTTCAGCGTCACCCAGATCGACCCGATCGCCGTCGAATTCGCCCTGCCGCAGCAAATGCTGCCGACCCTGCAAAGCCTGCTGAAGGCGCCCACCCCGGCACTGGTGCAGGCCTACATGGATGCCGACGGCGAACGCAGCCTGCTCGGTGAAGGCCACCTGGCACTGATCGACAACCAGATCTCCGCCACCACCGGCACCGTACGGGTAAAAGCCGAGTTCGACAACAAGGACGGCCGCCTGTGGCCGGGCCAGCTGGTCACCATCCGCCTGCGCATCGCCGTGGAAGAAAACGCCCTGGTGGTACCGCCGCCTGTAGTACAGCGCGGCGTCGACGGGCACTTCGTCTACCGCCTGGACGGTGACAAGGTCACCAGTGTGCCGGTCAAGGTGCTGTACCAGGACAGCGGGCTGAACATCATTGCCGGGGTCAAGCCGGGCGAGCGCCTGGTGCTCGATGGCCAGTCGCGGCTCAAGCCCGGTTCGCGGGTCGAGGTGGCCCCCGACGCCCCCGCGCCGTCGGAAATGGCCGACCGCCGGAGCCAGCCATGAACACGCGCAACGGTGTTTCGGCCTGGTGCATCGACCACCCCATCGCCACCCTGCTGCTGACCTTCGCCCTGGTGCTGCTGGGGGCCATCGCCTTCCCGCGCCTGCCGGTGGCACCACTGCCAGAAGCCGACTTCCCGACCATCCAGGTCACCGCCCAGCTGCCCGGCGCCAGCCCGGAAACCATGGCCTCGTCGGTGGCCACGCCACTGGAAGTGCAGTTCAGCGCCATCCCCGGCATGACCCAGATGACCAGCAGCAGCGCACTGGGCTCGACCAACCTGATCCTGCAGTTCACGCTCGACAAGAACATCGACACCGCCGCCCAGGAAGTGCAGGCGGCCATCAACACCGCCACCGCGCGCTTGCCGCAAGACCTGCCCAACCCGCCGACCTGGCGCAAGGTCAACCCGGCCGACAGCCCGGTGCTGGTGCTGACGGTCAGCTCCAGCCAGATGCCTGGCAACGACCTCAGCGACTACGCCGAAACCCTGCTCGCGCGCCAGCTGAGCCAGATCGACGGGGTCGGCCTGATCAACATCACCGGGCAACTGCGCCCGGCGATCCGCGTGCAGGCGCAACCCGAGAAACTGGCCGCTATCGGCCTGACCCTGGCCGACCTGCGCCAGGCCATCCAGCAGACCAGCCTGAACCTGGCCAAGGGTGCGCTTTACGGCGAACACAGCGTGTCGACCATCGCCGCCAACGACCAGTTGTTCCACCCCGACGACTACGCCCAGCTGATCGTCTCCTACCGTGACGGTGCACCGGTGCACCTGAAGGACGTGGCCAAGGTGATCAATGGCGCCGAGAACGCCTATGTCAAAGCCTGGTCCGGCGATCAGCCCGGGCTGAACCTGGTGATTTTCCGCCAGCCTGGCGCCAACATCGTCGATACCGTGGACCGGGTACTGGCTGCCCTGCCCAAGCTGCAGGAGATGCTGCCAGCCTCGGTCGAAGTGTCGGTGCTGCAGGACCGCACCCAGACCATCCGTGCCTCGCTGCATGAAGTGGAGCTGACCCTGATGATCGCCGTGGCCCTGGTGATCGGGGTGATGGCGCTGTTCCTGCGCCAGTGGTCGGCGACCATGGTGGTGTCCAGCGTGCTCGGCGTATCGCTGATCGCCAGTTGCGCGTTGATGTACATCTTCGGCTTCAGCCTGAACAACCTGACCCTGGTGGCCATCGTCATCTCGGTGGGCTTCGTGGTCGACGATGCCATCGTCGTGGTGGAGAACATCCACCGCCACCTGGAGGCCGGCGACGACAGCCGCACGGCGGCGCTCAAGGGCGCCGGGGAAATCGGCTTCACCGTGGTGTCGATCAGTTTCTCGCTGATCGCCGCGTTCATCCCGCTGCTGTTCATGGGCGGCGTGGTCGGCCGGCTGTTCAAGGAGTTCGCCCTTACCGCCACCGCCACCATCCTGATTTCGGTGGTGGTTTCGCTGACCCTGGCGCCAACCCTGTGCGCACTGTTCATGCGCCGCCCGCCCGGAGAGCACAAGGGCGGTTTCGGCGAGCGGCTGGTCAGGTGGTACGAAAAGGGCCTGGACCGCGCCCTCGCCCACCAGCGCCTGACCCTCGGCATGTTCGGCCTGACCCTGGCCCTGGCGGTGGCCGGTTACGTGGGTATCCCAAAGGGCTTTTTCCCGCTGCAGGACACCGGCTTCATCCTCGGCACCAGCGAGGCGGCGGCGGATGTGTCGTACCCGTCGATGATCGAGAAGCACCAGGCGCTGGCCAAAATCATCGAGGCCGACCCGGCGGTGCGCGCGTTCTCCCACTCGGTGGGCGTCACCGGCAGCAACCAGACCATCGCCAACGGCCGTTTCTGGATCGCTCTCAAGCCGCGTGGCGAACGCGATGTATCGGCCAGCGAACTGATCGACCGGCTGCGGCCCAAGCTGGCCCAGGTACCAGGCATCGTCCTGTACATGCGTGCCGGCCAGGACATCAACCTGAGCTCCGGCCCGTCGCGCACCCAGTACCAGTACGTGCTCAAGAGCAACGACGGCATGGCGCTGAACCTGTGGACCCAGCGCCTGACCGAGCGCCTGCGGGAAAACCCGGCGTTCCGCGACCTGTCCAACGACCTGCAACTGGGCGCCAGCGTCACCCGCATCGATATCGACCGCCAGGCCGCGGCACGTTTCGGCCTGACCACCACCGACGTCGACCAGGCGTTGTACGACGCCTTCGGCCAGCGGCAGATCAGTGAGTTCCAGACCGAGACCAACCAGTACAAGGTGATCCTCGAACTGGATGCCCGCCAGCGCGGCAAGGCCGAAAGCCTCAACTACTTCTACCTGCGCTCGCCACTGACCAACGAGATGGTGCCGCTGTCGGCAGTCGCCCATGTGGCGCCGCCCAGCACCGGGCCGCTGTCGATCAGCCACGATGGCCTGTTCCCGGCAGCCAACCTGTCGTTCAACCTGGCCCCGGGCGTGGCCCTGGGCGATGCGGTGACCATCCTCGAGCGCACCCAGCGCGAGCTGGGCATGCCCGACTCCATCAGCGGCAACTTCCAGGGCGCGGCCCAGGCCTTCCAGAGTTCGCTGTCGAGCCAGCCGTGGCTGATCCTGGCTGCGCTGGTGGCGGTGTACATCATCCTCGGCGTGCTGTACGAAAGCTTCGTCCACCCGCTGACCATCATCTCCACCCTGCCCTCGGCCGGCCTTGGCGCATTGATCCTGCTGTGGGCCATGGGCCAGGACTTCAGCATCATGGGGTTGATCGGTGTGGTGCTGCTGATCGGTATCGTCAAGAAAAACGGCATCCTGCTGATCGACTTCGCCCTAGAAGCCCAACGCCGCCAGGGCCTGACCCCGGAGCAGGCGATCCACCAGGCCTGCCTGACGCGCTTCCGGCCGATCATCATGACCACCCTGGCCGCCTTGCTCGGCGCGGTGCCGCTGATGTTCGGCTTCGGTACCGGTTCCGAACTGCGCCAGCCACTGGGCATCGCCGTGGTTGGCGGCCTGCTGGTGAGCCAGGCGCTGACGCTGTTCACCACCCCGGTCATATACTTGGCCCTGGAGCGCCTGTTCCACCGCCGCCAGGCCGCCCGTGCGGCGGCGCCCAGTGCCAGTTAGGACAAGACCATGCGTGTGCTGATCATCGAAGACGAAGAAAAAACCGCCGACTACCTGCATCGCGGCCTCAGCGAGCAGGGGTTTACCGTCGACCTGGCGCGGGACGGCATCGATGGCCTGCACCTGGCCCTGGAAGGTGACTACGCGGTGATCGTGCTGGATGTGATGCTGCCTGGCCTGGACGGGTATGGCGTGCTGCGCGCCCTGCGCGCGCGCAAGCAGACACCGGTCATCATGCTGACCGCCCGTGAACGGGTCGAAGACCGTATCCATGGCCTGCGCGAGGGTGCCGACGACTATCTGGGCAAGCCGTTTTCCTTCCTCGAACTGGTCGCCCGCCTGCAAGCCCTGACCCGCCGTAGCAGCAACCATGAACCGCTGCAGGTGCAGGTGGGTGACCTGTGGATCGACCTGATGGCGCGCAAGGCCACGCGCGCCGGCCAACGCCTGGAGCTGACGGCCAAGGAATTCTCGCTGCTCAGCGTGCTGGCCCGCCGGCAGGGCGAAATTCTGTCAAAGACAGCGATTGCAGAGCTGGTCTGGGACATCAATTTCGACAGCGATGCCAACGTCGTCGAAGTGGCGATCAAGCGCCTGCGCGCCAAGCTCGACGGGCCTTTCGACAACAAGTTGCTGCACACCATCCGAGGCATGGGCTATGTCCTGGAAAACCGTGCGGGGTAATTCCATCGCGCTGCGCCTATCGGCGCTGTTCATCCTGGTGGCGCTGGGCGTGTTCCTGCTGATCGGTTCGGCGCTGTACCGCCAGGTCGACCGCAGCCTCGACCTGCTGCCGCAAGCCGAGCTGGATGCGCGCTTCAGCGTGCTCGAGTCCACCCTCAACCGCTTCGGCACACCGGAGCACTGGGTCAAGATCAACAACAAGCTCAACCTGCTCAGTGAAGAGGACAAGCGCATTCGCTTCTGGGTAGTCAGCAGCAACCCGGCCTACGAATACGGCCATCCCAGCGAGCTGGTCCGCGCATTCGCCGAAGGCGCGCAGGGCATGCGCGACCTGCGCCTGCCCGACCGGCCCTACCCTTACAAGGTGCTGGTCAGCGAACTGCCGGCCCTGGGCGAACGGCCGCCGCTGCGCTTTCTGATCGGCATCGACACCGAAACATTCTGGCAGGCGCAGCACAGCCTGCTGGTGGCGATTGTCGGGCTGGCGGTGCTCGGCGTGCTGCTGGCCTCGCTACTGGGCTACTGGGTGGCGCGTATCGGCCTGCGCCCGCTGCTGGCATTGTCCGTTGAGGCCCAGGCCCTGGCCCCTCCGCGCCTGGACGGCCGCCTGCAGACCCACGCCCTGGCCCCGGAACTGGCGCAGTTCGCCGGCGCCTTCAACGCCGCGCTCGACCGGGTAAGCCAGGCCTACTCGCGGCTGGAGGCGTTCAATGCCGACGTCGCCCACGAACTGCGCTCGCCGCTGACCAACCTGATCGGCCAGACCCAGGTTGCACTGACCCGTGGGCGCAGCGCCGAGCATTACTTCGAAGTGCTGCAATCGAACCTTGAGGAGTTGGAGCGCCTGCGCAGCATCATCAACGACATGCTGTTCCTGGCCAGTGCCGACCAGGGCAGCAAGGCCACTGCCCTGACCCAGGCCTCGCTGGCCGAGGAAGTGGCGACCACCCTCGATTACCTGGACTACATTCTCGAAGACGCACAGGTCAGCGTGAGCGTGAGCGGCGATGCCCGGGCGCCCATTGAAAAGGCCCAGCTGCGCCGGGCGCTGATCAACCTGCTGAACAACGCTGTCCAGCACACCGCACCGCACCAGGTGATCAAGGTGCAGATCGATGCCGGGCCGCAGCAGGTCAGCATCGCCGTGAGCAACCCGGGGCCGGCGATCGACGATGAGCACCTGCCGTTGCTGTTCGAACGCTTCTACCGGGTGGATGCGGCACGTAGCAACAGTGGTGGGGGTAACCATGGGTTGGGGTTGGCGATCGTCAAGGCGATTGCGCTTATGCATGGTGGGGAGGTGTTCGTGCGTAGTGCCGCTGGGGCCAATACCTTTGGGATCAGGCTGCCGGCCCATATCTGACCATCCAACGCCGTCCTTGTGGGAACAATTGCCTTGCTCAGAGTCTGAAAACAGCCGCAATCTTTGTGGGAGCGGGCAAGCCCGCGAACACGGGCGAAGCCCGTGCCATCCACCGCGGTGCCTGCTTCGCGGGCTCGCCCGCTCCCACAATGAACGCGTAGCGCGTCTAGCATGGGGGTTTGCGGCGAAAGTCCAATTGCTTTTCCTGCGATAGTTACCTTTTGCGCAACAGTGCTTATCGCACTTCGCTCTGTTTCAAGTGTATTGAAAGGACTAACTTTACCCCCGTCCTCATTAGCACTTGCACCGCAAGAAGGTAGTTTCAAATGTCCAACAGTATGGGTATTGCCAGCGTCTTCGTCCTGTCTTCCCTGTTGTTGTCGCCCCTGGCCATGGCCGAAGAATCCAATGCTTTCGTCACCCGTAATGCTGAGTTCGCCGCGGTCCACCAAGAGGCCCGCGAAGCCGTAGCCGCACAGCAGGCCGACGCCGCCAAAGACGCAAACCAGACAGCTTCCAAGGTTTCTGTCGATGCCAATGCCGACAGCTGATCAAGCGCTGTCGCTGCTCCCGTTTTCCCTTGGCTACGCCATGGGCACCACCGGTGCCGATATGTTAGCCTTTTAAAGCCGCTGCCGATCAGCGGCTTTTTTTTATGTGCTTCAACTATCAGCCCAGCTGTAACGTCCACCTATAAAAAAGACGCACATTCGAAAATAAAAACTGCCCCACCGCCAGACCCAAGGAGCTAGTACCGGTGCCTTCCGCGTTTCGTTTTACCCCGCTGTTCATTGCGTTGACTGCAACGATCCCTTTCGCCGCCCAGGCAGATGAAGACAAGGCTGATGGCTTCATCGAAGGCTCGTCCTTCAACCTGCATTTCCGTAATGCCTACTTCAACCGCGACAACCACAACGCCGGCGTGCGCGACACCCGCGAGTGGGGCCAGGGCGCGGTTGCACGCTTCGAGTCGGGCTACACCCCAGGTGTGGTCGGCTTTGGCCTGGACGCCCACGCCATGCTGGGCCTGAAACTCGACGGTGGCGGCGGCCATGCTGGCACCAGCATCCTGCCGACTCACCAAAAGAACGAAGACGAACTGGGTGCTGCCCCGCACTCGTTCTCCACCGCCGGTGCCGCAGTCAAGCTCAAGGCGTTCGACACCGAGCTGAAAGCCGGTGACCTGTTCCTCACCAACCCGGTGATCGCCGGCGGCGAAACCCGCATGCTGCCGCAGACCTTCCGTGGTGTGAGCCTGACCAACACCAGCATCGACGGCCTGCTGCTCGAAGGCGGCCAGGTGAGCTTCACCAAGCCGTACAACCAGAGCGGCCACCGCCGCATCGACACCTACTACGGTTCGCTGGGCGAGCATGACAAGAGCAAGCACCTGAACTGGGCCGGCGCGTCGTGGAGCGGTACCCCGAACATCACCGCCAACCTGTATGCGGCCGAGCTGAAGGACATCTGGAACCAGTACTACGCCGATTTCGACTACACCTATGTGGTCAACGACCTGGTCAGCCTGAACCCGGGCGTGCACTTCTATCACACCCAGGACACCGGCCAGGCACTGCTGGGCAAGATCGACAACAACACCTACAGCGTGCATTTCACCGTCAACGCCGGGTTCCACAGCGTCACCGCCGCCTACCAGCGGGTCAATGGCAACACGCCGTTCGACTACATCAACCTGGGCGACAGCATCTACCTGGACAACTCGCGCATGTACTCGGACTTCAACGCACCGAACGAGCGCTCGTGGAAGCTGCAGTACAACTATGACTTCGCTGGTGTGGGCATCCCTGGCCTGACCACGGTGCTGTCGTACTCGCGCGGTGAAGCTGACCTGACCAAGGCCGTCCAGGACACCACCCACTACGACTACTACCGTGCCGATGGCAAGAACGCCATGCACTGGGAGCGCGACCTGGACGTGAAGTATGTGTTCCAGGAGGGTGACCTGAAGGACCTGTCGGTGCTGGTGCGCTACGCCACCCACCGTGGCAGCCAGGGTTATGCGTCGATCGACAGCAACAGCGACAACGATGAACTGCGGGTGATCGTGGATTACCCGTTGAACGTGTTCTGATCCAGGCCCGGATGCGAGGGCTTCGCCCTCGTTTCGCCGGCAAGCCAGCTCCCACTTTGACCGCATGGACCTCAAGCCTTGTGCGGTACTTGTGGGAGCTGGCTTGCCGGCGATGGGCTGCACAGCAGCCCCGGAGTGATTCCGTCGGACAAATCTTGTCCGACAATCCCCGCTTCCCTAGAATGTCGCCGCCGCGAATGGCCCTGCCCACGCAGTAGCGAGCATGACCACCCGATTACCGCGTTTCGCACACTACAGGTCGCACCCCGAGCTGATCCTCAATCTGGGCAGTTGCCTTGCCGTGCTCGCCATCGTGGCCATCGTCAGCTACCTGCTGGCGCGCGAGCGCGACAATGTCGAGCTGTCGGCAATTCGCTCGTCCAACAATATCGTCCAGTTGATCGAAAGCGACATCCTGCGCAACGTCGAACTCTACGACCAGTCGCTGCAGGGCCTGATCTGGGCGGTCGGGCGCAAGGAGCTGCCGGAAATCCCCGGCCCGGTGCGCCAACGCCTGCTATTCAATGAAGCCTTCGTCGACCGCAAGCGCGGTGACGTACTGTGGCTGGACAAGCAAGGCAACGTGGTTGGCGATTCCACCAGCAGCGTGCCACGCAAGGCCAACTTCGGCGACACCGGGGTATTCCAGGCGCACCTGCACAACCCCAACCTCGGCCTGCTGGTGGGCCCGCCATTCAAGGCCAAGCTGGGCGACCTGGACTGGTGCATCAGTTTCAGCCGGCGTATCTCCGACGCCAATGGCGAGTTCACCGGCCTGGCAGCGGGCGCACTGCGCCTGTCGTACTTCAGTGAGCTGTTCCAGCGCCTGGACATTGGTGATGACAGCAGCATCAACCTGCTCAACACCGACGGCCAACTGCTGGCTCGCCAGCCCAGCCGCACGCAAGACCCAGGGATCGGCAGCAACTATGCCGAGCGGCCCAATTTCAAACGCATTCTCAGCGAGCAGAGCGGCAGCTTCACCGCCCGCTCCAGCCGCAACGGCAAACCACGCATGTACACCTTCGCCCGGGTCGCGCAGCTGCCGCTGATCGTACTGGTGGTGCATTCGGCCGAAGACGTATTCGAGTCCTGGCGCCGCACTGCAATCCTGGTCAGCGTGGCCACCGGGGTGCTCTGTGTGGGTATCCTCTCGCTGACCCTGCTGCTGGGCCGCGAACTGCGCCGCCGCCAAGAGGCCGAACAGGGCCTGGCGACCCTGGCCGCCACCGACAGCCTGACCGGCCTGGCCAACCGCCGCCGCCTGGACCAGGTACTGCGCCAGGAGTGGGCCCGCGCCCAGCGCAACCGCAAGCCGTTGGCGGTGCTGATGGTGGACGTCGACCATTTCAAGGCGTTCAACCAGCGCCACGGCCATGCCGGTGGCGACCATGCCTTGCGCGAAGTGGCCAGGACCATCGAGGAATGCATCCGCCGCCCGGCCGATCTGGCAGCGCGTTACGGTGGGGAGGAATTTCAGGTGGTGCTGCCGGAAACCAACCTGGCCGGTGCGCAGCTGCTGGCCGAGCGCATCCGCGCCAGTGTCGAGGCGCTGGCGCCGTTTGCCGATGATGCCCACTCGGTCACGGTGAGCATCGGCATCGGCCTGTCAGGCACCCAGCACGATCTGGCAAGGGTGCTGGGTGCTGCGGACGAAGCGCTCTACCGGGCCAAGGCCAAAGGCCGCAACCGGGTAGAGGGGCCTGCCGACTAGGCGCGGGCGCGGGCGGCGTTGCGCAGGGCCCTGACCTGGTCATGGTTGCGCTGTACACCTTGCAGCTGTTTTTCCACCAGGGTGTAGGTCTGGTCGCTGGCGGTGCGGCCCAGCTTCACCAGTTTCTCGCGGGCTTCCTTGTAGGCCTTGAGGGCATGGTCCTCGCCCCGCTCCACCTCGTTCAGCACCGCTTCCTCATCCTTGCCAGTGACCATCGCCTTGAGGTTGACCCAACCCCGATGCAGGTCACCGCTGATGCTGGTGGAAGTTTCCGGGTCGCCACCCAGGCGACGCACCTCGCTCTGCAGTTCGCCGGCCGCATTGGCACACTCACCGGCACGTTGAACGAAGAACGCTTTCAGTTCGGGGTTCTTCACATCATCGGCCGAGGCCTTGAAGCCTTTCTCGCCATCCTTGCTGTACTCGATCAGGTCGTTCAGCACGTCGATCACATCTTTGTTGGGATTGCTCATGGCACAAACTCCTTGGCAGGTGATAGTCATCTGTAACGGAGCAGTGTTCGTGCCAAGCCTTTAATCTCAATAAAATCCTTCCAAATCAATTAGATACAAATATCAGAGCACAACCTGAAAACGGCGTTCTGCATGATTGCCGCTTGGGCCTTCGTGCAGATTGCAGTATGGTCGGCGCTTTTCAACAGCCAGGTGCGCCGATGATGAAGCCGGAAACCCTCGAACTGCTGGTGACCCGCACCATGCCGTTTGGCAAGTACCAGGGACGAATCATTGCCGACCTGCCGGGGGATTATCTGGCCTGGTTTGCGCGCAAGGGTTTCCCGGCGGGGGAATTGGGTGGGTTGCTGGCGCTGATGCACGAGATCGATCACAACGGGCTGGGTGATCTGCTTGTGCCGTTGCGGCAGAAGCATCGGCGGTGACCTGTTTCGGCCTCTTCGCGGGCACGCCCGCTCCCACAGGGTCACTGCAAGCTTCCGGATCATGCAGTACCTGTGGGAGCGGGCGTGCCCGCGAAGAGGCCAGTAAGGCCCGCTGAAATCTCTAACCCTTCACCGGCGCTACCGCCAACTCCACCCGCTCGCTCTTCTTGATCACCGCATACACCACCGCCGTCAGCAGGCTACCCGCCACGATCGCCAACAAGTACAGCAGCGCATGGTTGATCGCATTGGGGATCAGCAGCACGAACAGGCCGCCATGCGGCGCCATCAGCTTGCAGCCGAAGTACATCGACAATGCCCCGGTCAATGCCCCGCCGGCCACGCTGGCCGGGATCACCCGCAGCGGGTCCTTGGCGGCAAACGGAATCGCCCCTTCGGAGATGAAGCACAGCCCCAGCGCCAGGGCCGCCTTGCCCGCTTCACGCTCGCTCTGGGCAAACTTGCGTCGGGCCAGGAAGGTGGCGATACCCAGGCCAATCGGCGGCACCATGCCGGCGGCCATGGTCGCCGCCATCGGCGCATAGCTCGACGAGGCCAACAGCCCCACCGAGAAGGCATAGGCGGCCTTGTTGATCGGCCCGCCCAGGTCGACGCACATCATGCCGCCCAACAACAGGCCCAAGAGGATGGCATTGGTGGTACCCATACTGTCGAGAAAATGCGTGAGCCCTTCCAGCATCGCCGCCACCGGCTGGCCGACCACGTAGATCATCACCAGGCCGGTGAACAGGCTGGCCAGCAGCGGAATGATCAGGATCGGCTTGAGTGCCTCCAGGCTGCTGGGCAGGCGCGCCCAGCGGGCAATGGCCTTGGCGCTGTAGCCGGCGAGGAAGCCGGCGACGATACCACCGATGAAACCGGCGCCCAGGGTGCTGGCCAGCAGGCCGCCGATCATGCCGGGCGCCAGCCCCGGGCGGTCAGCGATGGACCAGGCGATATAGCCCGCCAGCAGCGGCACCATCAGCTTGAATGCAGCCTCGCCGCCGATCTGCATCAACGCCGCCGGCAAGGTGCCCGGTTCTTTATAGGCCTCGATACCGAACACGAACGACAAGGCAATCAGCAAGCCGCCAGCCACCACCATCGGCAGCATGAACGACACGCCGGTGAGCAGGTGCTTGTATACCCCGGTCTTCTCGCCCTTCGCTGGCGTGCTCGCCGCTGCAGCATCGCTGCTGTTTTCCACCTTGGCTTCGGCCAAGGCCTTGTCCAGGGTGGCACGGGCCTGCTTGAGGGCGATACCGGTGCCACAACGGTAGATGCGCTTGCCGGCGAAACGCGCGGTGGGCACTTCGATGTCGGCGGCCAGCAGCACTACATCGGCTGCGGCGATGGCTTCGGCGGACAAGGGGTTGCGCGCACCGACCGAACCCTGGGTCTCGACGGTGAGCTGGTAGCCCAGTTGCTGCGCGGCCTGCTGCAAGGCTTCTGCGGCCATGAATGTATGCGCGACGCCAGTCGGGCAAGCCGTGACGGCGACGATGCGTGCGCCTGCGCTGCCAGCTTCGGCCGCAAGGCCTGGCACCGTGGCCAGCAGCCGGGCGTTGGCCGCCGCCTCATCGAGGAAGCCTTCGCGGTCGGCCAAAGCCTGGGACGGCGTGCTCTGGTACACGCGCTTGCCGACGAAACGCGCCAGGTCCACCGGGCCGGTACTGACCACCAGCACCCAGTCGGCCTCGGCTATCTGCGCGGCGCTCAGTTGCCGCTCGGGGTGGCCGGCATCCTGCACTTCGACGCTGGTGCTCCAGCCCCGCCGCTGGGCAGCGGCGGACAGCAAGCGCGCGCTCAGCACGCTCGACACCTGGCCGTTGGGGCAGGCAGTGACAATGGCAATGTTCATCGGCAACCCTCTTGTTGTTCTGTCAGTTGCACGGCGGCTTCCAGACGCGCCAGTTGCTCGCGGTCACGGATGCCGAAACCAACCTGGGTAACAGCCTGTGCTGCGATCGCGGTGGCACGGGTCAAGGTCTGCGCCGGGGCTTCGCCCTGCAGCAGGCCGTGGACCATGCCGGCCACCAGCGAATCACCTGCGCCCACCGTGCTGGCGACCTGCACCTTGGGCGGGCAAGCATGTACGGCATGGTCATGGGTAAACCAGCTGACGCCCTGCTCGCCCGCCGACACCACCACGTGTTCGACGCCACTGGCCAGCAGGCGCTCGGCAGCAGCGCGCTGCTGCGCCGGGTTATCCACAGCCAGGCCAAGCACCTCGCCCAGCTCTTCGGTATTTGGCTTGACCAGCCAGGGCGAGCTCTGCAGGCCGGCACGCAGGGCTTCGCCGCTGCTGTCCAGGGCCACCTTGAGGCCTTGCGCCTTGAGCTGTTCGAGCAACTGGCGGAACCAGTCGGTGCTGATCCCGCGCGGCAGGCTACCAGCCACCACCACCGCGTCGTGGCCCGGTGCAATCTGCGCCAGGCGGCGCAGCAATGCACTGCGTGCCGCTTCGTCGACTTCCGGGCCTTGGCCGTTGATGTCGGTGACACGGCCATCAGCCTCGACCAGCTTGATGTTGCTGCGGGTTTCGCCCGGTACGCGGACAAAGCAGTCGACGAAGCCGCGCCAGTCGATCAGCGCCTCGAAGGGCTGCAGGTTGTCACGCCCGAGGAAGCCGCCAACAGTGACGCTGTGCCCCAGGTCGGCCAGTACCTGGGCAACGTTCAGCCCCTTGCCCGCGGCGTGGCTGTGCTGCTCCTGGCTGCGGTTGACCTGCCCCGGGCGCAGGGTATCCAGGCCGATGGTGATATCCAGCGCCGGGTTCAGGGTGAGGGTGAGGATCTTGGCCATTCAGTAACGCTCCACCAGCGCGCGAACCGCTGCGGCGCTGTCCTGTTGCAGGGCCTCGCGCGCCAGGGCGCGGGCAGTCTGGTGATCGGCCTGGCGGACCAGGGCCTTGACTTCGGCAATGCTGCGCGCGGCGACGCTGAGTTCGTCCACGTCCAGGCCCAGCAGCACGGCCACCGCCTGCGGGTCGGCCGCCAGCTCGCCGCACACGCCCACCCACTTGCCATGGGCATGGGCGGCGCGCACGGTCATGTCGATCAGGCTGAGCACCGCAGGGTGCAGGCCGTCGGCCTGGGCCGAGAGGCTGGGGTGACCACGGTCGATGGCCAGGGTGTACTGGGTCAGGTCGTTGGTGCCGATGCTGAAGAAGTCCACTTCGCGCGCCAGCTGTGGTGCCAGCAGCGCTGCCGAGGGCACCTCGACCATGATGCCCAGCTGCAGGTCGGCTACCGGGATCTCGGCGCGCAGGCGCTCGACCATGGCACGCGCCTCGCGCCATTCATGCACCTGCCCGACCATCGGGAACATGATGCGCAGCGGGCGCTGGTCGGCCGCGCGCAGCAAGGCGCGCAACTGGTCCTCCATCACCTGCGGGCGCTGCAGGGTCAGGCGTACGCCGCGCACACCGAGGAACGGGTTTTCTTCGGCAGCGATCGGCCAGTACGGCAGCGGTTTGTCACCGCCGACATCAAGGGTGCGCACCACCAGCGGGCGCCCGTCGAGGCCATCGAGCACGCGGCGGTACTCGGCTTCCTGAGTCGCCACATCCGGGGCCTGGGTGTGGGCCATGAAAATCAGCTCGGTGCGCAGCAGGCCCACGCCTTCGGCGCCCTGCTCCACCACCTTGGCGATGCCGTTGCTCTCGCCGATGTTGGCAAACACCTCGACAGCGTGACCATCACGGGTGACCGCCGGCTCGAAGCGGTTGGCCCAGGCGGCCTGCAAGCGCTGCTCGCGCAGGTCGCGTTCGGCCAGGGCCCGTTGCAGTTCATCCGCCGGCGGCGCCACGCTGACCACGCCACGCTGGCCATCGAGCAGCAACGGCGTGCCAGTGTCCAACAGCAGTATCGACGCCCCCGCGCCCACTACCGCCGGAATGCCCAGGGCACGGGCGACGATGGCGCTGTGGGCGGTGGCGCCACCCTGAGCTGTGACGATACCGGCGACGCGGCTCGGGTCCAGCCGGGCGACATCGGACGGGCCGACTTCGGTCATCACCAGCACGTAGGGTTGCTCGGGTTCAGCCTGGGCCTGCACGCCACACAACTGCGCCAGCACGCGGCGGCCGATGTCACGCAGGTCGGCAGCACGTTCGGCGAGCAAGGCATCGTGCAGCGACTCCTGCTGGCGCGCCGCCGCCTCGATCACTGCCATCCAGGCTGCCGCGGCGCTTTCGCCCTGGCCCAGGCGCTGCTCCACATCATCGGCCAGGGCCGGGTCGGCGAGCATCTCCTGGTGGGTGACGAAGATTTCGCCAATGGCCTTGTCGCTGCGCTGGACCAAGGCCTGCAGCTCGCCATTGACAGTCGCAACGGCTTCACGCAGCTTCTGCCGCTCCAGGGCGCAGGACTCGCCGCGCAGGGGGTAGTCGAACTCACGCTCGACACACACATGCGCCGGGCCACTGGCAATGCCGGGCGCCGCACCCACACCGTGGATGCGGCTACCGGCCGCGGGCGCTTGCAGCACTTCGGCCGCTGCGCCGGCTGCGGTCGCCGCGCTCTGTGGCAGTGGCTCCACCTCTTCGCCCAGGCCTTGTTCGATGGCGGCCAGCAGCACCGGCAAGGCATCCGCGGCGATGGCTGGCTCAGCCACCAGTTCCAGCGCCTGGCCACGTCGAGCGCCGAGACTGAGCAGCTTGCTCAGGCTCTTGACCGACACCGCTGGCTGCGCGCTGTCGACCAGGCGTATACGGATTTCCCCCTCGAAACCTTTGGCCAGCTGCGCCAATACCTTTGCCGGGCGGGCGTGCAAACCGTGCGGGTTGGCCAGCACGACCCGCGCGCTGGGCCAGTCCGCCGGCGCTTCACCGCCCAGCACTTCCAGTACCGCGCGGCTGCTGGTGGCCTGGTAGAGCATCTGCCCACGGCCTTCGATCAGCACTTCGCACAGGCGCTCGAGCAAGGCCTGGTGGGCAGCACCGAGGCTGGCCAGGCAGAACAGGCCGTTGAGCGGCTGGTCGCGGTAACGCAGCGGCTGCTGCGGGGTGATGAAGGCCAGGCCCGGCTGGCGCACCTGGCGCTCGCTGTGCAGCCACCACAGGCCCTCACCCAGCGGCAGCGGTTCGGCCTGCTGCAGCACGGCGGCAAAACCGCTGTCGACGCAGTCGGCGCGCTGCAACAGGCGGGCACCGCGCCAGGCCAGCTCATCGAAGTCCTCGGCCGCCAGGTTCAGTCCGACCAGTTGTGCATCCAGCGCCAGTTCCTGCGGCGCGCCCTGCAACAGTTTCAGCAACGCCTCGGCGGAGCCGGCGCGGCGCAATGCTTCGGCCAGGTCGGTCTCGCCCAGGGCACGGGTCAGCAGTTGCAGCAGGCGCAGGTGCTCGTCGGAACGGGCGGCGATGCCGATGGCAAGGTAGACCATCTGGCCATCGCCCCAATCCACGCCCTCGGGAAACTGCAACAGGCGCACGCCGGTGGCGTACACCAGGTCACGGGTCTGCGGCGTGCCATGGGGGATGGCAATGCCCTGCCCAAGGAAGGTGGAGCCTTGTGCCTCTCGGGCCTGCAGCCCTTGCAGGTATCCCTCGGCGACCAGGCCATCGGCGACCAGCCGGTCGGCCAGCAGGCGCAATGCCTCGGCCTTGTCGGCGGCCTTCTGGCCCATGGCTATCTGCTCCTTGGCGAGCTCGAGCATGACCTTCTCCTTTTGCAGTTCCCGGTCGGGTACTGGAGTATTGTTGTGAAATTCACTTGAACGGCCAGTTCAACAGCCTTGCACGGATGGCAGCCGAGGCAGAAAATTCGGCAGCTGAAACGATTAATCTGACCAGACGGCCACGTTACTCGATAATCTGCCGAGGAAAAAGCCCCATCCTGTCGGACAATTGCGACAATGGTCGTCTGCGCGTGGCGCCCTCGCCGGGTCAAACTACCCGGTCAGGGCTCACAGCCAGCCCCGGTAATAACAAGGAAAATTCGGTGAAACTCAGCGATATCGCCCGTCTGGCCGGTGTGTCCGTGACCACTGCCAGCTACGTCATCAATGGCAAGGCCGAACAGCAGCGCATCAGCAACAGCACTGTCGAGCGGGTACGCGCGGTGGTCGAGGCCCACGGCTTCACCCCCAACCCGCAGGCCGCTGGCCTGCGCAGCCGGCATACCCGCACCCTGGGCTTCATTCTCCCGGATCTGGAGAACCCCAGCTACGCCCGCATCGCCAAGCAGCTCGAACAAGGCGCCCGCGCCCGCGGCTACCAGTTGCTGATCGCCAGCAGCGACGACCAGCCCGACAGCGAGCGCCAGTTGCAGCAGCTGTTCCGCGCCCGCCGTTGCGATGCACTGTTCGTCGCCAGCTGCCTGCCGCCAGAGGACGACAGCTACCGCGAACTGCAGGACAAAGGCCTGCCGGTGATCGCCATCGACCGCCGCCTGGACCCTGCGCACTTCTGCTCGGTGATCAGCGACGACCGCGACGCCAGCCGCCAACTGGCCGCCAGCCTGCTGTGCGCCGCCCCGCGCAGCATTGCACTGATCGGCGCACGCCCCGAGCTGTCGGTCAGTCAGGCACGTGCCGGCGGCTTCGACGAAGCCCTGCAAGGCTATGCCGGCGAAGTTCGCCGCTATCAAGGCGAAGCGTTCAGCCGTGAGTGCGGCCAGCGCCTGATGCAGCAGTTGATCGACGACCTTGGCGGCCTGCCGGATGCCCTGGTGACTACCTCCTACGTGCTGCTGCAAGGGGTGTTCGATACCCTGCAGGCGCGCCCTGCCGACTCGCGCCAGCTGCAGCTGGGTACCTTTGGCGACAACCAGTTGCTCGACTTCCTGCCGCTGCCAGTCAATGCCATGGCCCAGCAGCATGGCCTGATTGCCGCCACCGCCCTGGAACTGGCACTGGCCGCGATCGAGGATAAACGCTACGAACCTGGCGTGCATGCTGTCGGTCGAACGTTCAAGCAACGCATTACAGCGGCCTGAACATGCGCCTGATCGACACCCACACCCACCTGGACTTCCCCGACTTCGACGCCGACCGCCCGCGCCTGCTGGCCAACGCGGCGTCGCGCGGGATTGAGCGGATGGTGGTGCTGGGGGTGTACCAGGCGAATTTCCAGCGGGTGTGGGACCTGGCCTGTGCCGACCAGCGCCTGTTCGCCGCGCTCGGCCTGCACCCGATCTACCTTGACCAGCATCGCCCGGAGCACCTGGCGCAGCTGCGCGAGTGGCTGGAGCGCCTGCACGGCGACCCACGGCTATGTGCGGTGGGCGAGTTTGGCCTGGACTATTACCTCGAAGACCTGGACAAGGCCCGCCAGCAGGAGCTGTTCGAAGCGCAACTGCAGATGGCCTGCGACTTCGAACTGCCCGCCCTGCTGCACGTGCGCCGCAGCCATGCGCAGGTGATCGCCACGCTCAAGCGCTTCAAGCCGGGGCGGGCGGGGGTGATACATGCGTTTGCCGGCAGTTACGAAGAGGCCCGCGAGTACATCAAGCTGGGCTTCCGGCTTGGGCTTGGCGGTGCGGGTACCTGGCCGCAGGCCCTACGGCTGCGCAAGACCCTGGCGCGGTTGCCGCTGGACAGCGTGGTGCTGGAGACCGATGCGCCGGACATGGCGCCGGTCATGTTCCCCGGGGTGAGGAACAGCCCGGAGCACCTGCCGGAGATCGCCGAGGCGCTGGCACAGGTGATGGGTGTGGAAGTCGCGGAGCTGGCTGAAGCCAGCACCCGCAATGCTTGCGAGTTGTTTGGCTGGTAGCTGAAGTGCTGGCACCTGCATGGGCCTCTTCGCGGGCTTGCCCGCTCCCACAGGGACCGCGCAAATCGTAGACCGGCGCAGTACCTGTGGGAGCGGGCAAGCCCGCGAAGAAGCCAGCGAGCCAGTTCAGACAAGCACCGTCCACAGCGCAAACCCGGCATACCACAGCACCGCACAGCGCAGCAGCAGCTCCCACAGGCTGTCCAGCCGCCCCAGCCCGCGCTGGCTGTCTTCTTCCTCGGGAATGTCATCAGCAATGCGCCCGACCCGGGCCACCAGGTGTGCGGCGCTGATATGCCAGTTGAGCACCTCGTGCAGCATCACTCGCGTGACCGCGAGGAAGTTGCCGACCAGGGCAAAACTCAAGGCCAGCACCCGTACCGGCAGCCAGTCCATGATATGCCTGAGCTGCTCGGCACGAGCCTTCAACGTCGGTTGCTTGCTGTGTTCGCCGCACAGCGCCAACAGGCGATAGGCCAGGGCTGCACCCGGGCCCAGCACGAAGTACCAGAAGATCACCGCGAAAAAGCCCTGGTACACCTGCCACAGCAGGTTGCCCTGCACCCGCACCAACAGGCTGTGCGGTTCGTCGGCCGCCAGCCCCAGGTCGCGCTCGGCCACATGCAAAGCGGCCTGGTCATCACCGCGCCGCCAGGCATCGCGGAACGGCCCCAACGATGCCTTGGCATCGCCGCGGCCCAGGCTGTAGATCAGCACCAGCAGGTGCACCGGCAATGCCAGCAAGCCGTACGCCACCGGCTCCAGCACATGCAGCAGCAACACCAGCAGCGCTACCGGTGCCAGTACCAGGATGGCCAGCGTCCACCACGGGTGCACCTTGCCGCTGCGCTCCAGGCGCACCAGTTCGCCAAGGAAGAACCCATCGCGCTGCACCTGATGGCGCAGGGCCGAGAACTTCTCGACCCACAGCGCCAGCAACAACACCAGAAAACTCATGCCTTGTCCTCGTTTTGCTGCAGCGCCTGTCGGTAGCGCGGCCAGTCGAAGGCCGGGCCGGGGTCGGTCTTGCGCTGCGGGGCAATGTCGCTATGGCCCTGGATGCGGCCCAGGTCGATGGCCGGCCAGGCACCACGGATGTGCCGGGTAAGTTGCTCCAGCACCGTGTACTGGGCATCGGTATAAGGCAGGTCGTCGGTGCCTTCCAGTTCGATGCCGATGGAGAAATCGTTACAGCCTTCACGCCCGTCGAAGCACGACACACCGGCGTGCCAGGCGCGGTCGAGCAACGACACGAACTGGGTCACCGCACCGTCACGCTCGACGAACAGGTGCGCCGACACGGTCAGGTGGTTGATGCTGGCGAAGTACGGGTGTTCGTCGGGGTCCAGGCGGTTCTGGAAGAATTGCTGGACCTTGCCGGTACCGAAGCAGGCAGGCGGCAGGCTGATGTTGTGGATCACCAGCAGGGAAATCGATTCGCCTTCGGGGCGGGTATTGAAGTTCGGCGAGGGGCAGTGGGTGATTCCGATTCCGTGGAACCAGCCAGTGGCACGGTCCAATTGCATGGGGCAGATCCTGAAAACGCCGTGAACAGGTCAACAGTATGCCCTGCGGCCAACGGCGTTTGCATGTGAATCATTGTAATGCTGTGGGAGCGGGCGTGCCCGCGAACACCGGCGCAGCCGGTGCCATCCACCGCGGCGCTTGTTTCGCGGGCACGCCGCTCCCACAGAGATCGTGCCAGCTTGCAGATATTGCGCAAGACAGTTGTGCCTACCGCCGCAGCCTGTCGAGCACCGCCTCCAGCGCCCGCTCGAACAACAGCCCGTCATCCAGCACTCGCACGTCGCCTCGGTGCAGTGCCTGGGCCAGGCTGGCACCATTCCATTCACGCACTTTCATGCCGGTGCGGTTGGCGAACACCAGCCGGTCGCTGCTGTCGATGCGCGCCACCAGCTTGCAGCGCAACGGTTCGTCCTCGTCCAGCACCTCGACCCAGGTACCGATACGCAGGCGCTGCACCTGGCGCAGCGCCACAGCCTGCCCGTCGGCAAACTGCAACGGAGCACAAGCGGGTTCTTCAGCAATCGCCAGGACGATGTCCTCGTCCACCAGCACCTCGCTCAGGGACCGGCCCTCACCACCGGGCGGCACCGCGGTATCCGCGCAGGCACGCAGGTGCAGCTGCTCCAGTTGCAGGAAGAATTCGCGGGTCGCTGCCGAGTCCAGGGCCACGCTGGACAGGCCATCGCGCAATGCCTTGAGCAGGCCCGGTACCTGCTGCAGCAAGGCATGTGGCTCATGCGGCGGGGTGATGCTGGCCAGCAGCGTGTCCATCGTCTGCAAGGCGTCTCGCCAGGCCTGGGATGCCTCGCCCTGCTTGAGCCAGGCCAGCAGCAGTACCTGGCTCCAGGCCTGAACCAGCATCTGTACCACCACCTGCGGCAATAACCGGCCGCGCAGCCGCTGGTTGAGTGCATGCTGCACCTGCTGCCTGGCCTGCAGGGCTCGGGCACGCCCTTCTTCGGCGTCCCGGGTACGTTGTTCAAGCAGCTCGTTGCGCCGCCGCTCGTCCTGGTTGAAAGCGAGGAAGTCTTCGAGCAATTCGGCGAACAGGCTGGCATCTTCGGCAAAATCATTGAGCAGGCGCTGGACGATACGCTCCACCCGCAGGTGCAGGCTGTCGCGCATGCCGTCGCCGCCCCATTCCCAACCAATTGCAGCACCAGCAATCTCGTTGAGCAGCCGGCGGGCCGGGTGGCTGGCCCGACTGAACAGCCCCTTGTCCAGCAGGGCTACCTTCAGCAGCGGAATATGCAGACGCCCGATCAGCGCACGCAGGCTGGCCGGCAGGTTGTCGTCGTCCTGGATGAAGGCGAACAGCAGGCCAACCAGGTTGATCATGTCCTCGTCGGCTACGTCGATGCGCCGGCGTGTGCCGCTGCGCACGCTGACCCGCAGCAGCAGTTGTTCAAGCTGTTGGCCAAGCTCGAAATCATCGGCCTCGTGGGTAGCGGGCACGTAGTGCTGCAAATGCGAAAGCAGGCGCAGCAGGTCGGCGGTGCTGATTGGCTGGGCGGCGGCCACCGCCTGCAAACGAGGCGCGAACTGCCCACGCGCCGGGGCCAGCAGTGTTTGCAACGAGGCAAAGAACGCCTGCCCTGCCGCGTCCGCGCCCACCTCGTGCCCCAGGCTCGCCGGCCCGCGTCGTGCGTTCATGCGCCGGTCTTCGGCGCGCCGGCGCGGTGCCGTTGGCAACTCGGGCAACACACCGGCAGCGGCCAGCAACTGGTTGGCTTCGCCATAGATCACATCGGCATCGCGCAACACATAGCGCTCGAACAGTTTCAGCAGGACCAGCTTGACCCGCAGGCAAACCCCCAGGTTGCGGCCAGCGTCGAGGAAGTAGCCGCACAGCGCTGCGGGCCCCAGCGGGTTGTGCTGCTCGTGCAGGGGGCGGTCGAGCAGTACCTGCAAGCGCAGGCCCAGTTGCTGCAGGGCAATGCCGTCGCGTGACAGCACCCGCGCGACCATGCCTTCGATCGCGGCGGCCCGCTCCACCTGGGCCTTGCTGCGCAGGTTGCCCGGCTCGACCAGGTGCGCCAGCAGGTCGACCTGGCCGATACGGGCAAAGGCATCATAGAACGTGTCGAGAAAACCGCGCTCGATGCTCTTGCGCTTCAGGCGCAGGTCGCGCATGGCCTCGAAGTACAGGTTCTGGTCACTGCGGTCGAAGGCCTTGTCGGCCATCTCGAAGAGGGTGTCGTCGGCGTTGTCGAACAAGTCCTGCAGGCCCTGACGCAACTGCAAGGCGGCCTTGTCCCGCACCTGCAGGAGCAACACCGGAAGGCAAGGCAGAGGCGCACGCCCGCCTCGATCGATGGCTGCCGCCAAGGGCACCACCTTGCCTTCTTTTTGCATCCTGTACTCCTTGCAGGGTGTCTCGCCCGAAGGGGCTGAAGATCGTCAAAGTCATGACGCCAAATACTGGTCACCATTATCGGTAAAAACCCGCACAGCTGCCAGCGCCGTTTCACTGGCTGGCTAATGACCCTGATTTACCCCGCTTGCTCACACCGGCCGACCAAAGGTCATCGCCAAGGCGACTGTACACACCGGCCCCCTGCCCTATAATCGCCGGCATCTAGCTTGTGGAGCCGACCATGCCGAACCTACGCCTTGCCGACCTGACCGCTGAAATCGAAGCCAATGTGCGCCGTGCGCTGTTGGAGGACATCGGCAGTGGCGATATCACCGCGCAGCTGATCCCGGCGGAGCGCCTGGCCAAGGCGACCATCATTACCCGCGAAGACTGCGTGATCGCCGGCACCGCCTGGGTCGATGCCGTGTTCCGCCAACTCGACCCACGCGTGGCCGTCCACTGGCAGGTGGCCGATGGCGAGCGCGCCACGGCCAACCAGCCACTGTTCCATCTGGAGGGCCCCGCGCGTTCGCTGCTCAGCGGTGAGCGCAGTGCACTGAACTTCCTGCAGATGCTGTCGGGGGTTGCCACCCGTGCGCGCTTCCTGGCCGACCTGGTGGAAGGCACCCAGGTGCGCCTGCTGGACACCCGCAAGACCCTGCCGGGCCTGCGCCTGGCGCAAAAGTATGCAGTGACTTGCGGCGGTTGCGACAACCACCGCATCGGCCTGTACGACGCCTTCCTGATCAAGGAAAACCACATCGCCGCCAGCGGCGGCGTGGCCGAGGCCGTGGCGGCGGCGCACCGCATTGCGCCGGGCAAGCCGGTGGAAATCGAAGTGGAAAGCCTGGACGAACTGCGCCAGGCACTGGCCGCAGGTGCCGACATCATCATGCTCGACGAGCTGAACCTGGAGGAGATGCGCGAAGCAGTGCGCATTACCGCGGGCAAGGCCAAGCTGGAAGCCAGTGGCGGGGTCAACGAGACGACCTTGCGGGTGATTGCCGAGACTGGGGTGGACTACATCTCGATTGGTGCCATGACCAAGGATGTGAAAGCGGTGGACCTGTCGATGCGGTTGAGCCTGTGAGCTGATCGCAGGCATGAAAAAACCGGCCTCACGGCCGGTTTTTTCTTTGGGGGCGCTTTGCGCCCCTTTCGCGACACAAGGCCGCTCCTACAGAGATCGCATATCCCTGTAGGAGCGGCCTTGTGTCGCGATGGGCTGCGCAGCAGCCCCGGCGATTCAGAATCAGAACGAAGCGTTGGCCAGCCCGTCCAGGTAACGCTCGACATCCAGCGCCGCCATGCAGCCCGCACCGGCCGAAGTAATGGCCTGGCGGTAAACGTGGTCAGCCACGTCACCGGCGGCGAACACGCCCTCGACGTTGGTGGCGGTGGCATTGCCTTCACGGCCGCCGTTGACCACCAGGTAGCCGTCCTTGAGGGTCAGCTGGCCTTCGAACAGCGAGGTGTTCGGGGTGTGGCCAATGGCGATGAACACGCCGTCGACCTTGATTTCGTCGCTGCTGCCGTCGTTGTTCTTCAGGCGCGCACCGGTCACGCCCATGTTGTCACCCAGCACTTCGTCCAGGGTGGCGTTGAGCTTGAGCTCGATCTTGCCTTCGGCCACACGGGCGTGCAGCTTGTCGACCAGGATCTTCTCGGCGCGGAAGGTATCGCGACGGTGTACCAGGGTCACCTTGCTGGCGATGTTGGCCAGGTACAGTGCCTCTTCCACGGCAGTGTTGCCGCCGCCAACCACGGCAACCGGCTTGTTGCGGTAGAAGAAGCCGTCGCAGGTGGCGCAGGCCGAAACACCCTTGCCCATGAAGGTTTCTTCCGACGGCAGGCCCAGGTAGCGGGCGCTGGCGCCAGTGGCGATGATCAGCGCGTCGCAGGTGTACTTGCCGCTGTCACCCTGCAGGGTGAAGGGCTTGTTGGCCAGGTCGACGGCGTTGATGTGGTCGAAGACGATTTCGGTTTCGAAACGCTCGGCGTGCTCCTGCATGCGCTGCATCAGCGCCGGGCCGGTCAGGCCATGGGGGTCGCCCGGCCAGTTGTCGACTTCGGTGGTGGTGGTCAGCTGGCCGCCGGCCTGCATGCCGGTGATCAGCAGCGGCTTGAGGTTGGCACGGGCGGCATACACCGCGGCGCTGTAACCGGCAGGGCCGGAACCGAGAATGATGACGCGCGAATGACGTACTTCAGACATGTCGAACTCCTGTCGAGCGGGCCGCAGGGCCGGCATCGGTGCACCGGCTGCGCCAGCAGGAAATTAAAAAGGACCCACGCAGCACTTGGGGAAGGCTACAACGCGCAGGCCCAGAAAGCGGAAAGTTGAGCGCACTGTAGCGAGGTCGCAAAGATTAAGGAAATATCCTTCGACAATCCACCTCATAGGCATCGTCTATTCAGCGATTTCATCGATAGCCAAACCCTGCTGCTTTTGTTACAGCCCGTTTCCCGCCCGCTGCCCGCCTTTCGTCGGCGCGGCAAACTCGGTAAGGTCAGCGCGTTTCCTTCTCTGCGGAGTCTCTCGATGCAAGCCCCTGTCCTCTCTGGCCCCCAGTACCTGCGCGAAGGCCTGAAACTGGTGCTGAGCCCCAACCTGCGGTTGTTCGTGCTGCTGCCGCTGGCGGTAAACCTGCTGCTGTTCGGCGGCCTGATCTACTTCGCCGGGCATCAATTCGACCTTTGGCTTGATGCCCTGATGCCGACGCTGCCGGATTGGTTGAGCTTCCTCAGCTACATTCTCTGGCCGCTGTTCGTTGCCTTGTTGGTGCTGATGGTGTTCTTCACCTTCACCTTGGTAGCCAACATCATTGCCGCGCCTTTCAATGGTTTCCTGGCGGAAAAGGTCGAGGTGGTGGTGCGTGGGCAGGACAACTTCCCGGCGTTCAGCTGGGGCGAACTGGTGGCCATGGTGCCACGGACCTTCGGCCGTGAAATGCGCAAGCTGGGCTACTTCCTGCCACGGGCAATCGGCCTGTTCATCCTGTCGCTGATCCCGGTGGTCAACGTGGTGGCGGCGCCGCTTTGGCTGATCTTCGGGGTGTGGATGATGGCTATCCAGTACATCGACTACCCGGCGGACAACAACAAGATGAGCTGGCAGGACATGCTCGCCTGGCTGCGCCAGAAACGCTGGCAGAGCCTGGGCTTTGGCGGCATTACCTACCTGGCGTTGATGATCCCGCTGGTGAACGTGCTGATGATGCCGGCGGCGGTGGCCGGGGCCACGTTGTTCTGGGTGCGGGAACGGAACTGATCCTGTGGGAGCGGGCGTGCCCGCGAACACGGGCGAAGCCCGTGCCATCCACCGCGGCGCCTGTTTCGCGGGCGTGCCCGCTCCCACAGGAAACGCGCAGGCATTGAAAACTGGGTGACGCTCTTACTGCCCCAACCGGCTGGAAAACTGCCCCACCACATCCACCACCCGCTTGGCCCCGTCCTGGATCTCGACAATCACGCTCCCGGTCTCGTCCGCCAGTGCCAGCCCCTGCTCGGCCTGGCGCTTGCTGGTGTCGATGATCGCCACTGCCGCCTGGGCCAGTTGCTCGTTCTGCTGCACCACCCGGGCGATTTCCTCGGTGGCGGTGCTGGTGCGCGAGGCCAGCTGGCGCACTTCATCGGCAACCACGGCAAACCCCCGCCCCTGCTCGCCGGCGCGGGCCGCTTCGATGGCCGCGTTCAGCGCCAGCAGGTTGGTCTGCCCGGCAATGTCGCTGATGGTCTTGATGATCGAGCCAATCACCCGCGATTGGGTATCCAGCGCCTGGATGCCCTCTGCCGCCTCTTGCATCGAAGCTTCCAGCCCGCGCATCACGCTGACGCTCTGGGTGACCACATCGGTGGCCTTGCGGGCGCTGGCATCGGTACCCAGCGAGGTGTTGTAGGCAACATCCGCCGCCTCGGCCACCGCCTGCTCCTGGTTGACCTGCTCGGTGATGACGGTGGCGAACTTGACCACCTTGTACAGCACGTCATGGGCATCGAAGATGGGGTTGTACGAAGCCTCCAGCCAGACCACCCGGCCATGGGCATCGATACGCTTGAAGCGGTCGGCAACGTACTCGCCACGGCGCAGCTTGTCCCAGAACGCCTGATAGCCGGCCGAGTTGGCCTCCTCCGGCTCGCAGAACATGCGGTGATGCTTGCCACGGATCTGCTCCAGGCGGTAACCGACGGTGGCCAGGAAGCGTTCGTTGGCGGTAAGCACGGTGCCATCGAGATCGAACTCGATCACGGCGGTGGAACGCATCAGCGCCTTGATCAGGCTTTCGTGCTCGCGGGAGGTCTCGATGGTGCGGGTAAGGTCGCTGGAGTGCAGCGTGAAATACTTGATGCGCCCCTCGCTGTTCTTGACCGGCTGCAGGATCGACCGTAACCAGGCCTCCTGGCCATTCCCGCGCAGCAGGCGGAATGCACCGTTCAGGTGTTCACCGCGGCTGATCGCGCCTTTCATGCGCTGGTAGAAATCCAGCGTCTTCACATGGGCGGGGACGATGTCCTCGATGTTGCGCCCAAGCAATTGTTCGGCACGGTAGAGCATCTCGCTCTCGAAGTTGCCGTTGACCATCTCGATCCGCCCCTGGGGGTCGAGTTGCAGTACCAGCATCTCGCTGTCGAGGCTACTCTTGACCTGTTCGATGGACATCAGGTCTTCGCGCAATTGCCGGATTTCTTGCTTGAGCTTGTTGTTGAACATCACCGCTCTCCTGGAGCGCATCGTCGAATGCATCTTCATCGGCTGCCGGTGCCCCCTCTTGAGCACCCTTGCAAGGAAAAATTCACAAGGCGAAAAGCGTCGCCGATCAGGCGTCATCTGTACGTCACATGGCAGTCACATTGGCGCAATCCAGCAGGCGGACACTTTTTGTCATGAATACACCCGCCCTACGCATTACCCTGGTCAGCGAAACCTTCCCACCCGAGATCAACGGCGTGGCCAATACCCTTGGCCGGCTCAGCGAAGGGTTGCGCCAACGCGGCCATGAGATCGAAGTGGTGCGCCCGCGCCAGGCCGGTGAAGCCCCCCTGCACAACGACCCGAACCTGATGCTGTGCCGTGGCTGGCCCCTGCCTGGTTACCCGGGCTTGCAATGGGGCGAAGTGTCGATGCACAAGCTGTTGCGCCGCTGGCGCCGGCAGCGCCCGGATGTGCTGTACATCGCCACCGAGGGGCCGCTTGGGCTCAGCGCACTGCGCGCGGCCCGGCGCCTGGGGGTAGCGGTGGTCAGCGGCTTCCACACCAACTTCCCGCAGTATTCCGGCCAGTACGGGTTGGGCCTGCTGACGCGCCTGCTCACCAACTACCTGCGCTGGTTCCATCGGCGCACGGCGACCACCCTGGTACCCAGCCTCAGTCAGCGCCTGGAGCTAGAACGCCGCGGTTTCGAACGCCTGGAGCTACTGGCCCGGGGGGTCGATGCCTGCCTGTTCAACCCGGCCCGGCGCAGCCCCGTGTTACGGGAACGCTGGGGGCTCGGCCCGGACGACATCGCCGTGCTGCACGTCGGGCGGCTGGCGGCAGAAAAGAACCTGGGTTTGCTGCGGCCAAGCCTGGAGGCCCTGCAGAAAACTTATCCACACAAACGCCTGCGCCTGATCATGGTGGGTGACGGCCCGCAGCGTGCCGCCCTCGAACAGCAGGTACCGGATGCCGTGTTCTGCGGCGCCCAGCGAGGCGAGCTACTGGCCGAACACTATGCCAGCGGTGACCTGTTCCTGTTTCCGAGCCTGACCGAAACCTTTGGCAATGTGGTGCTCGAAGCCATGGCCTCGGGGTTGGCGGTGGTCGCCTATGACGAGGCGGCCGCCGCGCAGCATATTCGCCATGGCCATAGCGGTGCGCTGGCCATGCCGGGGGACCAGGCGGCTTTCATCGATGCAGCCTGCTGGTTGCTGGAGGAAGAAGAGACGTTACGGCGGGTGCGCCTGAATGCGCGAAAGCATGCCAGCCGCCAGGGCTGGCCGGCGATTGTCGAGCAGTTCGAGGGGTATCTGCATGCAGCCCGGAACCAGGCTGCGACTTCACCAGCTTCGAGGCTGGGTGCTACACGATCTGTGTAGGAGCGGCCTTGTGTCGCGATCGGGCTGCAGAGCAGCCCCTCGATAGTTGCGACAATGCTGATATCCGGGGGGCCGCTATGCGGCCCGATCGCGACACAAGGCCGCTCCTACAGAGAAACCGCGTCTGGCGCTTCAGGCCAAGGCTTTCTCGATAGCCTGTACCACCGCTGGATCATCCGGTGCCGTGCGCGGCGAAAAACGCGCCAGTACCCGCCCGTCCTTGCCTACCAGGAACTTCTCGAAGTTCCAGGTAATGTCCCCTGGGAACTCCGCCCCCTCACCTGCCAGCAGGCGGTACAGCGAGTGGCGCTGCGGCCCGTTGACCTCCAGCTTGCCACCCAGCGGGAAGCTCACCCCGTAGTTGAGGCTGCAAAACTCCTGGATTTCCTTTTCGCTGCCAGGCTCCTGGCCGGCAAACTGGTTGCACGGCAGGCCAAGCACGTTGAAGCCCTTGTCCTTGTATACCTGGTAGAGGTTCTCCAGGGCCTTGTATTGCGGCGTGAGACCACACTTGGAGGCAACGTTGACCACCAGCACCACTTGGCCCTTGAACGGTGCGAGGGGCAGCTCCCCGCCGTTCAACGCGTCCAGTTTCAGGTCGTGAAATGCACTCATGATGAATCCCCTCTCAGGTTCCCGGTTGCCGCGCAGGTGAATTCCGCCCACTAAAAAGGCGCTCGTCCAAACCGTCCACCTCCCGTAGGAAGGCAAATCGGCTTGCCCGAGCGCCTGGCGACTTTCTGAGCTTAGCGCAGAAAATCAGTGGTGATGGCCACCTTCACCGTGGATGTGGCGGTGAGCGATTTCTTCGTCGCTGGCATCACGGACGTTGACTACCTTGACCTGGAAGGTCAGGCGCTGGCCGGCCAGCGGGTGGTTGCCGTCGACGGTCACGTCGTCGCCGTCGATGTCGCGGATGGTGACGATCTGCATCTGGCCATCCGGCGCCGAAGCGTGGAACTGCATGCCCACTTCCAGCTCGTCGACACCTTCGAACAGGCTGCGGTTCAGGGTGCTGACCAGCTCGGCCAGGTACTCGCCGTAGGCATCTTCCGGCTCGATGGAAACGCTCAGCTCGTCACCGGCTTGCTTGCCTTCCAGGGCTTTTTCCAGGCCCGGGATGATGTTGCCGGCACCGTGCAGGTAAACCAGCGGTGCACCGCCGGCGGAGCTGTCGATGGTCTCCCCGGCGTCGTTGGTCAGGGTATAGTCGATGGAGACAGCCTTGTTGGCGGCGATCAGCATGGGGCAAGACCTTTTGCAAAAGTATGTAGAGCGGACAAGTGTAACCAAGCCATCGCCCGATTGCGAACGCACTGCGGACGAGCAACGGCCCATCAGTCGGATCACCGGCTTCCACCAGGACGAAGAGGGCCACTGGGTGGCCGAACTGTCCTGCGGCCACACCCAGCACCTGCGCCACCAACCGCCGTGGCAGGCACGCCCCTGGGTGCTCGACCCGGCCCAGCGCGCGCAACGCATCGGCCAGCCTTTCGCTTGCGGCTGGTGCGCACAAGGGGCCGATAGCGCTACCCTTGGCCGTTAATTTCTTGCACCGCTTATTTCGAGAAGCACGCATGCAGACATTTTTCATTGCGCCGACCGATTTCGGTGTCGGCCTGACCTCCATCAGCCTGGGCCTGGTGCGCACCCTGGAGCGCGCCGGGCTGAAGGTCGGCTTCTTCAAGCCGATCGCCCAGCCCCACCCGGGTGACACCGGCCCCGAACGCTCCACCGAGCTGGTCGCCCGCACCCACGGCATCAAGCCCCCGGTGCCGCTGAGCCTGGCCCATGTCGAGCGCATGCTCGGCGATGGCCAGCTGGACGAGTTGCTCGAAGAAATCATCCGCCTGTACCAGCAAGCCTGCATCGGCAACGACGTGGTGGTGGTCGAGGGCATGGTGCCCACGCGCCACGCCAGCTATGCGGCGCGGGTCAACCTGCACCTGGCCAAGAGCCTGGATGCCGAGGTGATACTGGTATCTGCACCGGAAAACGAAGTGCTCAGCGAGTTGTCCGGCCGGGTCGAACTGCAGGCCCAGCTGTTCGGCGGCCCGCGCGACCCGAAAGTGCTCGGGGTAATCCTCAACAAAGTGCGCACCGACGAAAGCATGGCGGACTTTTCCACCCGCCTGCGCGAGCACTCGCCGCTGCTGCGCGGCAACGACTTCCGCCTGCTGGGCTGCATCCCCTACCAGCCCGAACTGAACGCCCCGCGCACCCGTGACGTGGCCGACCTGCTCGGTGCCCAGGTGCTCAATGCCGGTGATTACGAGCAGCGGCGCATGAGCAAGATCATCATCTGCGCGCGCACCGTGGCCAACACGGTACCGCTGCTTACCTCGGGTACCCTGGTGGTGACCCCGGGCGACCGCGACGACATCATCCTCGCCGTCAGCCTGGCGGCAATCAACGGCGTACCGCTGGCCGGCCTGCTGCTGACCAGCGACGGCAAGCCAGACCCACGCATCCTGGGCTTGTGCCGCGGCGCCCTGCAGGCTGGCTTGCCGATCCTGTCGGTCAGTACCGGCTCGTACGACACCGCCAACCAGCTCAACTCGCTGAACCGCGAAATCCCGGTGGACGACCGCGAGCGCGCCGAATTCATCACCGACTTCGTCGCCAGCCACCTCGACGCCGCCTGGCTGCACCAGCGTTGCGGCACCCCGCGCGAACTGCGCCTGTCGCCTGCAGTGTTCCGCTACCAGCTGATCCAGCGGGCGCAGCAGGCCAACAAGCGCATCGTCCTGCCGGAAGGCGCCGAGCCGCTGCTGGTGCAGGCAGCGGCCATCTGCCAGGCCCGCGGCATTGCCCGCTGCGTGCTGCTGGCCAAGCCCGAGGACGTCGATGCCGTGGCGCGCGCCCAGGGCATCACCTTGCCGCCGGGCCTGGAAATCCTGGACCCCGAGGTGATTCGCGGGCGCTATGTGGAGCCGATGGTCGAGCTGCGCAAGAGCAAGAACCTCAATGCCCCAATGGCCGAGCAGCAACTGGAAGACCCGGTGGTGATCGGTACCATGATGCTGGCCCTGGACGAAGTGGACGGCCTGGTCTCGGGCCTGGTGCACTCCACCGCCAACACCATCCGCCCGGCCCTGCAGCTGATCAAGACCGCGCCGGGTTCGAGCCTGGTGTCGTCGGTGTTCTTCATGCTGTTCCCCGAGCAGGTGCTGGTGTACGGCGACTGCGTGATGAACCCGCACCCGAGTGCTGTCGAACTGGCCGAGATCGCCCGGCAGAGTGCCGAATCGGCGCAGGCCTTCGGCATCGCGCCACGGGTGGCGATGATCAGTTATTCAAGCGATTCGGCCAGCGACGAGGAAGTCGAGAAAGTGCGCGAAGCGACCCGCCTGGCACAGGGCGCGGCGCAGGAGCTGCTGATCGACGGGCCGTTGCAGTATGACGCGGCGGCCAACCCGGCGATTGCACGGGAGCTGGCGCCGGGCAGCCCGGTAGCCGGGCGGGCGACGGTATTCGTGTTCCCTGACCTGAATACCGGCAACACGACCCACAAGGCGGTGCAACGCAGCACCGACGGGGTCAGCCTGGGGCCGATGCTGCAAGGGTTGCGCAAGCCGGTGAACGACTTGCCGCGCGGGGCTCAGGTTGACGATATCGTGCATACCATTGCCCTGACGGCGATTCAGGCGAGCGTGGTGGGCTAAAAGCTGGGGCTGCTTAGCAGCCCATCGCCGGCAAGCCAGCTCCCACAGGATTTGCATAGCCCTTGAGCCTCGTGCAGTACCTGTGGGAGCTGGCTTGCCGGCGATGGGCCGCAAAGCGGCCCCAGGATTGATGCCTTACTGCTGAACCTGCCCCTGGTCATACTGCTGACCCGGAATCGGCTTCAGGTTCACTTCCACCCGGCGGTTCTGCGCGCGACCATTGGCGTCGGCGTTGCTGGCGATCGGCTGGTCCGGGCCCATGCCACGTACGGTGATGCGCGAGGCATCCACACCCTGCGAGGTCAGGTAGGTGCTGACCGCCTGCGCACGGCGCTGGGACAGGTCCATGTTGTGCTGGCGGCTGCCAGTGCTGTCGGTGAAACCGACCACTTCGATGGTGTTCTGGTTGAACTGCTTGAACGAGCCGGCCAGGTTGTTCAGCGGCGAGTAGAAGCTTGGCGCGATGTTGGCCGAGTCGGTGGCGAAGGTGATGTTGCCCGGCATGATCAGCTTGATCTGGTCACCCTGGCGCTGCACTTCCACGCCGGTGTTGGCCATCTGCGCGCGCAGCTCGGCTTCCTGCTTGTCGGCGTAGTAGCCATAACCGGCTGCGGCGGCACCTACGGCGGCGGCACCGATCAGTGCACCCTTGCCACGGTTGTTGTGGTCGATGGCGGCACCGGCGATAGCACCGGCCAGCACGCCCAGGCCGCCGTACTTGGCGGTCTTGCTCATCCCTGTGGAGCCCTGCGCCTGCCCTTGGCTGTCATAAGGGTTCTGCCCGGCACAGCCGGTCATCAGGGCAGCGGCGGTTGCGACGATAATCAGACGACGCATGGTGAACATGGACAAGCTCCTACTGAATTCATGAATGCGGCAGATCATAAAGGGATCTATGCCAGCCTTGGATTGCATCGGCAACAAAAAATTCCATGAAAGTGCCTTCATGTGCCATCAGGCACGCACGAAGGGGTTTTCGCGCATTTCGTCGCCCAGGCGGGTATCAGGCCCGTGGCCGGTCACCACGACGGCCTCCTCGTCCAGCCGGTACAGCCGCTCCTTGATCGAACGGACGATGGCCCGCTGGTCGCCACCCCACAAATCGGTACGGCCAATGCCACGGCGGAACAGGGTATCGCCGGCGATCAGCAGCTTGGCATCGGCAAACCAGAAGCTCATCGAGCCCGGCGTGTGGCCTGGCGTATGCAGGGCCACGCCACAACCGCAGGCCAGCTCCTCGTCATCCCCCAGCCAGCGGTCTGGCGCAGGTACCGGGGTGTAGGGCACGCCGAACATCTGGCACTGCATTTCCAGGTTGTCCCACAGCGCCTGGTCGTCCTTGTGCAGGTGCAGCGTTGCGCCGGTCAGTTCCTTGAGCTTGCCCGAGGCAAGGAAGTGATCGAAGTGAGCGTGAGTGTGGATGATGCTCACCAGCGTCAGCCCGTGGGCCTGCAGGCGGGCAAGGATCTTGTCCGGGTCACCGCCCGGGTCGACGACGATGGCCTTTTTGGTAAGCGGGTCGCCGATCAGGGTGCAGTTGCATTGCAGGGGGCCTACGGGGAAGGTTTCGCGGATGAGTGAAGACGGGGGTTGGGTCATTGACGTTCTCATGAGGAAAGCGCAGCGCGCTAAAAGCGTCGAGTCTATTTATTCAATCAAGCGCAGGCAGGTCGCCGGGATTACAAGCTGCCCCCTGAGGCAAACGAAAAACCGGCCAATAGGCCGGTTTTCAGACTAATACGAGTGTGCAGCAAGGCGCATATCCCAGGCCTGACGTGCTGTCGTTCAGGACGGGATTCCTGCCAGAGGGCCTGCGGGCTCAAGCTCTGCCCCCTTCGCCTTCGCGACCTGCAGGAACCGGAGCTGGTTACTGGAGACTCGACCAGCAAGACGTCTGGCTTCAGCTTCGAATCTTGCAATGGCAAGCAATTCTACCTGTCTCGTTTTGGATCGCATGGTTACCCCCAAAAGCTTGATCGACGCAATCGATGTTATTAGGGATCAACCTGGATCACAAGCCGACCCTCGGCGGTCCAGGTGAAGCCAAGCGCCTCATAAACTGACATTGCGCCCTCAATAGGGTCTTGTATTTCAATCTCTTGACAACCCAACATGCGAGCGTAGAAGTCTATCGATGTCAGCGCCAAACCAGCGATCTCTCCCCGGAGTGGATGCCACCTGCTGGGATTACCTTGGAGCAGAATGACCTTGATACATAAGCGACTCTTTCTAGGGCTTGCATAGCAGAGACCACAGAGTTCGCTTCCGAACCAGATGGCAAGATCGAACCCTTTGGGATCGCTATCCTTCCAGTCGACAATTTCCTCCCAAGGAAACATACACCCACTTGTCAGCCATTCCAGGCTAGCACTGACGGCCTCGTGAGTTATGGGCTCTATCCGGACTTGATCCAGCTCGACATCTCGGCTCAGTAGTTCTGGCTGCCGACACAGCAATTCATGAGTGAGGGTTCTGGCTTGGGATCGAAATATTTGGTATCGGAGTTTGCTGATTCGCCTTCTCATGCAAGCCCCGCATTCGAAATGGAGCCTCCGTCCATTTAGAACTCACGACCTACTGGTTGCATGCGGTCCCACACCCGCATGTCTTTCGGTTGCGGGGCATTGAAGTCGCACTGACCGAGGAGCGACGCAAGGTCATAACGGTTTGCGCCGAAGCCCGCATTCCTCTGATGCTCATTCGCTCGGAAGCTTTCAATCGGTGAGCAGTGGTTCAACTTCTGGGTAAATCTCTTCATAACCGCTCTGCTGGTAGTCATCGAAAACCGAATAATTACCAGCGTGAACGCCGATGAAAAAGAGCTCAAAAGCCCGTTTGGTTTAGATCAGATTGCTCCTACAACTCACGACGAAGCGTCGCCGCTGTACTAGCAGGAAGCGTTGCTTGATGTGTCAATACGGGCCGTGCTCTGCAAGCTTCTCTCAAGGCAAGAACAACCTGAACAACCCACCCCCAAGCGCCCCGCCATTGGAGATCTCGATCCGCCCGCGCACCCCGCCGCTTTCATGCAGTGCCGCGATCCGCGCGGCAAAATACAGGCCCAGGCCGGTACTGCCGCTGGTCGAGTCGATACCCTGAATGAATTCTTCCTGGCGTTCGAGCATGCGCTGTGGATAACCCGGGCCGTCATCGTTGACGCAGATGGCCAACTGGTTGTCTGCCTCTTCGATGGTGATCAACAAGGCATGCGCGGCAAAGCGGGTGGCGTTGGTGATCACGTTGGCGATCACCGAGGCCACCAGCTCGCGGTCGAAGAAGCCCAGCGGGTTGTCGGTGTCGATGCGCCAGGTGGCAAGGATGTCCTTGTGCTTGAGCACTTCCTCGTGCGCAGCCAGCTGGGCTTCGATGAAATCGTCCAGTTCGTGGTAGTCCGGGCACACCGGCAACTGGTTCACGCCCAGTTTGTACAACCCAAGCAACTGCACCAGCATGCCATTGAGGTGGCGAAACTCATGCTCCATCACCCCCTGCTCGGCACCACCGCGCAGTTCCTCGGGCAAGCGCTGCATCCACTGGTTGTGGGACTGGATCAACGCCGACAGGGAATTCTTCAGGTCGTGCACGGTGGAGGCGATCACCGTGGAAAAATCCAGCCCCTGGTTGTCTTGATTCATGCGCCGAACACTCGGATGTGCAGTTTGCGATAGCGGTCGTAGCGGTTGTCGCTGGCGGGGATGCCGGCCACGCTGGTCAGGGCGTCGCGGCACTCCTGCATGATCGCGGGCTGAGGGCTGTCTCCGCCGATGCGCAGCAGCGCCTGAGCAGTGTTGAGGGCGATGCTGATGTTCTTCGGCTGCAAACCCAGCGCCTTGCGGAACAGCTGCAACGCCTCGCCGAGCTGCCCCCCCTGGTAACTGCGCACACCCTGGCGATTGAGGGTGACCGCTTCGGTAATGGCGTTGAGTACGCTGGGGTCGTCCGTCAGCTTGCCGACCCTCTCCATGACCTTGGGGTCGTCGCCATAACTTTCCACACAGCTCCTCAGCACGCCGATGGCGGCGGCTTCCTGCCCCATGGCCTGCAACTGCGCGGCAACGGTCAGGGCCGAATCGACCGAGAAGAACTGGTTCATCTTGTCCAGGCGCTGGATCGCCTGTTCGGTCAGCTTGGCAGCCGTTTCAGGATCGCCGGCCTGCTGCAGGCTGGCGGCCTTCATCATGCGGGCACGCACCTGCAGGCCCTGGTCCTCGGGGTTTTCCTTGGCTACTTCGCTGAGCGTGCTGTTGATCTCGACCCGGGTGCGCGCATCCAGGCCAAAGCCGGCATTCCTGCTCATCAGCGCCTGCACCAGGCCCAGGTTGTTCTCGGGGTCCTTGTAGCGTGAGCTCTGGCCCTGGTTCACCGCATGGCGGAACGCTTTCGAGGCACTCTCGAAGTCTTCGTTTTCCAACGCCAGCTTGCCCAGCGTCGACTGCCGGCGCACCGACAGCGGCGACAGGCGCACGGCTTCTTCAAGCATGTTCTGCGCACGCCTGGTTTCGCCTTGGGCCACCAGCACCTCGGCCATGCCATCGTACAGGCCTGGCATGATCGGGAAGGCCTTGAGCGCCTGCTCGTACACGCCCTGGGCCTGGGCATTCTGGCCGCGCTTGTGCATCAGGCTGCCCAACGCCGAGTACACCCACGGCTGCGGGCGGCTGGCCAGAATGGCCTTGAGGAACTTCTCCAGCTCCTCGAAACGGTTGAGGTTGCGCAAGGCATCGGCCCGATAGCGCAGGCACAGCGGGGCCAGGCGTGGGTCGCGCTTGCACAGCTCGGCGCAGGCCGCCAGCACTTCGGCCGGTCGATTGCGATCCAGGGCCTGCAGGATCGGCTTGAGCAGGGTCTTGCGCTGGTACAGCTTCTCCACGCGCTGGGCCAGGCCAACCCGGTTGAACGGCTTGGTCAGGTAGGCATCAGGCTCGTGCTCGATGGCGCTGAGGACAATGGCCTGGCTGCTCTCGGCCGTGACCATGATGAATATGCACTCATGGCTGATGTGCTTGTCGAGGATCAGGTCTTCGAGCACCTGCTGGCCGTTCTTCTTGCCGTCACCCAGGTGGAAGTCCTGCAGGATGACGTCATAGCGCTTTTGCGCGCACATGCGCAGCGCCTGCTCGCCGCTGTCGGCGGTGTCCACGTCACGTACGCCCAGCTCGCGCAGCATGGAACGGGTCGACGTGCGAAAGTCGGTAAAGTCGTCGACGATCAGAAAGCTCTTTTGCCCGTACTGCAGCATCAACACGACCTGCCTTGGAATGATTGAAAAATCGCGCGAGGCGATGCCACCGATAGCTGTATCGGCAGCTGGTCGGGAAAGATGAGGATAGAGCGTTGGCGGCCACGGACCACGGCCTGGCGCCATCACTTTAGCGAGCTAAGCCCTGCAGGGCTATTGTCACGCCAGCATTCCCAGGGACTTGGCCTTGGCCACCGCCTGGGTACGCCGCTCCACCCCCAGCTTGCTGTTGATATGGCTGGCGTGGGTTTTCACCGTGTGCAGGGAAATGAACAGCCGCTCGCTGATCTGCTGGTTGGAACAACCCTGGGCAATCAGCTCGAGCACGGCCAGCTCGCGGCTACTCAGGGCTTCACCGCTGCCGGTGCTGGCGCTCGGCAGCGGTGGCAGGCGCTTGAGCAGCTCGGCCTGCACCGAGCAGGCGGCAACTGCCTGCAGCTGTTCGAGAAGCCACTGCGGGTGCTGCTCCAGCAAAGGCTGGAACGGTTGCAGCACGCCGCCTTCGGCTGCCTCCAGCAACCGTGGCAACAACTGGGCGGCCTGCTCGTCCCGGCCTTCGCCCAGCAACAAGCCAAGCCACTGGCACAGGGCACTGACGCTGAGCATCATGCCGCCACTGGCCTGGCCGCGCTCGACCAGGCTGGCCAGGCGTTGCGCCGCGTCGTCGCTATGCGACTGGATACGCTCGAGCGATGCCTGCTGCAAGGCGATGTGCAACGGCAGCAACGGGTGGAACTCCGGGGCCGCCGCCGGTTGCTCGCCGCCATAGGTCTGGCCCAGGCGCAGCAACCAGGACTCGGCCAGGTCGATGCGCCCCTGTGCCAGCCACAACTCGCATTTGACCAGGGTGATCATGGCCAGGTAGTAGACCGGCGGCACATCCCAGATGTGCATCAGCCGCTCGGCCTCGGCCAGTTCGGCAAAAGCCTCGGCAAAGTGCCCTTCCCGGCCATCGAGCGTAGCGATCACGCAGTGGCCGATGAGCACGCTGATATCGCGGCAGGCCCGCGCCTCGCCCAGCCCCGCACGCAAGCGGGCGCGGCCCTGGGACGGCTGCAGGCGCGATACCAGCAGGTAGCCTTCGTAAAGCGTCAGGCGGGCGCGCACGGCATACAGCCGCTGTGCCGACAGCCCTTGCAGGCGTTGCAGCCCCTCGCGCACTTCGTCCAGTGCGCGCAACACCTCGCCACGGGCATGCAGCACCCGCGCCCGGTCGTAATGGGCCAGGGCCTCGAACAATGGGTTGCCAACGCGCTGGGCCAGCTCCAGGGCCTCACGGTTCCAGCCGCGGGCCCGCCAGAAATCGCCATCGGCAATCGCCAGGTTGGACAGCGTCGACAGGCACACCAGGCGTTGGCCATAACGCTTGCTCGGCAGGCTCTGCAGCGCTTCGCCGCAATAGGCCAGGGTGCGCTCGCGGTCGCCACGGCCACGGGCGATCACACCACTCAGCGCCAGCCACTGGGCCAGCATGGACTTTTGCGCGGTCGCCGAGGGCGCGGGCAGGAAGCGGCTGAGATAACCCGCCAGCTCCTCGGCCGCGTCCAGCTGGCACGCCAGGCCCAACGCCCAGCTGTACAGCACGATCAGCCGCGGCGTGCTGATCAGCAGGCTGTCGGGCAGGTCCATCTTCCAGCGCAGCAACATGCCGACGTTCTGTTCGGCCAGCAGCTGCTCCTCGGACAGGCTCTGCACCAGGTCGGCGGCGACATCGAGGTGACCGGCCCGCAGCGCCTGCTCCACCGCTTCGTCCAGCAGGCCCTGGCTTTCGAACCAGCGGCAGGCACGCAACTGCAGGCCGGCCAGCGGCTCGCTGGCCTGGCGGCTGCGCAGCAGGTCGGAGAACAGGTGGTGATAGCGGAACCAGTGGCCATGCTCGTCCAGCGGCACCAGGAACACCTGGTGCGCCTGCAAGAAGCGCAGGATCGCGGCGCTGTCGTGGCGGCCGCGCACGGCATCGCACAATGGAGCGCAGAAACGCTCCTGGCAGGCCGTTTCGTACAGGAAGGCCTGCACATCGGCGGGCAGCATGTCGATGACTTCTTCCAGCAGATAGTCGCGGATCAGGCCCTCACCACCATGCAAGGCCTGTGGCAAGGCCTGCTCGTCAGAGGACTCGCTGGCCGCCAGTTGCCAGAAACGCAACCCGGCCACCCAACCGTCGCTGCGCTGGATCAGGTTGTCCAGGGCCTGGCCACGCAGCCCGGTGGGTTGGCGACCGATCACCGCCAGCGACTCGTCAGCGGTAAGGCGCAAGTCCTGTTCGTTAAGCTCGACCAGTTGCCGCGACAGGCGCAGGCGCGCTAGGTGCCAGTCTGGGCGCTGGCGGCTGGTGACCAGCAGCACCAGGCCGGGGGGCAGGTGATTGAGGAAGAACTGCAGGCAGCGGTCGAGCACCGGCCCCTGGGCCAGGTGATAGTCGTCCAGCACCAGCAACAAGGGCGTATCGGCTTGCAGGTACAGCGCCAGCTCGTCGAGCAGGCCGTCGAGCCATTCCTCGAAGGCGAACGGCTGGTGGCGCTGGCGCATTTTCAGCAGGCCCATGGCCTGGCCGCCCAGCGCCGGGCAGTACTGCTGCAGGCCTTCGAGCAGGCGTTCGAGGAAGCGGCCAGGGTCGGCATCCCGTTGGCTCAGGCCCAGCCACAGGCTACGCCAGTGCTCGGGCAGCGCTTCGCAAAATTCGATGGCCAGGGAGCTTTTGCCGAAACCCGCCGGGGCATTGACCAGCAACAGCCGCCCGCCGAGGCCGGCTTGCAGCCGCTGGCACAGGCGCAAGCGCGGCACATGGCCGTCCGGCAAGGGCGGCCGGAAGAAACGCCCGTCCAGCAGGCCCAGGGCCTGGCTGGCGAATCCATGCGTACGGGACAGATCTGTCATGGCCGGCTCGTTCTGGTTGGAAGACTACGGCGGTATGGATGCTTGCGAGACTAGCGGGTAACGCTGCGCATTTGAAGATGATGGGCGCAATTCCCCTGGAAAAGACTGCGACAAAAAGCAACATGGCTGATGGACAGGGGCTGGGGCGGGGATTTGGGGAGGTATTCAGCAGATTTATTGCCTGTTCCGGCCTCTTCGCGGGCACGCCCGCTCCCACAGGGATTTCGCAGGCTTCCAGGCCAGCGCAGTACCTGTGGGAGCGGGCGAGCCCGCGAAGGGGCCGGTACAGGAAAATGAAACGCCCCGGACAAGCCGGGGCGCTCCGAGGTTGCGCGATACTTAGCGAATACCCGACTGGCGCAGTGCCGCTGGCTGGAAGTCCGCCTTGCTGGCGCTGAAGCCGAAGTCGTAGGCGCGCTTCTCTTCGTTCTTCATGCCCAGAGCCAGGTAACGGCCCGACTGCAGGTCGTAGATAGTCTCCAGGGTGTACCACGGCACTTCCACATTGTAGTACGGCTGGGCATGTGCCTCGGACACGCGCCACAGCTGGCCACGGCCGTCGTACTGGTCGATCACCGCAGCCTGCCAGGTGTCCTCGTCGATGTAGAAGTCACGCTTGGCATAGATGTGCCGCTGGCCTGGCTTGAGGGTCGCAACCACGTGCCACACGCGGCGCAGCTCGTAACGGGAAAGGTCCTGGTTGATGTGCCCGGCCTTGATGATGTCGGTGTACTTGAGCTTGGGGTCGTCGAGCTTGAAGGCGTTGGACGCGATGTACATCTCCTTCTTGCCTTCCAGCTTCCAGTCATAGCGGTCCGGCGCACCGTTGAACATGTCCAGGTTGTCCGAGGTGCGCAAACCGTCGGCGGCGGTACCCGGGCCGTCGTACGACACTTGCGGTGCCTGGCGCACACGGCGTTGGCCTGCGTTGTAGATCCACGCCTTGCGCGGTTCCTTCACCTGGTCGAGGGTTTCGTGCACCAGCAGCACGGTACCGGCCAGACGCGCGGGCGCGGTCACCTCCTGCTTGAAGTAGAACAGGATGTTGCCCGGGTTGTTCGGGTCGTAATCCTTCATCTTGTCGCGGAAGACGAACTGGTCGGAGAAGTACACAGGGTTGAAGGAGCCGTTCTGCTGTGGCGTGGCCTGGGTCACCAGGCGGCTGACGCTGCCACCCCGGTAGCGGGTGATGTGGTTCCAGATCACCTCCAGGCCGCTTTTGGGGATCGGGAACGGTACAGCCGTGCGGAAGTTGCTCAGGCCGTTGCCGCCTTCGACCAGGGTGGTCTTGGTGGCGTTCTCCTTGATGGCGGCGAACACGTCGGCCGGCACCGTGGAACCGCGATGGGTCTTGAATACCGGGATCTTGAAGGTGTCCGGGTAGCGCTTGAGCATGGCCAGCTGGCCCGGCGAGAGCTTGTCCTTGTACTGGTCGGCGTTCTGCGCGGTGATGGTGAACAGCGGCTTGTCGCTGCCGTACGGGTCGGACAGGAAGCCCTTGCCGTCGGCACTGCCCGCGCTCTTCGACAGCGGCTCCCACGGGCCGATCGAGCCATCGGCGTTTCCGGCCTTTTCGGCGCCCATCGGGGTCAGGGTACTGCCCAGCTTGGCCGCCTCGTCGGCGGATACTGCAGCCATGACGCTGGTCGCCAGCAGGGACAGGCCCAGTACACCGGCTTGCAGCAGACTTCTGGTCTTGTTCATGTCGTGTCGTCCTGGATCTGTATGCTTAGAAGTTCACACCGAAGCTGAGGGCGACGAAGTCGCGGTCATCCACGGTGGTGTACTTGCCGTCGAAGAAGTTGGTGTACGACAGGCTCGCCGTGTAGGTTTGCTGATACTCGGCATCCAGGCCCAGGCTGATCGCCTTGCGACCTTCCTCGAAGTTGCCGCCAGGACCAGGTGAGTAACCGTCGACGTCGTGCGACCAGGCCAAGCTCGGGCGCAGGTTAATTCCGGCAAAGACGTTGTTGTAGTCCCAGATCGCGCGGATGCGGTAACCCCAAGAGTCGGAAGTGGTGTAGCCATCGTTCTCGCAGTAGCGCGACACGTTGTTCGCGTTGGCGGTACCCAAAGTATTGGCGTTGAGCGTCTCGCACTGGCCATTTGGAAGCGGCCCCGGACCAAACACCGGGTCGCGCCCGTAGCGCAGCTTGGACGTGCTTTCCAGGCCGCCAACGTGCGTCCATCCGACTTCCCCTACCATGGTCAACCGCTCGGCCCCCATCACCTGATCGAAGAAGTGGGTGAAGGTTGTCTGCAGCTGGGTAATTTCCTTGCGACGATAACCTGGCTGGTCGGTGCCAGGCTTGCCTTGCAATACCGATACATCCGGGTTGAGCGGTGTCAGGCCGGAAAAGAGAATATCGGTAGTATTCAACTGCACGGGTGCGTTCGGACGGTAGCTGATCTCACCGCTCCAGGCAGTGCCAGTAGGCAGCGTCGTGGAGAAGCTCAGCCCGTACAGGCGGATATCTTCTGGGTATTCGACGTAATAGCTGGAGTTACCTGCCACCTGCAACGGCAACAGACTGGGCAACAGATTACCCAGCGCCGCCGCTGGTACTCCTGCGCTGACCAGCGCTCCCGCCAGGCCTGTGGCACTGTAATACTGAAGATCGGCCCCGCGACCGCTGAATATTGGTGCGCGGCTGTGGTAGTTCATGAAGTAACCACCAAACTCGGTGTTCAACGGTTCGAACATGTAGCGCAGCGAAACGCCAAATTGGCCACTGTCACGTGCATCACGATCCGGACCGCGGCTTACGATCACCCCCTCGTCAGGTGAGCCATGAGTCACGCCTTGCGCAGCCAACGCGGCCGCTACACGAGGGGACAGCGGCCCAAGCCGGCTGGCCAGCGAGTTCTGGGTGGCCAGAACGGCCAAGTTGTTGTTGCAGCCATCGGCGATCACATCAGGCTGGGAGAAGAAGGTGCCGCAGTTGTCGACGACCGTCTGGTCCCATTCGATCTGGTAGAAGGCCTCGGCCGACAGGTTGTCGGTCAGGCTCTGCGAAACGTAGAACATGTTGACCGGAATCAGGCCTTCCTTGATCTCGGCCCCCGGGCGGCGGAATGCCGACACGTCGATCGGGTTGATCGAGTTGATGCCGCCACCGATGAAGGTACTTTCACCCCAGCTCACCACCTGCTTGCCCAGGCGCACCGAGCCTGGCTGATCGCCGATGGAGTAGTTGTGGTAGACGAACGCGTCGAGCAGCTCGGCACCGGACGATTTGGCGCCTTCCTTGCGGTTGGAGTCGCTGATGTCCTTGAACTCGCGGCCTTCGTCCTTCAGTTCGAAGTCATACCAGTACTTGCCGCGGACGAACACGCCGGTGTCGCCGTACTTGAGCTCCAGGTCATGGATGCCCTTGAAGATCTTGGAGAAGGTTTCGCCCTTCTTGAAGTTCAGGTGGCCATCGTCGGATGTCTGCGACAGGCCCTTGCCGCCGTTGTTCACCCCGATCAGGTTCTTGTTGGGGTTGGCCGTCGACCAGCTGGCGCCGATGGAGAGCGACGAGTCGAACTGGCCTTCGATTTCACCAATGTTGAAACTGACAGCGAAAGCAGGACTTGCGAGCGTGGAAGCAAGGCTGACAGCCAGGGGCAACTTGGCCCGGCGCCAGAACAGGTTTGCAGATTTCATCGACGCTACTCCATGTACTTTTTTTGTTATGGCAGTGAGTCCTTTCAAGAACGGCCCGAGCGACCGGTTTGCAGGCTTGCGCCCGCGGCGACACGGCTTGCGCATGTCGCCTCCCCCATTCCTGAAAATCCCCTGGCCCCGACTATAGCCAGCAAGGCACAGGCGCTTGATCCCTCTAAAGTGTGATTTGCGCTCCGTGCGGCCAACTCGCTGCCATGTTGCCTCGGCTGCGCGCTGGCAGTGCTAAAGGATGGCGTATTTCTGCCGTTTGGCAAGGCTGCACCCCTCTAGCATGCGGGTCGCGTGTTGCGGTACGCGACCCGCATGGCGGTTACAGCGTGGAGAGGAACGCGCTGTTGCTGGCCTGCCACTGGACGATGTCCTGGCGGATGCGTTTCTTGTCGAGCTTGCCGACACTGGTCTTGGGAATTTCAGTAACAACGGCGATCTGGCTTGGAATCGCCCACTTGTTGATGTGCCCTTGCTCGACGAAGGGCTTGAGGTGTTCCTTCAGCGCCTTGGCGTCGATGACCTGGCCTTCGCGCACCACCAGCAGGGCAAACGGGCGTTCGCCCCACTGCGGGTCGGCCACCCCCACTACCGCCACTTCACGCACGGCCGGGTGGCGGCTGATCAGGTCCTCGAGGTCGAGCGAGGAAATCCACTCGCCACCGGTCTTGATCACATCCTTGATACGGTCGCGGATGTCGATGTAGCCCATGCCGTCGAGCGTGGCGACATCGCCGGTGTGCAACCAGCCACCCTGCCACAGCTCCTCGCTCTTCTCCGGCTCCTTGAAGTAGCCCATGGTCAGCCACGGCGCACGCAGCACCAGCTCGCCCTGGGTTTCACCATCGGCGGGCAGGAAATTGCCGTCGCCGTCGACGATGGCCGCCTCGACCAGCGGCACCGGCACGCCGGCCTTGATGCGGTAGGTGACGCGCTCATCCTCGCTGCCGGCCTGCAGTTCGTCGTTCAGGTGGGCGGCGGAAATCAGCGGGCAGGTCTCGGACATGCCATACGCGGCGGTCAGCTGGATGCCGCGTGCCAGGGCGGCCTGGTACAACGAGCGGTTGAGTGCGCTGCCGCCGATGATGATCTTCCAGCCGCCGAAGTCTTGACCTTGGGAGGTCGGGCAGTTGAGCAGCATCTGCAGGATGGTCGGCACGCAATGGGAGAAGGTGACCTTCTCTTCGCGCCACAGCTTGACCAGCATGTCCGGCTCGTAGCGCCCCGGATACACCTGCTTCATGCCGAGCATGGTGGCGGCGTAGGGAATGCCCCAGGCGTGCACGTGGAACATCGGCGTGATGGGCATGTACACGTCGTTGCTGCCCAGCAGGCGCACGCTGTCGATGCTGCCGGTCACCGAAGCTTCGGCCAGGGTATGCAGCACCAGCTGCCGGTGAGTGAAGTACACCCCCTTGGGGTTGCCGGTGGTGCCGGTGGTGTAGAAGGTGGTGGCCACCGAGTTCTCGTCGAAGTCCGGGAAGTCGTAGCGCGGGCTGGCAGCGGCCAGCAGTTGCTCGTACTCGCCCACCAGGTTGGGCAGCTCGGCTGTCTTGTCCGGGCCGTCGGTCAGCAGCACGGTCTTGTCGACGGTGGTCAGTTGCCCCGCGATGGCCTGGTACAGGCCGACGAAGTCGCTGTTGACCAGCACCACGCGGTCTTCGGCGTGGTTCATGGTGTAGAGAATCTGCTCGGGCGACAGGCGCACGTTGATGGTGTGCACCACCGCGCCGATCATCGGAATGGCGAACATGCATTCCAGGTAGCGGTGGCTGTCCCAGTCCATCACCGCCACGGTGTCACCGGCCTTTACCCCGGCTTCGGTCAGCACGTTGGCCAGGCGCGCGATGCGCTCGTTGAGTTGTGGGTAGGTCAGCCGCAACTGGTCGCGGTAGACGATTTCGCGGGTTTTTTCATAGCGGCTGCCAGACATCAGCAGGCGCTTGATCAGCAGGGGGTAGGCGTAGGCGCCCTCGGCGGGCTTGATGATGCGGGTCTGCAACATGGGTATCCCTTTTCTGAAAAGCGGGCCGGACAAGTCTGGGAACTACTGTAGTTCGCCAATGTGACGGCTAAATCAGCCGAAGGAATGATTTGCATGATGAAGGTATGAGTGGCGGGCGTTGACGGGCGGCAAGGTTGAACTAGACACTGCGGCGGCAGCTTCAGGATTTGTGCTGGAGCCAAAGGCCCTTTCGCGGGCACGCCCGCTCCCACAGGTACTACACACCCCGCAGGTTGGTGGGGTCCTGTGGGAGCGGGCATGCCCGCGAATGGCCACAACACCGAAATCCCGCCCAGCCTCGGAGAACTTCATGCCCAGCCCGCGTCGCGCCGTGTTTCTCGATCACCAGTCCCTGGACCTGGGCGATCTCGACCTCTCGCCCCTGAAGCAGCAGTTCGATGAGTTCGAACTGTTCGCCGCCACTCACCAGGAGCAGGTCGCCGAACGCCTGCAGGGCGCGGTGGCGGTAGTCAGCAACAAGGTCATGCTCGACGCCGCGACCCTGGCCGCCAACCCGCAACTGAAGCTGATCCTGGTGGCCGCCACCGGCACCAACAATGTCGACCTGGCGGCCGCGCGCGCCCAGGGCATCACCGTGTGCAACTGCCAGGGCTACGGCACACCGTCCGTCGCCCAGCACACCCTCGCCCTGCTGCTGGCCCTGGCCACCCGCCTGTGCGACTACAACCAGGCGGTAGCCGACGGCCAGTGGGCCAAGGCCAGCCAGTTCTGCCTGCTGGACTTCCCCATCGTCGAACTGGAGGGCAAGACCCTTGGCCTGCTCGGCCACGGTGAACTGGGCGGCGCGGTGGCGAGGCTGGCCGAAGCCTTCGGCATGCGCGTGCTCAGCGGGCAGCTCCCCGGCCGCCCGGAACGCGCCGACCGTTTGCCACTGGACGAGTTGCTGCCGCAAGTCGACGCCCTGACCCTGCACTGCCCGCTGAACGAGCACACCCGACACATGCTCGGGGCCCGCGAACTGGCCCTGCTCAAGCCCAACGCGTTGGTGGTCAACACCGCCCGCGGCGGCCTGATCGACGAGCAAGCGCTGGCCGACGCCCTGCGCAGTGGCCACCTGGGCGGTGCCGCCACCGACGTGCTGAGCGTGGAACCGCCGGTCAATGGCAACCCGCTGCTCGAACCCGGCATCCCGCGCCTGATCATCACCCCGCACAGCGCCTGGGGCGCAGTGGAATCGCGCCAGCGCATCGTCGGCCAGCTCAGCGAGAACGCCCAGGCCTTCTTCGCCGGGCAGCCACGCCGCGTGGTCAGCTGAGCCCGACGCCCGCCTCTGCTACACTGCGCCACTTTTTTCCAGGAGGCGTCGTCCATGGACCCGCGCAGTGAAGTGTTGCTCCGCCAGGCAGAGCTGTTCCAGGGCCCGCTGCTGCTCGCCGGCGCCCCCGCCGACGGCCTGCTCGGCCAGTTGCCCCAGGCCCGGGCCTGGACCTGGCATGCGGGCGACCAGGCCATGCTCGAGAGCCGCTTCGCCGGGCGCAGCCACTATGCAGTGGAGCCCCCTGAAGTGGCTTTCGACAGCGCCGTGCTGTTCCTGCCCAAGTCCCGCGAACTGGCCGCCTACCTGCTCAACGCCCTGGCCTCGCGCCTGGCTGGCCGAGAGCTGTACCTGGTCGGCGAGAAACGTGGCGGCATCGAGGGCGCGGCCAAGCAGCTGCAGGCCTTTGGCAAGCCACGCAAGCTCGACAGCGCCCGCCATTGCCAGCTGTGGCAGGTGACCATCGAGCACGCGCCAGAAGCCAAGCCCCTGGAAAGCCTGGCCGAACGCTTCGAGCTCAGCCTGGAAGACGGCCCACTGCAAGTGGTCAGCCTGCCCGGTGTGTTCAGCCATGGTCGCCTCGATCGCGGTACCGCCCTGCTGCTCAAGCACCTCGACGGCCTGCCGAGCGGGCATGTGCTGGACTTCGGCTGCGGTGCCGGGGTGCTGGGCGCCACGGTCAAACGCCGTTATCCGCAAAACCGGGTGACCCTGCTGGACGTGGATGCCTTCGCCGTGGCCGCCAGCCGCCTGACCTTGGCCGCCAATGGTCTGGAAGGCGAAGTGATCAGCGGCGACGGCATCGACGCGGCGCCGACCGAGCTGAGCCTGATCCTGAGCAACCCGCCGTTCCACACCGGGGTGCACACCAACTACCAGGCATCGGAAAACTTGCTGAAAAAATCGGCCGTTCATCTGCGAAAAGGTGGCGAAATGCGCCTGGTTGCCAACAGCTTCCTGCGCTACCAGCCACTGATCGAAGGGACGCTGGGCAACTGCCAGGTACGCGAGGAGGCGGACGGTTTCCGCATCTACCAGGCAACACACGGATAAAAACAGCGCTTGCCGAAAGCGTTTTGCCTAGGCAGAATCCGCACCGTCCTAGGGGAGTAGTCTCCCGCGAGCGCCCAGCTCGCCCGGTACGCGTCAACATACTTGGTCCACAGACCATGGCGCGTGCGACCCACCATGCCAGCCTGCATGGCGAGATCCGCATAGACGGATCCAGGGTTTGACAAGACCTATGACACGCACACCTTACCCGGGGCGGGGAGGCTGTACGTGTCATAGCCGTGTCGACCCGCCCCCGTAGGAATCCTGATGCTGGAATCTCTGTTGGTCCCCACCGCCATCGTTGCCCTCGCCGAAATCGGCGACAAGACGCAATTGCTCGCGCTCATACTCGCTGCCCGCTTCCGCAAGCCCTGGCCGATCATCGCCGGCATCATCGCCGCCACCCTGGCCAACCATGCCGCGGCTGGTGCCGTGGGCGCGTGGGTCGGCAGCTTCTTCAGCGACTCGGCACTGCACTGGATCCTGGCTGCGAGCTTCACCGCCACTGCCCTGTGGACCCTGGTTCCGGACAAGATGGATGACGACGAGAACCCGGCGCGCCGCTTCGGGCCGTTCCTGACCACGCTGATCGCGTTCTTCCTGGCTGAAATCGGTGACAAGACCCAAGTCGCCACGGTGATGCTGGCAGCACAGTATCCGTACCTGATCATGGTCATTATCGGTACCACCCTGGGCATGCTGATTGCCAACGTGCCGGTGGTACTGGCGGGTAACTTCGCGGCGGACAAACTGCCGCTGACGCTGATCCGTCGCCTGGCGGCCACGGCGTTCTTCGTGCTGGCGATCGTGGCCGTGTATTCGGCAATGAAAGCCAGTGGCTGGGTGGGCTAACTGCTGACGGGGGCCGCTCTGCGGCCCAATCGCCGGCAAGCCAGCTCCCACAGGGTGCTCTATCGGCCTCAAGGCCTGTGCAATACCTGTGGGAGCTGGCTTGCCGGCGATTGGGCTGCAAAGCAGCCCCTTACGGTCTTACTTCTTGGCCGCCTGATACAGCGGCATCACCTTCGGAATGGCCGCCTGCAACGAAGCAATGCGGCTCTGGGACGCCGGGTGAGTGCTCATGAACTCAGGCGGTGCGCCTTCGGAAGCCTGGCTCATCTTGTTCCACAGGGTGATCGCGGCATTCGGGTCGTAACCGGCACGCGCCGAGAGCTCCAGGCCGATCAGGTCGGCTTCGTTCTCGTTGGCCCGGCTGTTGGGCAGGGTCATGGCATAGTTCACCACGGTATCGGCCATGGCCATGCTGCCCTGGCCGAGGCCAAAGAGGGCACCGGCGCCCTGGCGCGCCATTTCCACGCCATACGCCTTGGACATCGCCTCGCGGCTGTGCTCACGCAGGGCGTGGGCGATCTCGTGGCCCACCACCGCAGCAATTTCCGCATCGGTGAGCTTGAGCTGATCGATCAGCCCGGTGTAGACGATGATCTTGCCGCCAGGGCCGCAGTTGGCGTTGAGCTCGTCGCTCTTGATCACGTTCACTTCCCAGTTCCATTGCGCGGCATCCGGGCGGAACTTGGGGGTCTGGGCGATCAGGCGGTTGGCAATTACCTGCACACGCTTGGCAACAGCGCTGGACTTGTCGAGCACGCCTTTGTTCGATGCTTCACCCAGGGTCTGCTGGTACGACTGGGCGTACATCTGGTTGACCTCATCGGTCGAGAGCATGCTGAACATGTACTGCTGGCGCTCGACGCCGACAGCACCGCCGCTGGTGGTATTCACCGCCTGGCAGCCAGCTAGCAGGATGCCAGCACTCAACAGGCTGACGACAAAAGACTTACGCATGAAAACACTCCCTTTCTACATGCGCCGTATCCTAGGCCGAGTCGCCGGTGGGCCGCCATAGCCGCACGGAAGAATTTATTTGCCTGCACCGGCCTCTTCGCGGGCACGCCCGCTCCCACAGTGAATACAGTAAACCTGAAGGCAGTGTAATACCTGTGGGAGCGGGCATGCCCGCGAAGGGGCCGGTACAGGCAGCCCCTCAAGCCGGGGTCAGGCACTCCGGCGCATCCAGCTTCGGGTCATTGACGAAATGCGCCAGGGCCCGCTCGCGCAGCGTCGCCGGCGGGCTGGCCAGCAACTCATGCAGGCGGGCCAGCGGCGTGTCCGGGTCAAGCCAGGCCGCCTGCCCCGCCTCGTCCAGTATCAGCGGTCGACGCTGGCTCATCGCCGCCTGGGTCACCACCGCACAACTCAGCCAAACCTGGTCCTGCACCGGGTAGGCCTCCCACACGGCGGCGAAGTACAGCGATGCGCCCTCCCCCGGGGTCAGCCAGTACGGGCGCTTGCGCACGCTACCGCGCCATTCGTAAAAGCCGTTGGCCGGCATCAGGCAGCGGCGCTGGCGAAACGCATCGCGAAACATCGGTTGCTCGGCCAGGGTTTCGGCGCGGGCATGGGCGGGAGTACGAGACAGGTCGGTGAGCCAGGCCGGGGTCAGCCCCCAGCGCGCCTTGGCCAGTTGCAGCTGGCCGTCGAGCTGGCGCTGGATCAGCACCGAAGCCCCGGGCGAGATGTTCCATTGGGCTGGCTGGCCAACGGGAAAGCCCGGCAGACTGGCAAGAGCCTGGGGCCAGCGAAACAGGGCGTAACGTCCACACATGGGCGAATTCAGAACCTAGCAGATCAAGGTACCGGGGAAACTCTCCGGTTCGTCACCAACCAGTGGCTGGGCGTCATTGTACGCATCGATCAGCTGCCGTGCGTACTCGGCCTGCTCATCAGCCACGGCAAGCCCCAGCAAACCCTGCATCGGCAGCTCACCGGCAGCACCGACCAGGTCACGGCCAACCAGGTGTGCCTCGATCCCCTCGCTGGCGAGCATGCCCGCCAGCATTTCAGCCTCGAGCAGGCTTTCCGGTTCGTAGATACGCTGCATCAGTCATTCTCACCGAATACATCCAGCATCCACTCCTCGCCATGAACTTGCAGCACGAAGCGGATAGGCTTGCAGCATACCTGGCAGTCCTCGATGTACTCCTGATCGCCACCGGACAGGTCCACCGTGGTTTCGACTTCTTCGCCACAATAGGGGCAATCGTAGATAGCAGTTTCCAGCATCGCGGCCTCCGGGGTGACTTATGCGTATAATTGCCGGTCTGTTTACAGGGCCTGTGTGTGTCCGAGCCGTTTTTCGGAGCCCGTCCCTACCTTATTACCCTAGCCGTTTCCAACAAGAGAGCATGATGGGCGAATTCGATGCCATCCGACCGTACGACGACGCTGAGGTCCCTGCCGTTCTGGCACGCCTGCTCAGCGACCCGGCATTCCTCGATATCCTCACCCACTTCCGCTTCCCGCGTGCGGCCGGTGCTCTCGGCTGGTTGCTCAAACCGCTGATCGCCCGCCGCCTGCGCAAGGAATTCGCCGGTGTCACCTGTGTCTCGACCTTGCAGGACAAAGTCGAGTACTACGTCGACCAGACCATCGACCGCGCCACCGACGGCGTCACCTATTCGGGCGTGGAGCAGCTCAAGGCCGGCACCGCCTACCTGTTCCTGGCCAACCACCGTGACATCGTCATGGACCCGGCCTTCGTCAACTACGCGGTGTACCACGCCGGCCTGCCCACGCCGCGCATCGCCATTGGCGACAACCTGCTGCAAAAGCCGTTTGTCAGCGACATGATGCGCCTGAACAAGAGCTTCATCGTGCACCGCTCGATCAGTGGGCGCCGCGAAAAGCTGGCGGCCTACCAGTTGCTCTCGGCCTACATCAACCATTCGATCCGCAACGACGCCACGTCGATCTGGATCGCCCAGGCCGAAGGCCGGGCCAAGGACGGTGACGACCGCACCGATTCGGCGATCCTCAAGATGTTCCACATGAGCCGCAAGGACGAGCCGTTCGGCGCGGTGATCCAGAGCCTGAACCTGACACCGGTTTCGATCAGCTACGAATATGACCCGTGCGACCAGGCCAAGGCCCGCGAGCTGTACATCCGCGCCACCACCGGCACCTACAAGAAGGCGCCGGGCGAGGACGACAACAGCATCGCCAAGGGCATTACCGGCTACAAGGGCCGGGTGCACATCAACTTTGCCCCGCCGGTGACCGAGTACCACGAGGACACCAAGCAGCTGGCAGTGGAAATCGACCGGCAGATCCTCGGTGGCTACCGGCTGTTCCCAGTGCACTACCTGGCCTATGCGATGTGGGATGGCAAGGATGAGGCGCTGCAGGTGCCGAGCGCCGAGAAGGTGTTCCCGGCTGATGAGCTGGCCCGGGCCAAGGAAGAATGGCAACGCCGCCTGGATGCCTGCCCCGAGGAGCAACGGCCGTACCTGGTGTTGCAGTATGCGACGCCGGTGCGCAACCAGTACCAGGTAAGGCAGCAGGCACCGGTTGCCTGAGCGAATGCCGGGGCTGCTTTGCAGCCCATCGCCGGCAAGCCAGCTCCCACAGAGACCGCATTTCCCTCAGGCTTGTGTAATCCTGTGGGAGCTGGCTTGCCGGCGATGGGCCGCAAAGCGGCCCCGGAATCTCAGACCCAGGTACTGAACCAGGACAACAGCAGCGCCATCGCCAGGCACGAAAACCCAAGAATGTAGAAGTACCGCGGTACCCGCAGGTCGAACGCGTCCACCACCCCCTCGTCCACCGCCATGTATTCGCGGGTCTCGGCCTCGCGCCGCCGCGCACTGTGCAGCAGCAACCCACCCGGGCAGGTCAGCAGCAGCGCCAGCAGATTTATCAGCTTGGTCGGGTGGGCGGCCAGGAACCCCCAGAGCACTTGCAAGGACATCACGCAACCTCGGTATGAGCGACGGCAAAGGCCGGCATTCTACCCAAGTCGTGCCCAGACGCCCGGCCCAGGCGACAAAGTGTCATCAAATTTCATCTGGCATGGCATGAAGATTTGCCGGCCTCTTCGCGGGCACAGACAACAAAAAACCCGCTGCCTGGAACACAGGCAGCGGGTTTTGTTTTACAGCTGAAGCCTTACTGCCCCAGCACCTGACCGATGGTCGGGTCCTTGAACATGCGGGTCAGGGCATCGCTCAGCACATCGCCCACCAGCTGGGTGTTGGTTTCCTGGTTCGGCGCCATGCCGAAACGCTGGTCCAGCGAAGCGCCGTAACGGCCACTGTAGCGGCGGCCGCCATTGGACACGTCGGCACGGAAGGTGGCGCCGATGGTAGCCTCGGTCACGTACAGGTTGTCTTTCGGCGACTGGTACTTCAGCTCCGCCAGGGTCACGGTCAGCTGCGGCGCGTTGTAGGCGTTCGGCGTCGGGGTGAAGCCGAGCAGGCGCACGGCGGCTTCGGCCTGGGCCTGCAGCTTGGGCACGATGTCGTTACCGCTGACGCTGATGGTGCTGGTCTCGGGGTACATGCCACCGCGAGTGCCCAGGGACTGCGAGGCCCGGCCGTCAACCACCCGGACCACTACCGGCTGGCCATGGCCGACCGGGGCGAGCTGGGCCTTGAGCGTGGGTTGCGGATTGAGTTGTTGCGGGCTGTGGGCACAACCGACCAGGCTGAGGCTGGCCACGGCGATCAAACCGAACAACAGACGTTGCAACATGCGCGTTACTCCAGAAAATGCGGCGAAGGCCCACAGTATACCTAGCCACGCATCGACCAGTCATCGGTCCGGCCCGCTTGTCACAATCGTTTCATCGCCGCGCCCTTATCCTTGCGCCAAGCCCTAACGCACAGGACTCGCTGCCATGGCCTCGCTCTGGACCCTGCTCTTCCAACGCCCGCGCCACAACACCTATGCCCGCCTCGACGCGAACGGCAAATGCCTGGCCTTCAAGCAATGCAGCCAGGCGCCCAGCGGCAGCGGCTGGGTCCAGATCAGCGAAATCCAGCTCGCCTGGCTGGGCCGCGAACTGCCCGCCAGTGCCCGGGTTTGCGCCCGCGCAAGCCGCCGCTGGCACCAGCGCATCCTCGCGGCCTGACAAACGCTGCAATAAAAACCACGAATGGCGACATTTCTGCCCGCGACATCGCTATAATCTCCCCCCGATTATAAGGACGTCTCCTGATCGGGCCCCGCACTCGCCGATTGACCCCGGCAACTTCAACGCTTCGCCCACAGAGAGCCTTCCACTCAGGTCTTGCATCGGCTGTCGTGCCTGCTTTTCCGGCCCTTCACACTGCATGAACCTGCGGGTTGCCATCGCGCAGTCCCCTTTTGAGGTTCACGTCTCCAAAAGAGCGTGAAAAAACGGTTTTCACAACTTCACAAGAGTGTGGCGAGCAAATGAACAGTCTGGCATGTGCAAAAGCGGCAGATGTGTCCCGAACAGCCCTGAACAGGCGGCAAATGCGCTCATCCCGTATGAGTGTCTGAGCCGTTCCATAACGCACGCACGACACCTTGACCATAAGTCGAATTGCCGCACCCGTGGCAAACCGCGTTCAATACGCGAACCCGAAGACTGATTGGCGGTGTCCGCGGAAGTTGCAAGAACTGCGAAAAGTCGGACATGGCGACCCTGGCGAACCCAGGTCCTATGCTGTCAATTAGGTAGCTGTAGATTGTGGAGACGCGTTAAATGGCGCAGAACGAATCGGTTGATGTGGTACTGGTAGGCGCGGGCATCATGAGTGCCACCCTGGCCGTACTGCTCAAGGAGCTCGACCCGACCCTGAAGCTTGAGGTCGTGGAGGCGATGGACTCCGGAGCCGCGGAAAGCTCCAACCCCTGGAACAACGCAGGCACCGGCCACGCCGGCCTGTGCGAGCTTAACTATACGCCCCAGGCCGCCGATGGCAGCATCGACATCAAGAAGGCCGTGCACATCAACACCCAGTTCGAGGTTTCGCGCCAGTTCTGGGCCTACCTGAGCAAGAAGGGCAACTTCGGCTCGGCACGTGCCTTCATCAACCCTGTCCCGCACCTGAGCTACGTCGAGGGTGACAAGGGTGTTTCCTTCCTCAAGAAGCGCTATGAGCTGCTCAAGCAGCACCATGCCTTCGCGGACATGGAATACACCGAAGACAAGGCCGTGATGAATGACTGGATGCCGCTGATGATGCCAGGCCGCCCAGCCGACCAGCACATCGCCGCCACCCGCGTGCTCAAGGGCACCGACGTCAACTTCGGCGCCCTGACCAACAAGCTGCTGAAGCTGCTGGGCGACTCGCAGGATGCTCAGGTCAAGTACAGCAAGAAGGTCGTCGGCCTGCGCCGTAACGGCAAGGGCTGGACCGTGAGCATCAAGGACGTCAACAGCGGCGGCAGCCGTGAAGTGGACGCCCGCTTCGTCTTCCTCGGCGCCGGTGGCGCGGCCCTGCCGCTGCTGCAGCTGTCGGGCATTCCGGAAAGCAAAGGTTTCGGCGGCTTCCCGGTCAGCGGCCAGTGGCTGCGTTGCGACAACCCGGAAATCGTCAAGCAGCACCAGGCCAAGGTCTATAGCCAGGCTGCGGTCGGCGCCCCACCGATGTCGGTACCGCACCTGGATACCCGCGTGGTCGATGGCAAGAAATCGCTGCTGTTCGGCCCATATGCCGGCTTCACCACCAAGTTCCTCAAGCACGGTTCGCTGATGGACCTGCCGCTGTCGGTGCGCATGGGCAACATCGGCCCGATGCTGGCCGTGGCCCGTGACAACATGGACCTGACCAAGTACCTGGTCAGCGAAGTGATGCAGTCGATGGAGCAGCGCCTGGAAGCCCTGCGTCGCTTCTACCCGCAGGCCAAGGCCGAAGACTGGCGCCTGGAAGTGGCTGGTCAGCGCGTGCAGATCATCAAGAAAGACCCGAAGAAAGGCGGCGTTCTGCAGTTCGGTACCGAGCTGGTCTCGGCCCAGGACGGCAGCCTGGCTGCACTGCTCGGCGCATCGCCGGGTGCTTCGGTAACCGTGTCGATCATGCTGGAACTGATCGAGCGCTGCTTCCCCGAGCAGGCCAAAGGTGCCTGGGCTGCCAAGCTCAAGGAAATCTTCCCGGCTCGCGAGAAGACCCTGGCGACCGATGCTGCCCTGTACCACAAGATCAGTGCCGACAACGACGTGGCGCTGGACCTGGTGGAAAGCAGCCCGGCGGCCAAGCATTACGCCTGATTCGGCCGGTAACGAAAAAACGCCCCTCGGGGCGTTTTTTTGTGCCTGGTTGCTCATTCACCTGTGCCGGCCTCTGCGGGCATGCCCGCGAAAGGGCCGTCACAGGTTAAAAATCAGCCACGGGCCTTGGCGATGATCTCGATGTAATCCGACGCATTGCGCTGGTCGGCAATCTGCTCGACAAAGGTCTTGCCGTGCTCATCCTTGCCATCCAGGTCCAGCCCAGCCTCGACGAAGAAGCCGACAAAACGCTCGAAATCGTCGATGCGCAGGCCGCGGTAGGCCTTGACCAGCTTGTGCAGCGACGGCGAAGTCACGCCATCGGCCGGCTCGAACTGAAGGAACGACTTGATGTAGTCGTCGCTGATCTCGTCACCGATTACCTGTTTCTTGTCTTTACGCATTGCCGACTCCAACTGGACCATCACGAAATTTCGAAGGCCGGCAGTGTACCCCCCGCAGGCCGGGCGCCTCAACGCGTACGTACGGTACCGGTGTGCAGGTCGGCCCAGACGTGGCCGTTGCCGTACGTGAGGAACTGCACATACAGCGTCTCGTTGCGCAGCAGGTCCATGATCACGCGGTAGTCGCTGAGCGGGTAATTCAGGCTCAGGGTCCGGGTTTTGTCGTCGTATACGGGTTTCTTCAGGCTTTTGGCCGCTTCACCGTCAAAGGTCAGCAGCACCTGGGCGATGGTCGCGCCCTTGCTCAGCGGCTTGCCCTTGAGGCGCACCTGCAACGACGAGGTGATCGGGATCGGCTGCTGGTCGGACTGGCGCTGGGTACCCACTACCACCGAGTAGTCGGTCACTTGCAGCAATTGCTGGCCGGTCGGCGCTTCCTGGCGCAGGGACTGGTCATCAGGTGGCAGGAACTGGCTGTGCAGCGGTGCGGCGGCGAGTGGCAGGCTGACCGCCAGCAGGAGGGGAAGAAACGCACGCATGTGAGGCTCCTTGAATGAAGGAGCACTCTAGCACGGCCTGCACAGGCTCTTGTAGGAGCGGCCTTGTGTCGCGATGGGCCGCAAAGCGGCCCCGGCCATGTTGGTGGCGAAGCTTCAATCGAGGGGCTGCTGCGCAGCCCGATCGCGACACAAGGCCGCTCCTACAGTTGAGTGCGCCGGCCTGACATCAATCGAACTGCGCGCGCATCCAGGCCTGGTACTCGGCCACGCCTTCTTCACCTTCGCGCGGAGCCCAGTGCGCATGCTCGCCTTCACCCACCGGCCGATACGGCCCGGCCTTGCACTCGAACATGATGCTGTCCGGCTCCAGCACCACCAGCCCATGATAAATACCAAGTGCCAGGTCCACACCCAGGCAATCACCCCCCGCCTTCAGCACTCGCTTGTCGGTCACCGCCCCCTGCTCGTCGAAGAGCAGCAGGCCCAGGCAACCCTTAAGCACGACCAGCGTTTCGGCTTTGTCATCGCGGAGGTGCCGATGCGGAGGGATGTAGGTGCTCGGTTGCAGCCCGACCGCCATGCGGTGGCAAGGCTCTTCCATCTCATGGAAATTGTGATGCTGCCGCCCGCGTGGGTTGGCGGCAGCCTGTGCAGCCAGCCCGGCGAACAGCGATTGGTCGATGAACGCAGGCTGGCGCATGATCACAGCCCCTTTACGGCGAAGATGCCGTTGGCGTTGCGCCAGTAGCCTTTGTAGTCCATGCCGTAACCGAAGATGTAGCGGTCGACGCAGGGCAGGCCCACGTAGTTGGCCTTGAGCTCCGGGCTGGCCTTGCGGTCATGGTCCTTGTCGATCAGTACCGCGGTGTGCACCGAGCGCGCGCCGGCATGCTTGCAGAACTCGATGATGGCGCTGAGGGTGTGGCCTTCGTCGAGGATGTCATCGACGATCAGTACGTCACGGTCGATGAACGACACTTCGGGCTTGGCCTTCCAGAACAGCTCGCCGCCGCTGGTCTGGTTGCGGTAGCGGGTGGCGTGCAGGTAGCTGGCTTCCAGTGGGAACTGCAGGTGGGTCAGCAGTTTGCCGGAGAAGATCAGGCCGCCGTTCATCACGCAGAACACAACCGGGTTCTTGTCGTGCAGGTCCTTGCAGATCTGCTCGCCGACTTTGGCGATGGCCGCTTCGACTTCGGCTTCGGTGTACAGGCAGTCAGCTTCACGCATGACTTGACGGATATGCTCGAGATCGGCGGACATGGCGCTCTCCGGGGGTGCATTTTGGAAAAGCGGGCAAAGGTACGCATCCGCTCGTCACAGATCAAGCATTTATGGACTAACGTCCAGAATGACCAGACGACAGCACAGGCTGAATAGATTAATCTAGCGCGGTTTTTTTGCCCGCCTTTCGGAGCCCCCCTATGCCCACTCGTGAGATCCGCCATCCGCTGATCCGCCACAAGCTCGGCCTGATGCGCCGTGCCGATATCAGCACCAAGAATTTTCGCGAACTTGCCCAGGAAGTCGGCGCGCTCCTGACCTACGAAGCCACCCAGGACCTGCCGCTCGAAACCTACGAGATCGATGGCTGGTGCGGCAAGGTGCAAGTTGAAAAAATCGCCGGCAAGAAGATTACCGTGGTGCCGATCCTGCGTGCCGGCATCGGCATGCTCGACGGCGTGCTCAGCCTGATCCCGGGTGCCAAGGTCAGCGCCGTCGGCGTTGCCCGCAACGAGGAAACCCTCGAAGCCCACACCTACCTGGAAAAGCTCGCGCCGGACATCAACCAGCGCCTGGCCCTGATCATCGACCCGATGCTGGCCACCGGCGGTTCGATGGTCGCCACCATCGACCTGCTGAAGAAGGCCGGCTGCAAAGAGATCCGCGCCATGGTCCTGGTCGCCGCGCCAGAAGGCATCGAAGTGGTGGAAAAAGCCCACCCGGACGTGCAGATCTACACCGCCTCGATCGACCAGCGCCTGAACGAACACGGCTACATCGTGCCGGGCCTGGGCGATGCCGGTGACAAGATCTTCGGCACCAAGCAAAAGGACGCCTGACCATGCAGGACGGCTTCAACGACCCGCTCTGGCGCCAGGTCGTTTCGGGCGCGCAGATGCTCTTCGTGGCATTTGGCGCGCTGGTGCTGATGCCACTGATCACCGGCCTCGATCCGAACGTCGCGCTGTTCACCGCCGGTATCGGCACCCTGCTGTTCCAGCTGGTCACCGGCCGCCAGGTACCCGTGTTCCTGGCCTCGAGCTTTGCCTTCATCACCCCGATCATCCTCGCCAAGGGCCAGTTCGGCCTGGCCGAGACCATGGGCGGCGTGATGGCCGCAGGTTTCGTGTACACCTTCATGGGCCTGATGGTGAAAATCAAAGGCACTGGCTTCATCGACCGCATGCTGCCGCCGGTGGTGATCGGCCCGGTGATCATCTCCATCGGCCTGGCCATGGCGCCGATCGCCGCCAACATGGCGATGGGCAAGGCCGGTGACGGCAGTGTGCTGCTGCCCTACAAGACCGCCATGATGATCTCGATGCCAGCCCTGCTGACAACGCTGATCGTCGCCGTGTTCGGCAAGGGCATCTTCCGTCTGGTGCCGATCATTGCCGGCGTGCTGGTCGGCTTTGCCCTGTCGTTCGCCTTTGGCGTGGTCGACACGGCCAAGATCGCCGCCGCACCGTGGCTGGAGCTGCCCAACTTCACCGCGCCAGCGTTCAACTGGCAGGCCATCCTGTTCATCGTCCCGGTTGCCCTGGCACCGGCGATCGAGCACATCGGCGGTGTGATCGCGGTCGGCAGCGTGACCGGCCGCGACTACCTGAAGAAGCCCGGCCTGCACCGCACCCTGCTGGGCGACGGCCTGGCCACCACCGCAGCCGGCCTGTTCGGCGGCCCGCCCAACACCACCTATGCCGAAGTGACCGGCGCGGTGATGCTGACCAAGAACTACAACCCGAAGATCATGACCTGGGCGGCGGTCTTCGCCATAACCCTGGCCTTCATCGGCAAGTTCGGCGCACTGCTGCAAAGCATCCCGGTACCGGTGATGGGTGGCATCCTGTGCCTGCTGTTCGGCTCGATCGCGGCGGTGGGCATGAACACCATGATCCGCCACAAGATCGACCTGGCCGAAGCCCGCAACCTGGTGATCGTGTCGGTGACCCTGGTGTTCGGTATCGGCGGCGTGCTGATCGGCAGCGGTGACGGCCCGGATGACTGGGGCCTGAAGGGCATCGCCCTGTGCGCCATCGTGGCTATCGCCCTGAACCTGATCTTGCCGGGCAATGATGGCTGGAAGCACAAGAAGCTGGATGATCAGTTGCCTTGATTCGGCTTTAGCCTGACCTGGCCCTATCGCCGGCAAGCCAGCTCCCACAGGTACCCCACAGATTTCAAGAACTGTGGAATACCTGTGGGAGCTGGCTTGCCGGCGATAGGGCCAGTACAGGCAACCTGAAAGTCAGGCCTTTTCGCACATCCCCGCCAGCGCCTTCACCCACTCCGGGTGATCATTCAGGCAAGGCACCAGCACCAGCTCCTGCCCGCCGGCCTCGACAAACTGCTCGCTCCCGCGCATGCCGATCTCTTCCAGGGTCTCGATGCAATCGGCCACGAACGCCGGGCACATTACCAGCAGCTTCTTCACCCCGGCCTTGGCCAGCTCGTCCAGCCGCGCCTCGGTATAGGGTTCGATCCACTTGGCCCGCCCCAGCCGTGACTGGAACGACACCGACCATTTGCCATCGGGTATGCCCATTTTCTGTGCAAAGGCCCTGGCCGTTGCCAGGCACTGCCCGCGGTAGCACACCGCACGCATATCGGCACTGGCATCCTTGCAGCAGTCGGCCGCCTGGAAGTCATGCTTGCCGGTCGGGTCCAGCTTCTTCAGGTGCCGCTCCGGCAAGCCATGGAAGCTCAGCAACAGGTGATCGTAATCCTGCTCCAGGTAAGGCCGGGCGCTGGCCGCCAGTGCCTCGATGTAGTCTGGGTGATCGTAGAACGGCTGCAGCACGCGCAGCTGCAACGGCAACTGGCGTTCACTGACCGTCTGCCTGGCCTGCTCCACCACAGTGGTCACCGTGCTGTCGGCGAACTGCGGGTACAGCGGCGCCAGGGTCACCTTGCGCACACCCTGTGCCACCAGGCGCTCCAGTACCTCGGGCAAGGCCGGCTGGCCATAGCGCATGGCAATCTCCACCGGGCCATGGGGCCAGTGCTCGACCATCGCCGCCTGCAGGCGACGGGTCAGCACCACCAGCGGCGAGCCCTCCTCCCACCAGATCGAGCCATAGGCGTGCGCCGACTGCTCCGGGCGCTTGACCAGGATCAGCGACACCAGCAGGCGCCGCACCGGCCAGGGCAGGTCGATCACGTACGGGTCCATGAGGAACTGGTTGAGGTAGCGGCGCACATCGGCCACCGAGGTGGAGGCCGGGGAACCCAGGTTGACCAGCAGCAGGGCGTGATCGGTCATGCAGCGTCCTATGTCAGAGGCGGCTGGACAGGTTGTCCAGGGCCGATTGCAAATCGTTGAAGCGGAAGGTGAAGCCTGCCGCCAGCAAGCGTACCGGGCGGGCGCGCTGGCCGCCGAGCAGCAGGGTCGACAGCTCACCCAGCCCCGCTTTGAGCAGCAGTGCCGGCACTGGCAGCAGCGCCGGCCGGTGCAAGGTGCGGCCAAGGCGCCTGGCGAACTCGCGGTTGCGCACCGGCTCCGGGGCGCAGGCATTATAAGGACCGCTGGCATCCTTGTGCTGCAAGAGAAAATCAATCAGGGCGACCTGGTCGTCTATATGGACCCAAGGCATCCACTGCCGCCCGTCGCCCAAAGGCCCGCCCAGCCCCAGTTTGAAGGGCAGGCGCAGGCGCGACAAAAAGCCGCCGTCACTGGCCAGCACCAACCCGGTACGCACCAGCACCACGCGAATGCCCTGAGCCTGCGAACGCATCGCTGTCTCTTCCCAGGCAATGCACAGTTGGCTGGCGAAATCTTCGCGCACCGGCGGTGAAGCCTCGGTCAGCTCACGTTCGCCACCGTCTCCGTACCAGCCCACCGCAGAGCCGGAGATCAGCACTTCCGGGCGCTGTTCGCGGCTGCCCAGCCAGGCCAGCAACTGCTCGGTGAGGGTGACGCGGCTGGCCCACAGCAGGTTGCGCCGGGCCGCCGTCCAGGGCCGATCGGCAATCGGCGCGCCGGCCAGGTTGATCACTGCGTCCAGATGATCATCCGCCTCCAGTTGCTCCAGGCGGGCAATGCCACGCACGCCGTTCCCACAAATTTTCGGCACCTGCTCAGGTCGCCGGCTCCATACCGTCAAGCGATGACCCTGGCCGAGCCAGTACTGGCACAGGTGCTTGCCAATCAACCCGGTGCCGCCTGTCAGCAATATATGCATGGCTGTGTCCTCGCAGAATGCGGCGGTGGTCTATTTTTAACATCAAGGCACTTTTTTGACCCGACGCTCTCGGATAAACATAGGCCAACCTGCCTGCCAACACGGAATAACCTTATACAAAATTTGAGCATTGTACAGGTTTGCCTGACAGCGTAGTCTGCTTACAGCAAGGTTTGAAGAGGCCATCATGACAGTACCTATTGCCATCATCGGGGCCGGTATCGCCGGTCTGTCAGCCGCCCAGGCCTTGCAGAAGGCCGGGCAATCCGTGCATTTGTTCGACAAGGGCCACGGCAGTGGCGGTCGCATGGCCAGCAAGCGCAGCGAAGCTGGCGCGCTGGACCTCGGCGCCCAGTATTTCACCGCCCGTGACCGGCGCTTTGTCGAGCAGGTACAGCAGTGGGTTGCCGCTGGTTGGGCCGAGCAATGGAAGCCACAGCTGTACAATTACCGCGATGGTGAACTCACCCCTTCACCCGACGAGCAGACACGCTGGGTGGGCGTGCCGCGCATGAGTGCAATCACCCGCGGCCTGCTCAAGGACGTGACGGTCAACTTCGGTTGCCGCATCGCCGAAGTGTTCCGCGGCAAGCAGTACTGGCACCTGCAGGACACCGAAGGATGCAGCCACGGCCCCTACAGCCGCGTGGTGATCGCCGTGCCGGCACCACAGGCCACGCCGTTGCTGGCCGCTACCCCGAAGCTCGCTGCCGTGGCCGCCGGTGTGCAGATGGAGCCCACCTGGGCCGTCGCCCTGGCCTTCCAGACCCCGCTGGAAACCCCGATGCAAGGCTGCTTCGTGCAGGACAACCCGCTCGACTGGCTGGCGCGCAACCGCAGCAAGCCCGGGCGTGACGAGCAGCTCGACACCTGGGTACTGCACGCCACCTCGGACTGGAGCCGGCAACACATCGACCTGCCCAAGGAAGAAGTGATCGAACAGCTGTGGGGCGAGTTCGCCGAACTGGTCGGCTGCGTGGTGCCGGCACCTACTTTTGCCTTGGCCCACCGCTGGCTTTATGCCCGCCCGAGCAGCAACCATGAATGGGGCGCGCTGGCCGATGCTGACCAAGGTTTGTACGCCTGCGGTGACTGGTGCCTGTCCGGCCGTGTCGAAGGCGCCTGGCTCAGCGGTCAGGAAGCGGCGCGTCGGCTGCTCGAACACCTCGAGTGATGTAGGGTTATACAAAAAAACTGGTTTGCATAACTTCCGGGCTGTGCTGGAATGAACCTGTACAACTTTTTAGTCTCGTACAGGTTTTGGGAGGCAGCACATGCACGACTCATTTGCCCACAGCAAGCCGCGTATCGCCATCAGCGCCTGCCTGACCGGGCACAGCGTGCGCTATAACGGCGGCCACAAGGCCTCCGACCTGTGCCGTATGCAACTCGAGGAACATTTCGACTGGTTGCCGGTGTGCCCGGAGGTGGCCATCGGCCTGGGCGTGCCGCGCGACCCGATCCGGCTGGTCGGCGACCCCGAGCAGCCGGAAGTGGTAGGCACCCGCAACCCCGGCATGGACCTGACCGGCCCGCTGCGCAACTACGGCGAGCAAATGGCAGCCGAACTCGACGATATCTGTGGCTACATCTTCATGCAGAAATCGCCTTCCTGTGGCCTGGAGCGCGTCAAGGTGTACCAGGACAATGGCCACCCGGCCTTCCACGGTGGGCGGGGCGTGTATGCCCAGGCGTTCTGCGCACGGCGCCCGGACCTGCCGGTGGAAGAAGAAGGCCGCCTGCACGACCCTGTGCTGCGCGAGAACTTCATCAGCCGCGTGTACGCCTACGCCGACTGGCAGCGCCTGCTGGCCGAAGGCCTGAGCCGTGGCGCCCTGGTGCGGTTCCACTCGCGCTACAAATACCTGCTGATGGCCAACAACCCGCAGGCCTACCGCAGCCTCGGGCGCCTGCTCGGCAACATGAGCAAGGACGATGACCCGCAAAGCATCGGCCCGCGCTATTTCAGCCAGCTGATGCAGGCCCTGCGTCGCTGTGCCAGCCGTGGCACTCATTGCAACGTGCTGCAGCATCTGAGCGGCTACTTCAAGGACACCCTCACACAGCAGGACAAAGCCGAGCTGCAAGCCATCATCGGCCAATACCAGCAAGGCGTGGTACCGCTGGTAGTGCCGCTGACCCTGCTCAAGCACCATTTGCGCAAGCACCCCGACCCGTATCTGCAGCAGCAGGCCTACCTGCAGCCGCACCCCGAGCGCCTGGGCCTGCGCAATGCCGTCTGAAATCCTGTTGCCCATCGGCGAGCTGGCTCGCCGCACGGGCGTCAATCCCGTCACCCTGCGCGCCTGGGAGCGCCGCTATGGCCTGCTCAAGCCCCAGCGTACCGCCAAGGGCCATCGCCTGTATCCGCTGGAGCAGGTCGAACGCGTCGAGGCGATCCTCGCCTGGCTGCAACGCGGCGCCTCCGTCGGCCAGGTACGCGAGCTGCTCGACAAACCGGCCAGCACGCCACCGAAAGGCGACTGGCAAGCCCGGCAGTTCCAACTGGTCGAGGCCATCGCCACGCTGTCGCAGCGCGCCCTCGACCAGCAGCTCAACCAGGCGATGGCCCTTTACCCGGCTGTCACCCTGTGCGAGCAATTGCTATTGCCGCTGCTCGACCTCCTCGACCTGCGCTGGCGCAACTATTTCAATGCACGGCTGGAGCAGGTGTTTTTCCACAGCTGGCTGCGCAGCAAGCTGGGCGCCCGGGTCTACCACGACAACCAGTTGCTGCAAGGCCCTGCCATCTTGCTGACCGAACACAGCGAACACACCTTCAGCCCCGGTTTGTGGTTGTGCGCCTGGCTGTTCACCAGCAACGGCCTGCCGGTCGAAGTACTGGAGCACACCATTGCCGGCGCGCACCTGCAACGCGCCGTCACCATGCTCAAGCCGCGCGCCGTGCTGCTGCACCTGGGGCCACGCATCGATGACAAGGCGCTGCAACGCACCCTGTCCAACCTGCCCGTACCGACCCTGGCCGGCGGGCCGATGCTGGCGCTGCACGAAGCCCGGCTGCGTGCCCTCAGGCTGCCCAACCTTGCCCTGTTCGATACCCCTCAGGCGGCATTGCGTTTGCTGCAAGCCCATGACCGCCAGCCTGGAGAGATGACCGCACCATGCACCTGACCTGGCTGCGCAGCGACCTGCGCATCGATGACAACACCGCGCTCAGCGCCGCCTGCGAACGCGGCCCGGCCCTCGCCCTGTGGCTGGTCAGCCCCGGGCAATGGCTGGCCCACGACGACGCCGCCTGCAAAGTCGACTTCTGGCTGCGCAACCTGCGCGACCTGCGCCAGGCGCTGGAGCGCCTGAACATCCCCCTGCTGATCCGCAGGATCGACACCTGGGACCAGGCGCCACAGGCCGTACTCGATGTCTGCCGCCAGCATCAGGTGCAAAGCGTGCACTGGAACGAGGAGTACGGCATCAACGAGCAACGTCGCGACGACGCCACCCGCGCGCTGCTGGAAAAGTCGTCCATCCAGGCCCACAGCCACCTCGACCAGCTGTTGTTCCGCCCAGGCACCATCCTTACCCGCAGCGGCGACTACTTCCAGGTGTTCAGCCAGTTCAAGAAGAACTGCCTGGAGCACCTGCACCGCGGCCTTCCCGCCCTGGCCCAGCGGGTGAAACGCCAGGCACCGCTGCAGGTCAGCAGCGACCCGATCCCCCAGCACGTGGACGGCTTCGAAAAACCCGCGCAAACACTGCGCGACCACTGGCCGGCCGGCGAAGCCGAAGCGCAGGCGCGGCTGACCCGTTTTCTCGACGAAACCATCGACGACTACCAACAGCTGCGCGACTTGCCTGCCAAGCCCGGCACCAGCCAGCTCTCGGCCTACCTGGCCGCAGGCGTGATCTCGCCGCGCCAGTGCCTGCACGGCGCCCTGGCCAGCAACCGCGGCGAGTTCGACAGCGGCAGCAGCGGCGTGCAAACCTGGATCAACGAGCTGCTCTGGCGCGAATTCTACAAACACATCCTGACCGGTTATCCACAGGTCTCGCGTCACCGCGCCTTCCGCGCCCAGACCGAAGCCCTGCCCTGGCGCGATGCACCGGCCGACCTCGAAGCCTGGGAACAGGGCCGGACCGGCTTCCCGATCATCGACGCCGCCATGCGCCAACTGCTGGATACCGGGTGGATGCACAACCGCCTGCGCATGATCGTGGCCATGTTCCTCAGCAAGAACCTGTTGATCGACTGGCGCAAGGGCGAGCGGCATTTCATGCGTCACCTGATAGACGGCGACCTGGCCGCCAACAACGGTGGCTGGCAGTGGAGCGCGTCCACTGGCACCGACGCAGTGCCCTATTTCCGCATCTTCAACCCGGTTTCGCAGTCGCAGCGTTTCGACCCGCAGGGGCGTTTCATTCGGCACTGGCTGCCGGAATTGCAGGGGCTGGATGAAAAAGCCATTCATTTCCCCGTGAAGTCGGCCGATCTTTTTGCTAGATATTCCTATCACAGTCCAATTGTCGATCTCGACAGCAGTCGTCAGCGCGCACTGGAGGCATTCAAGAACCTCCCGCGCCGGCAGGATCAGAGGGCAGCATCTTGAACAACGCACGCAGTATCTGGGTGACGGGAGCAGGCAATGGACTTGGCCTGGCGTTAGTGGAAGGGTTACTCGAGCAAGGACACCGGGTAGCTGCAAGCGCCAAGCATGGCGAGGCACTGGATGCCCTGGCTGCACGCTATGGCAGCCAGCTGTTGCGCTTGCCGTGGCAGTTGCACGAAGAACACCAGGCGGCCCAGGCCAGCCAGCAGATATGCCATGCCTGGTGCGCGCTGGACGGTTTGATCATCAATGCCGGTACCAGCGACTACCTGGCGGACGATGTGGCGGACAGCGAGTTGTTCGAGGCGATCGTCACTGACAACCAGTTGGCCGGCGAGCATTGCCTGGCCAAAGCGCTGCCTTTGCTGGCGAAGGGTGACTCACCGCAGGTGATGGCGGTGTTCAACCGTTATTCGGCGCTGCAGCTGCATGCACCGACGCAGGCGCCTGCGGGCTGGAACAACATGCCGCAGTGGATGCGCGAGCAGCGTCAGGCGTTGAAGGCGCAGGGGGTCGAGCTGACCGTGGTGGGGCCGCAGTCGTTGAAGACACCTGTGACACCGGCGCAGGCGATACCGGAGGCGTGGACGCCGCAGAATGCGGCAGAAGAGCTGCTGCGGCGGTGGCCGCAGAGGGAGCCCGAGCTTGTGCTGGAGGCTTTGGATCTGACTAGCCTGTGGCCTTTGCCACTCAAGTAATCGATGTGGTGACCGTTCCGGCCCTATCGCCGGCAAGCCGGCTCCCACCTCGACCGCATCGGCTTGAAGTCATGCGCATAACCTGTAGGAGCAGCCTTGTGCTGCGAAGAGGGCAGTAGGGCAGCAGATGTTCTTCTGCAGCAATGGCTTCTTCGCAGCACAAGGCTGCTCCTACAAGGTGATGAGGTAGCCTGAGTAATGGAGCAAGACAGTTGCTCCTCCAGGTACCTCATAGATCTCAAGCTATGTAAGCCCCCTGTGGGAGCGGGTTCACCCGCGAAGAGGCCGGCACAGGAGAGCTCAGAGCGCCATGCGGTAATGCAGGCTATAGCTCTCCACCCCATCGTTGGGCTGCTTGATGCCTGCGTTGGAATAGTGAATCGCCCGCACGCCAATCTCATGCCCACCGGCAAAGCGCAATCCAAAGCCGATACGGTCCTCGAACTGGAATGCCGAGCCCAGCTCGTTGTCTTCCAGCTCGGTGCTGGAGAATGCCGCCACGCCAATCCCCGCCTCTATATAAGGCTTCACCGACTCCCCGGCAAACTCGTAGACGAACACCGGCGCGAACGACAGGCTATGGTTGCTCGCGGTCTCGTCACCATCCCAATAGGTGTAGGCCCCATCCCAGTACCCCGTCAGGCGCCCGACGCTGGTCTGCCACCAGCTCGCATCCCAATTCGATTGCAGCCCCAACCGATAGACCATGGTCGAGTCACCGGTCTGCCCCACCGAAAACGAAACGTCGGCAGCCTGCGCCGCCAGTGAGTGCCCCAGGGTGAAGACGGCAGCCGCCGCCAAGCCAAGCAGCTTCTTCATGAGCAACATCCTTCTTTGCTGTTATTGGTATCCGCCTCATGTCAGGCAAAGCGATAGAAAACGGCAGTGGTACGATAGTTCAGCTTCTTTTCACGTTTTTTTCACAATGAAAAGCTTTGCACACTGTCGGACTTATGCCACAGCAAAGGTAGGATTTTTCTGAGTGATTGCGGATCGGCGCTGGTCCAGAAGCGGGTATCCCGGGCTGGCCCATCGGCCAGCAGGTCATCCGCGCCCAGCAGCCGCTGCAGTTGGCGCGCCACTGCGGCACCGGTGTCGATGATGGCCACGTCGGCTGGCACCATGCCGGCCAGCAACGGGCGCAGGAAGGGGTAATGGGTGCAGCCGAGGATCAACGTGTCGCAGCCAGCGGCCAGCAACGGCTGCACATAACCTTGCAGCAACTGGCGCAGCGCCGGACTGGCCAGGTCGCCGGTCTCGATCAGCTCGACCAGCCCCGGGCAAGGTTGGGTGATGACCTGCACGTCATTGGCAAAGCGGTCGAGCAAGGCGGCGAACTTGGCGCTCTGCAGGGTACCTGTGGTGGCCAGCACACCGACCACGCCCGAGCGCGTGGCGGCGGCAGCAGGCTTCACCGCCGGCTCCATGCCCACCAGCGGCCAGGTCGGGTACAACTCGCGCAGGTCGGCCACCGCCGCCACCGTGGCGGTATTGCAGGCCAGTACCATGGCCTTGGCACCCTGTTCATGGAAGAACGCAGCAATGCGTCGGAGACGCTCACGGATATAGTCCGGCGACTTCTCGCCGTAGGGTATGTGCCCGCAATCGGCCACGTACAGCAGCGTCTCGTTGGGCAGCAGGCGCTGGATCTCTGCGAGCACCGACAAGCCGCCGACTCCGGAATCCATCACGCCGACCGGCGCCGAGCGCTCAGCCATCGCGCTTGCCGCAGACCGCACAGGCCGGGTCGCGCTTGACCCGCAGTTCGCGGATACGAGTGCCGAGAGCATCGATCAGCAGCAGGCGGCCGACCAGCGGCTCGCCGAACCCGGCCAGCAGCTTCATCGCCTCCAGCGCCTGCAGGCTGCCCACCAGGCCCACCAGCGGGCCGATCACACCGGCTTCGCTGCAGGTCAGTTCGGCTTCGCTGCCATGGCCGTACAGGCAGTGGTAGCAAGGGCTGTAGTCACGCCGTGGGTCGAATACCGACAACTGCCCTTCCAGGCGGATCGCCGCACCGCTGACCAGCGGCTTGCCAGCCGCGACACAGGCGACGTTGACCGCCTCGCGGGTACCGAAATTGTCAGAGCAGTCCAGCACCAGGTCCACCGCTGCCACCGCTGCCGCCAGCGAGTCCTCGTCCAGAGCCTGGCGATGGGCAACCAGGCTGATTTCCGGGTTGATCGCCTGCAAGCGCTGCAAGGCCGAATCGACCTTGCTCATGCCGACGCTGGCACTGTCGTGGATCACCTGGCGTTGCAGGTTGGTCAGGTCGACGGTGTCGAAGTCGGCCAGGTGCAGCTCACCCACCCCGGCAGCGGCCAGGTACAAGGCGACTGGCGAGCCAAGGCCACCGAGCCCGACGATCAGCGCCTTGCTCTGCTTGAGCCGCAATTGGCCGTCGATGTCGATCTGGGCCAGCAATACCTGCCGGCTGTAACGCAGCAGTTCCTGATCACTCAGCATGGCAGGCGCCCCAGGGTAATGCGTTCATGGCCGCCCAGGTCCGTGCGGCTGGCGACCTCGATGAAGCCTTGTTCAGCCAGCAAGGCGCGCACCGCCGCTGCCTGATCGTAGCCGTGTTCCAGCAGCAACCAGCCACCCGGCACCAGGTGCGCGGGGGCCTGGGCAGCGATTACGCGCAAGTCGTCCAGGCCATCATCGCCGGCCACCAGCGCGCTGCTGGGTTCGAAGCGTACATCACCGGCGACCAGGTGCGGGTCTGCGGCGGCGATGTAGGGCGGGTTGCTGACAATCAGGTCGAAACGCTCGCCGGCCAGGCTGTCGAACCAGTGGCTGAGCCGTACCTGGGCGTTCGTCAGGCCCAGGCGCTGGCGGTTGCGCTCGGCCAGGGCGGCGGCCTCTTCCACCCGGTCCACTGCAGTTACCTGCCAGGCCGGGCGATCGCTGGCCAGGGCCAGGGCAATCGCGCCGGTGCCGGTGCCCAGGTCAAGGACCTTGGCCGGCGTGGCGGGTTGCAGTTCAAGCGCGGCTTCGACCAGCAGCTCGGTATCCGGCCGCGGGATCAGGGTATGCGGCGCAACCTCCAGGTCGATCTTCCAGAAGCCCTGCAGCCCGAGAATGTAGGCGACCGGTTCGCCGCCACGGCGGCGCTGCAGGTAGCCTGCATAGGTCTCGGCATCTTCGCTGCTGACGATTCGCTCGGGCCAGGTGTGCAGGTAACTGCGCGACTTGCCGATGGCCGCGGCCAACAGCAGCTCGGCATCCAGCCGCTCGGTGGGCGATTCTGGCAACTGCGCGTTGCGCAGCAGGCTGGCGATGATGGTCATCAGTCCCCCAGGGCGGCCAGTTGATCGGCCTGGTATTCGGCCAGCAGCGGTTCGATCACCGCCTCCACGCCACCGGCGAGGATGTCGTCCAGCGAGTACAGGGTCAGGTTGATGCGGTGATCGGTCACCCGGCCCTGTGGATAATTGTACGTACGGATGCGCTCGGAACGGTCACCCGAGCCGACCAGCAGCTTGCGCTCGGTGGCGATGGCGTTCTGCGCGGCGCTGGTCTGCATGTCGTTGAGCTTGGCCGACAGCCAGGACATGGCGCGAGCACGGTTCTTGTGCTGCGAGCGCTCTTCCTGGCACTCGACCACGATACCGGTGGGCAAGTGGGTGATACGGATCGCCGAGTCGGTCTTGTTGACGTGCTGGCCGCCGGCACCGGATGCGCGGTAGGTGTCCACGCGCAGGTCGGCCGGGTTGATCTCGATGGCCGCTTGCTCGTCCGGCTCGGGCAGTACTGCCACGGTGCACGCGGAGGTGTGGATACGGCCCTGGGATTCGGTTTCGGGCACGCGCTGTACGCGGTGCGCGCCGGACTCGAATTTGAGCTTGCCGTACACGCTCTCACCCTCGACGCGGGCGATGATTTCCTTGTAGCCGCCGTGCTCGCCTTCGTTCTCGGAGAGGATTTCCAGGCGCCAGCCACGCTTTTCGGCGTAGCGCGAATACATGCGGAACAGGTCGCCGGAGAAGATCGCCGCCTCGTCGCCACCGGTGCCGGCACGGATTTCGAGGAACACGTTGCGGCCGTCGTTGGGGTCCTTGGGCAACAGCATGCGTTGCAGCTGCGACTCCAGCGTCAGCAGTTGTTCCTTGGCTTCACGCACTTCTTCCACGGCCATTTCGCGCAGGTCCGGGTCACTGTCCTTGAGCAGCGCCTGGGCACCTTCGAGGTCGTCCTGGACTTTGCGCCACTCTTTATAAGCAGCGTAGACCGGCTCGACTTCGGCGTATTCACGGGAATAGGCGCGAAAGCGCGTCTGGTCGGAAATGACCTCGGCATCACCGAGCAGTGCGGTGAGTTCTTCGAAGCGGTCCTGGAGGATTTCCAGTTTGTTCAGCAGCGACGCTTTCATTGCGGGGATTTGTCCGTCGAGCCCTCGTTGAGGGCAAAGAGTTCCTGGGCCATGGCCAGCGCATCGAGGCGGCCCTCGGCCGAGAGCCTTTTCAATTGCACGCTGGGTGCGTGCAGGAGTTTGTTGGTCAGCCCCCGGGCCAGTTGGGCCAGTACCTCTTCGGGGTTGCCGCCGTTGGCCAGCAGTCGCTGGGCCTTTTGCAGTTCTTCGTCGCGCAGGCGCTCGCTTTGCTGGCGATAGGCCTTGAGCACATCCACCGCGGCCAGCTCGCGCAGGCGCAGCATGAAGTCTTCGGCCCCCACCGACACCAGCTCTTCGGCGGCCTGGGCCGCGCCCTGGCGACTCTTGAGGTTTTCCGCCACTACGTCGTGCAGGTCATCGACAGTGTACAGGTAGACGTCGTCGAGTTCGCCGACTTCGGTTTCGATATCGCGCGGTACAGCAATGTCGACCATGAAAATCGGCTTGTGCCGGCGCTGTTTCAGCGCGCTCTCGACCGCGCCCTTGCCGAGGATCGGCAACTGGCTGGCGGTGGAGCTGATGACGATGTCGCTGTTGGCCAGTTCCTGGGGGATGTCGGCCAGCAGAACGGCGTGCGCACCGAACTGCTCGGCCAGGATGCTGGCCCGCTCAAGGGTACGGTTGGCCACGACGATGCGGCGCACGCCCTGCTCATGCAGGTGGCGGGCGACCAGGGTGATGGTTTCGCCGGCGCCGATCAGCAGGGCCTGGCTGCGGCCCAGGTCGCTGAAGATCTGCTTGGCCAGGCTGACCGCGGCAAACGCCACCGACACCGGGTTTTCACCGATGGCGGTGTCGGTGCGCACCTGCTTGGCGGCGCTGAAAGTGGCCTGGAACAGGCGCCCGAGCAATGGGCCGACGGTGCCAGCCTCACGCGCCACGGCGTAGGCGGACTTCATCTGGCCGAGGATCTGCGGCTCGCCGAGCACCAGGGAGTCCAGGCCGGAGGCCACCCGCATCATGTGCTTCACCGCCTCGTGCTCTTCGTGCACGTAGGCGCTGGCGCGCAGCTCGTCCAGGCTGAGGCGGTGGTAGTCGGCGAGCCATTGCAGCACCACATCGGCGGACAGGTGGTCCTGCTCGATATAGAGCTCGCTACGGTTGCAGGTCGACAGAATCGCCGCTTCGCGGCTGGATGTCAGTCGGCAGAGCTGCTGCAGGGCGTCTACCAGCTGCTCTGGGGTAAACGCCACGCGCTCGCGTACGTCTACCGAGGCAGTCTTATGGTTGATACCAAGTGCAAGAAAGGCCATGCAAGGTCGCTGGTTGTGACGGGAAGCCGATAATTGTCCTCTTTCGCAGGTTTTTGGACAACCACCGTTCGCTATTGCGCTGATAGCGCTGCGGCTATCGCCGGCTTCAGGCCAGCATCAGCGGCAACTTCAGCTCACACCCCCGCTTTTGATCTGGCTTTTGATCTTGATCTTGATCTTGATCTTGATCTTGATCTTCGCGACTTCAGGAGGCCGAACGCAGGCCTTGCGGAGGGAGGTGACGGGCATGGATGCCCGTCAAGCGCTGAGGCCCCATGGATGGGGCCTGCAGCGCGTACTCCCGGGAGCAAGGCCGGAGTGAGGGAACCCCGGAGCGCAGCGTAGGGGCCGGATGATGGGAGCGCAGCGTTTTTTGGTTACTTTTTGCCGCGTTTGGCAAAAAGTGACTCGCCGTAAGGGCGAAAAGGTGAGTCAGCGTCGCCATCGCAAACGGACTGTTCGCCATATCAAAACCGTCGCTTAAGCTTTTTG